>NZ_JBSFSB010000003.1:0-520164 GCF_053589535.1 Mycobacterium sp. NPDC003323
ACCGACACCTCCAATCATCGCATCCAACAGCATCTTTCATGCGATACGACACTACGACGGCCACCTCATGCCACGGATTCGTGCGACACCCTCTGCTGTGCCGCTACCACCACACCCAGATCCACCACGGTGGCTGGCCGGTCTACCTCGGCCCCGACCGCCACCCCTGGTTCATCCCACCACACGACCCGACCGGACCACAACCGCCACACCTGCGCTCGCACGCCCGACGCACCATGACCGACCTGCCCACCGCCGCATAACCCCAAAGCCATTGCGTTCCTTGACAACTACACAGTGAAATGCCGCCGTGGTGTCACCTCGGGGGATCATCTCGCGCAGTCCGAGCACGCCCGTCGCGGCGTTGTGATGACTGGCGCGTCCGATTATCGCGCGAACAGTGAGATGACCGAGGTGACGACGGACCGGGATCGGCCGTTGCGCGCGCACAGCGGCCGATCCCGGTGGTCGACTTCTTCATGCCGCTCGAATCGATGACCCAGATCGGTTCAGGACAACGACTCTGAGACCAATCTGTCGCGGGTACCCATCAGGTAGTAAACCGCGAAGCCGACACCGCAGCCGATGAACCAGCTGTACTGCGCGGCGGCCGCCATCCCGGTCACGCTGCCCCCGAGCAGCACCGGGATCACGGCGAGCACCGCGCCGATGACGGTGGCGATCACCGCGACCCGGTTGTATCCCTTGGTGTACCAGTACTTCCCGCCCTCATCCATGGTGAACATCTCGTCGACGATTACCTTCTGCTTGCGCACCAGGTAGTAGTCGGCGATCAGCACACCGAACAGCGGACCGATGAACGCACCGAGCGTCTCCAGCGTGTAATGGATGACCTCGGGATTGGCGTACAGATTCCACGGCGTGATCAGCACCGAGCCGACGGCGGCGATCATTCCGCCGGCCCGCCAACTGATGCGCTGCGGGCTGACGTTGGAGAAGTCGAAGGCCGGCGAGATGAAGTTGGCCACGATGTTGATACCGATGGTGGCGATGGTGAATGTCAGTGCGCCCAATACGATCGCGAAGGTGCTGTCGATGCGGGCCACCGTCTCCACGGGGTCCGTCAGCAGTTCACCGAACACCGGCAGCGTCAGCGATGCGGTGACGACCACCAGCACCGAGAACACCAGGAAGTTCACCGGGAGCCCAAGAAAGTTGCCCTTCTTGACCGCCGCGAAGGACTTGCCGTAGCGGGAGAAGTCACCGAAGTTCAGCATCGGCCCGGAGAAGTAGGACACCACCAGCGCGATGGCACCCAGCATGACCGGCACCGCCGACCATCCGGTGTGGGTGACCGCACCGAGGTTCAGGTCGATGGCGCCCCAGCCGGCCCGATGGATCAGGTAGCCGCAGAGGATGAACATCACGACATACACTGCGGGACCGCAGAAGTCGATGAACTTGCGGATGGATTCCATGCCACGCCAGAAAACACACGCCTGCAGCACCCACAGCAGCAGGAAGCTGCACCAGCCCAGCAGCGACAGCCCGGCGAAACCGTAGTCCTCGACCTGCGCGTACGGCATCAGGCCCGGGAACAGCTTGAGCAGCACCACATCCAGGGCCGCCGAGGCCAGGTAGGTCTGGATGCCGTACCAGGCCACCGCGATCAACCCGCGGATGATGGCCGGGATGTTGGCACCCAGCACACCGAACACGGTGCGGCAGATCACCGGATACGGCACACCGGTGGCCTGGCTCGGTTTCGCTACCAGGTTGCAGAAGTAGTAGACGATCGTGATGCCGACCAGGAGCGCCACCAGGACCTGCCAGCTGGCCAGACCGAGAGCGAACAAGCTGCCGGCGGTGACGTATCCACCGACGCTGTGCACATCGGACATCCAGAAGGCGAAGATGTTGTAGGACGTCCAGGACTGCTTGCCCAGCGGCGCGAGGTCCTCGTTGGTCAGCCGGGGGTCGTAACCGGGCTTCATCACGCCGCCGCCGACCGGGTGACCGGCGGCTTCGACGATGTCTCCGGCGCCGGCAACGGCTGCCGGTGGCGCGTCGGTGGGAGGTACAACGGTTTCGGTCATGGTTGCCGACTATGCGACCGCTTTGTTTCCCCGCCGTTTCCACGGACTTATCCGACGGTTGCGGCGAAATAATTCTGGGTCAGGCCAGCACAGGGAGGCTAGCCGTAGAAGCGGTTCACCCGGATACGCAACCGGTCGACGGCCGCGTCGAGGACGAGTTTCTTGGCGCGCCGCATCAGGAACTCGGGGATCGGTGCGGCCAGGTCGATGATGAGGTCGAAGCGCACGCGGGTGCGATCACCCTCGCGGATGAGCTTGTATTCGCCGTGCTGCCCGCGCTGCTGGAAGGTGTCCTGTGCGTCCCAGACCACCCAGTCGTCACCCCAGTGATACTCCAGCATCTCCTTGTCGGTGATCCCCATGACCTTCAGGGTGGCCCTGACATGGTGGGGTCTTCCGTCGGGATGACGATCCACCACCTCGGCGGATCTGTGCACGGGTGACCAGGTCGGCACCTCGTCGATATCGGCGAGCGCATCGAGGATCGCCTCCGGCGAGGCGTCGAAGAGGAGTTCCCTCGACGCTCGGACAGCCATAGGGGCAAATATAAGACTGTCCTTAGATTGCCGCAAGGATTTCGGCGAACTGCGTATTAATAATTGACGTAGTAGCAGACAGCAAAGCTGTCACCATTCGAGCTCCGCAATCGGCGTCGCCGCCTGCGGTGGTGCACCGACCTCGCCGGACGGTGTCCGGGAGAACCGCGGCGCGGGGGCCGCCTGACGTACCCCGTGCGCGTCGATCAGCGTGCCCCGCTCGCGCAGATGCGCACTGTCGGCCGCCTCGGCCCAGTTCAGAACCGGGGTGACGCAGGCGTCGGTGCCGGCGAACACGGCCGTCCACTCCTCCCGTGTGCGCTCGGCAAACCGGGCCTCGAACAGGTCCCGCAGCTCGGGCCAGCGGTCACGCTCGAACTGTCCGGGCATGCCCTCGGCACCCAGGCCCAACCCGGCGAGCAGCGCGGCGTAGAACTGCGGCTCGATGGCACCGACCGCCATGTACCCGCCATCGGAGGTCTCGTAGCTGCGATAGAACGGGGCACCGCCGTCGAGCAGAAACGACTCACGTTGATCGGCAAGCGTTCCCGTCGCCTTCATGGTCCACATCATCTGCGCCAGCATGCTGACACCGTCGACCATGGCCGCGTCGATCACCTGCCCCAGACCCGAGCGCTCCCGCTCGTAGAGCGCGGCCAGGATCCCGGCCAGCACCAGCATGGAACCGCCGCCGAAGTCGGCGACCAGATTCAGCGGAGCCACCGGCGGACGGTCTCGATGACCGATGGCGCTCAGCGCGCCGGTCTGTGACAGATAGTTGATGTCGTGGCCGGCGGTGGCCGCCAACGGGCCGTCCTGCCCCCAGCCGGTGATCCGCGCGAAGATCAGCCGCGGGTTCACAGCCGCGCACACATCCGGGCCGATGCCGAGGCGCTCGCAGGTTCCGGGGCGGAAACAGTCCAGCAGCACATCGGCTTTCGTCGTCAAGTCCAGCAGAACCTCGGGTTCGCGTTTCACGTCCAGGTCGACGACGCGCTTACCGCGGTGCAGCAGATCGACGTTCTCGGCCGGCATCTGCAACCCGCCGGGCCGGCGTACGCGCACCACATCGGCCCCCAGGTCGGCCAGCATCATCGCCGCATGCGGGCCGGGGCCGATGCCGCCGAGTTCGATCACCCGGACACCGGCCAGCACCCCGGTCACCCCTTCTTGACCTTGAGCACCTGCTTACGCAACCCGTCGGTGGCCACATCGATCGCGCCCGACATCACCTTCTTCAGCAGGAAGCCGGGCATCGGGATCGCGAGATCGATGGTCATGTCGAAGCGCACCCGGGTCTTGTCACCCTCCGGGGTCAGCGTGTAGCTGCATTGCTGGGATTTCAGCTGGCTGGCCTTCACCAGGACCCAGCTGACCTTGTTCTCCTCCCAGGTGTAGTCGATGGTGAGTTGATCGCTGATGCCGACGGTCTTGATGGTCTGGATGACCCGGTGCGGGCGCCCCTGCGCGTCGCGGTCGACGACCTCGGCCTTCTGATACTGCGGTGACCAGGTCGGGGTGGACTCGACATCGGCGACGACGGCGAGGATCTCCTCCGGGGTGGCCTCGATGACGACGTCACGGGAAACGTTGGTTGCCATGGGCTGACAGTAACCACCCGGGTTACGCCTTGACCGCCGAAACCCGCGTACCCGTCATTCCCGACACCGCGCGGGCAACCATCACGCGGGTCTGGGCGCGCGCCATCGAGGTCGCGTGCCACCGTTTCCGAATCCGGCGCACCGGGTAATTCGACGACCGTGAGCACAGACCCGAAGACCACCGAATCAGACGCCGGCCCCGAGGGCGCCGACGACGATGTCATGAGCGATCCGGCCAAGGGTGCCGAGGACCGGTCCGACTGGTCCGATGAGGGCGGAGCGCCGGCCGGCCAAGAGCACGCCTAGCCGGCATCGGCCAACACGGCCGCCGCGGCGTTGTAGCCCGGGATGAACGTGATGCCGGGCCCGCCATGGCAGCCGGCACTGCCCAGGTACAACCCATCGATCGGAAGCCGCTGATCCGCATAGCCTCTGGGCCCCGGACGGTTGGGCCCCATCTGCTCCGGATGGATCAGGCCGTGGCAGTAGTCGCCACCGGGCGCGCCGAACATCGTGCCCATGTGCTTCGGCGTGAACGTCGTGTGCCGGATGATGAGTTTCTCGAAATCCGGTGCCAACCGGGTGATCTTGTCGATCACCCGCTGCCCCATCTCGGCCTTCAGCTCACCGTAGGACGCGTCGGCGTTCTCGACCGGGAACCACAGGGAGAACGCCGACACCGCATGCTTTCCCGGCGGGGCGAGGTCGGGATCCTTGACCGACGGCAATTGCATGGCGATGGCCGGATCGGCGGGCACGATTCCGCGCCGGCACTGCTCCCACTGCTGTTGCAACTCCTCGGGGGTGTTGAAAAGACCGATGGCCGCCTGCATCTCGGGATCGTTGAGCATCTCGTACGGTTCGGCGAAGGTCGGCACGGCGTCCAGCGCGAAGTGCATCTGCAGATAACTGCCCCGATGATCGACATGCGAGAAGCGGGTGCGGACATCGGCGGGCAGCGCACCGGGATCGATCATCCGGGTGATCGTGGCGTCGGGGGCGATACCGGAGACGACAACGGGCGCCCGCAGTTCGGTACCGCCCTCCAGGCGTACACCGGTGACCCGCCCGCCGTCGGTCAGGATCTCCTCGACCTTGGACCGCAACCGAAGCTCTCCCCCGGCCCCGATCAGGACGTCGAGCAGATGCGCGGTGAGCGCGCCGATACCACCGCGCAGCTTCTTCATCAGCACCGCGTTCTCGTCGGGCACCGCCAGACCGAATGCCAGCGCGGCGGCACTACCCGGCGTGGCAGGACCGCGATAGGTGGTGTTGACGGCCAGGAACGACAACATGCCGCGCAGCGCGCCGTGCTTCTCGGCGTCGGGCAGGTACCGGTCGAGCACATCGGTCACCGAACCGAACAGCATGTCGGTGATGGCGGAGCGCTCGAATTCGTTCTGCGCGCAGGCGTACATCTCGTCGATCGTCTTCGGCGGACGGCCGGCGTCGAACCGGCCCAGCGCACGGGTCGGCGCCTGGCTCCAGGCCATCAGCCCGGCCATCCCGTTGACGGCTTCGGCCCCGTGCACCTCGTTGAGGTGGGTGAGCAGCTTCATCGGGTCGGTGTAGTAGATCACCGGGTCGTCGCCGATACCGCGCAATGACACCGACATGACGTCGACGTCCACGGTCGGCAACCCGTCCAGGCCCAGTTCGCGACTCACCACGGCCGATGTCGGGAACTGCAGCGAGCCCGCGATCTCGAACTTGTAACCGTCGAAAAGTTCGACCGTGGAAGCCATTCCGCCGGCGTACAGCTTGGCATCCAGACACAGGGTGCGCAGCCCTGCGCGCTGCAGCAGAGCGGCGGCGGCCAGGCCGTTGTGGCCCGCCCCGATGACGATCGCGTCGAAGCTGTCCGGCATTCACCGAGGCTGGCACCCGGACATAGTTTTGTCAATAATGACAAAACTAGCGGGTCGGGATGACGCCCGATTCCAGCGAGTCCAGCGCCGTGCGGCAGAGCCGGGCCAGCTCGGGCAGCGAGCGCTGCTCGCCGAGCATCCACACCTCCATCGCGCCGAACACCGCCGCCGCGATACACCGGGCGGCCACCGTGATCTGCAGCTGGGCGTCGATGTCCGGAGCCGGCGGGTGGTCGTGGCGCAGGTGTTCCTCGACCACCTCGGCGAACGCCGCCTCCACCTGCCGGATGTGCCGGACGATACGGCCGGGGTCCAGTTCGTCGGAGCGCAACTCGGCGATCCTGGCCACCGCGTCGACGTCATACGGTGATTCCAGGATCGCCGCGTGCACGGCCTCGACGATCGATTCGTCGGCGGAGCGATTGGCCAGCGCGGTGCGAAACCACTCCAGCCCGGCGTCGTAGTCGACGAACAGCAGGTCGTGTTTGGAGGAAAAGTGCCGGTAGAAGGTTCGCAGCGAGACACCGGCGTCGGCGGCGATCTGCTCGGCGGAGGTGTCGTCGACGCCCTGGGCCAGGAACCTCACCATGGCGGCCTGGCGCAGCGCGTCGCGGGTGCGCTCACTGCGCGCGGTCTGAGCGGGCCGAACCATCGGCTCAACGTACCGCAGTGCCCCGGGTGTGCCGCCGTGCCCGCGGCTGCGGTTTCATAGACCTGCAGCAACCGTTTCAAGGGGGTCCGGTCTTGCGCGTTCATCATCTCAACTGCGGCAGCATGCCGGTGCCGAGTGCACCGCTGGTGTGTCACGTGCTGCTGATCGAGTCCGCCGACGGGCTGGTCCTGGTCGACAGCGGATACGGCCTGCTCGACTGCGCCGAACCGGCCCGGCGGTTGGGACCGTTCCGGCATGCGGCGCGCCCGGTGCTCGATCCGGCCGAGACCGCGGCGCGGCAGGTCGAGGCGCTGGGTTTCGCGCGCGCGGATGTGCGCCACATCGTGTTGACCCATTTCGACTGCGACCACATCGGCGGACTTGCCGACTTCCCCGACGCGCAGGTGCACGTCACCGCGGCAGAGGCATCGGGCGCCCTGCGCGAACCGACGTGGCGGGAGCGGATGCGCTACCGGAGTCTGCAATGGTCGCACGGCGTCAAGCTCGTCGAGCACGAGGCCGACGGCGAGACCTGGCGCGGATTCGGCGCGGCCAAGGAGGTGCTCGACGGTATCGCCCTGATCCCGTTGCCCGGCCACACCCGTGGGCACGCGTGTGTGGCCGTGGACGCCGGTCACCGCTGGGTGCTGCACGGCGGGGACGCGTTCTTCCACCGCGGCATCCTCGATGGCGCACCGATTCCCAAGATCCTGTCGACGATGGAACTCGTGCTGGCGCTGGACCGAAAGCGGGTGCGCGACAACCATGCTCGGCTCGTCGAGCTGACCCGTCGCGCCGATCCCGACCTGATGCTGGTCAACGCCCACGATCCGGTGCTGTGGGAACAGGCGCGCGCCACGGCCTGAGAACGTCAGTGCGGGGCGAACAGCGCGATGGTCGCGTCGACCGCGTCCTCGGTGATATCGCTCATCGCGCCGCCGTTCTCGACCGTGACGGCGGTGAGTTCGCGCAGCCCACCGAGCAGCATGATCAACCGCGGCCGAGACACCGGACCGATACCGGCGGCACGGAATTGGTCGCTGTCGACCAGCGCGGTGACCATGCCGATGAACTGCTCCATGAAGTCACGGGTCAGGGAACGGCCGGCGGTGCCCAGCGAGGGGCCGTCACGGATCCAGCTCAGCGTCAGATCCGGGCGTGACTCGGCCGAGGCGATCCACGCCTCGATGGCCTGGCGGGCCTGCTCGCGCCACGGCGCGTCGGGGTCGACGGCCGAGGCGATCTGGCGGACCTGGTCGGCATTGGCCTCGCTCAGCAGGGCCATGAAGCACTCCTGCTTACTGGAGAAGTGCTCGTAGAAGGTGCGTCGCGAGGTACGCGCGCGGCGCACGATATCGGCGATCGTCGTCTTGGCGTAGCCGTCCTCGGCGATCGAGGTTTCCAGGGCGGTCAGCAGGCGGGAGCGGAAGTCGCCCCCGGCAGCGTCCGTCGTCACCCGGTCACCATAGAACGGCGAGCCCCGCCGCGGTCAGCGACAGCGCGCCCACCGCATAGAACAGCGGGCGTGCGACGGGCGCTCCGGTGCGACGCTGGCGAGCGCTGCCCATGCCGAGCACACCGCCCAGGATGACCAGCAGCGCCAGCTTGATGCCGATCTTGGGGTAGTTGAGCACCACCCCGGCCGGCCATGGCGCGGCCAGCGCGATACCGGTGAGCAGCGAGACCAGCAGGCCGTAGTCCATCACCTTGGCGATCCGGAACTCTCGGGACGCCGCGGCAGCCACCCAGGCGCCGAAGGTGATGGCGAACCCGATGATGTGGATCAATACAACTACGTTGCGTAGTAGCTCCATGGCGGGAGCGTACCGCGCTCACCGGATGGGCGTGAGCGGGCTGAGCACATCCTTGATGAGTTGGCCGATGTTGGTCTGCGGGCTGCCGTCGGGAAAGCTCACGGTGGCCAGGACGTTGGCGCCGGCGTCGACGAAGTTGGTGTCGGCGCGGTCCTGGTGAGTGGAAGAGGTGACCAGGATGATGCCCGAGGTGTCGGCCTTCTCCGCCAACGGCACCGAGAAGCGGGCGTTCTGCACCGTGCTGTTGGCCTTGTCCTCGACGATGATGCGGTTGCGCGGGAAGCCGAGCAGTTGCAGCAGATTGCGCATCTCGCCGGCTTCGGTGCGACCGTTGCGGGGATTGCCACCGGTGACGATGATCGGCGACTGCGGAAACGCCTGCGCGATCGCCAGCCCGGTCAGCACCCGGGTGTAGAGGATCGGGCGCATCCAGCCGTCCGGGGTGAGCCCGTAACCCAGGATCACGATGGCGGGCTTGGTGAAATCCTTGCCGGCCGGCTGCGCGGACGCCGGTGCGGCGGTGGCGGTGGCCAGTGCGCACGCCATGAACACGGCGACGATGACGGCCTTGAGACGGTTACGCTTTTCATCCCCGAATGAGTGCGGCACGAAGATTTGATCGTGATCCGCGAGAAGGATGTTACGGGAATGACAATTTCGATCTGAGTGGCCAGGGCCGGGATCGAACCGGCGACCTTCCGCTTTTCAGGCGGACGCTCGTACCAACTGAGCTACCTGGCCGGAAGGCCCCGGCCTTTCGACCGGGATACCTCGCCGAGATGGCGACCCTGACGGGACTCGAACCCGCGACCTCCGCCGTGACAGGGCGGCGCGCTAACCAACTGCGCCACAGGGCCTTGCTCGTTACTGCCTCACAGAGGTGTCACCCTCTGCGTCGTACCCCCAACGGGATTCGAACCCGTGCTACCGCCGTGAAAGGGCGGCGTCCTAGGCCGCTAAACGATGGGGGCCTATCCGGATTTCTCCGGGCCGCTCTCAACGCCGGTGACGTTGGAAGCTTCGATAGCTTAGGACACAGCTGCGCGAAATCCCAAACCGGATACCCCCACTCGTCTGATCAGGGCGGCAAGTATCCTCTTTCACCACGCCCCTATAGCTCAGTTGGTAGAGCTACGGACTTTTAATCCGCAGGTCCCAGGTTCGAGCCCTGGTGGGGGCACCACACTTGTCCGGCGCGGGTTTCTACCTGGCTTCAGTCCGCTCGCCCTATGCGCTTCGCCACTGAGATCAGGTAGCTCTCAGCGTCGAAACGTCTACACCAGTTCAGTCTCGACGGCCGCTCGTCCATGGCAGCTGAAGCTGTGGACGTGTTTCCCGTGCCACCACGCCAACTCCGGCCCACGCTTCAGCGGTCCTGCTTGGGCTTGGGCCCCTTCTCGCCCTTCCGGTTCTCCCCATTGCCGCGCCCGGCGGGCGGACCTGGCGCCGGCGCAGGGGCGGGCGTGACGGTCGCGGTCGGAAGCACCGGCGGCGAGGACACCGGCGCCACCGGAGACGGTGCGGTGGTGCTCACCGGTGTGGGCGTGCCCGAGCGCGATGCGGTGTCGACGACGAACGCGACGACGAGCACGACGACGGCGGCCGCCGCCCCCAGCACCCCGATCAGCGTGCGACGGCGCGTGCGCGGCGTGGGGGCCGCGACGACGACCGTTGCGGTATCCGGCAGCGGGCTGTCGAGCACCATGGTGGGCGGGCGTGCCGACAGCGCCATGAGCATGTGCTCGGCACCGGTGAAACGGGTCCGCGGGTCGGGCGCCATGGCGCGCTGGATCGCCGACACGAGCACGGCGTCGACGTCGGGGCGCAGGGTCGCCAGATCCTCGTACGGCAGCGGAACGCGGCCGATCAGCGCCTCGAAACCCACCACGCCGACGGCGTACAGGTCATCGGCGGCGGTCGCGGCGTGGCCGGCCAGCCGTTCCGGACTGAGATAGCCCAGCGTGCCGACGATCTGGCCGGTCATCGTATGACTGGACACCGGGCTCTTGGCGATTCCGAAATCCGCGAGTTTGGCGGCGCCGGCGTCGGTCAGCAGGATGTTGGCCGGTTTGATGTCGCGGTGCAGGATGCCCGCGGCGTGCGCGGCCGCCAACGCGGACAACACCTCGGCCAGGCGGGCCCGCACCCGCGCCGGTGGCATGGGCCCGGCCGCGATCTCGTCGGCCAGGGTGCGCCCGGACAAACGTTCCATGACGATGTAGGGCACGCCGTCGCATTCACCGCTGTCGTGCACCGCGACGATGTTCGGGTGGTTCAGCGCGGCCGCCGCGCGCGCCTCGATCTGAAATCGTCGTCGGTCCCCGGCGGCGGAATCCATCAGTTTGACCGCGACGGGACGCCCGAGCCTGGTGTCCCAGCCGTCGTGGACCTCGGCCATACCGCCGCGCCCGAGTAGACCCCGGAGTTCGTAGCGACCACCGAGAGGCTGCTGCATGCGGTCAACGGTAGACCGCGTGACGTCAGACCTGCGGGCAGTAGAAGTTGGGGTTGCCGCGGTACTCGACCGGGGGCAGGTTACGCGCCGGCGTCTGCACCAGCGGCGCATCGGCGGGCAGCCGGCCGGCGGCGCGATCCATCGCCGAGCGCTTGCGCGGATGCATCAGCATCCGCTTGGGCAGCACCTTGGTGGCCAGGGTGATGACGTTGCACAACCGGTCGTGCAGCCACTGCTGGCGCGGGGTCCAGGTGTAGCCCATCAGATCGCGCACCGGCTGGTCGTACAGGGCGACGGTCATGAACGTCAGGAACCGCTGCATGACCTTGAGGTTCAGTTTCCACAACGGAGCCGGGATCCATTGCAGCGATGGATGTTTCGGCATGGTCGAGAGGTCCATCACGGTGACCGCGGCCCAGTTGCGCTCCAGCACGTCGGTGCACATGTGGTCCCAGTACAGCTGGAATGCCTCCCAGGACTCGGGCACCGGGCGCATGCTCATGCCGTACATCCGGTACCACTGCACGTGCTCGTCGAACAGTTGGCGCTTGTCGGCCTCGGAGATGCCGCCGCCGAACTTCTCGGCGGCCAGCAGCGTGGATTTGAAGAACGTCGCGTGCGCCCAGTAGAAGACGTCGGGATTCAGCGCACTGTAGCGGCGGCCCTGCTTGTCCACACCCTTGATGCCGATGTGATAGTCGCGGACCTCGGCACCGGTCTGCGGTGCGCGGTCACCGTCGAAGACGACGCCGCCGATCGGGTAGATCGAGCGCAGCAGCCGCGGGATCCGCTCGATGAAGAAGATCGAGTGCTCCTCGACGGCGGCGCCCAGTTGCGGGTGCATGTTCTGCATCGAACCGGCCCAGGTGCCCTGGAACAGGCCGGTCCACTGGCCGAAGTACTTCCACGTCAGCGAGTCGGGTCCGAGCGGGGTGGCGTCGTAACCGGCGCTGACCGGGCACCCCGCCGCGCCGACGGAATCGCTGGTCACCGGGCATGTCTCGGACGTATCTTGAGTCACTGGCGACCTTCCCTGTCGAGTCAGGAGCAATTCTGACTACACCCGTTGTCACCATGCAGCTTAGGAGTGATGTGCCGTCCGGTCAACGACGCGGTCGATGGTCCGGCGTTCCCCTGCAGGACCGCCAGGCGCTGCGCCGCAACGAATTGGTCACCGCCGGCATCGCCCTGCTCGGCAAGTCATCCGGGCCGGCCCTGACGGTGCGGGCGGTGTGCCGCGCGGCCGCGCTGACCGAGCGCTACTTCTACGAGAGCTTCGCCGATCGAGACGTGTTCGTGCGCGCGGTGTACGACGAGGTGTGCGGGGCGGCGATGGCCACCCTGCTCTCGGCGAAGACGCCGCGCGATGCCGTCGAGCAGTTCGTCGCGCTGATGGTCGACGATCCGACGCGGGGTCGGGTGCTGCTGCTCGCCCCCGAGCGCGAACCCGTGCTGGTCAAATCCGGCGCCGAGTGGATGCCGAACTTCATCGCACTGCTGCAGCGCAAACTCACCCAGATCGCGGACCCGGCGGTGCAGGCGATGGTGGCCACCGGACTGGTCGGCGCGCTCACCGCCCTGTTCACCGCTTACCTGGACGGACGCCTGAGCGCGACCCGAGAACAGTTCGTCGATTACTGCAGCAAGTTACTGCTCGCCCGCGCCGCCGCACATTGATCACGATCGACATGTCCAAAAGACGGGTAACCGTTATGCGACTCACGGTGACGGAACTTGAATGTCACCGTCAGACACAGATATATTGAGTGCAACCATCAGGTACAGATAACTGGGAGTGACCGTGTCGCAAGAACTGACCGATCTCCAGCTCCTGCACGAGCTGGAGCCAGTAGTCGAGAAGCAGATCAACCGGCATCTGTCCATGCGCAAGGACTGGAACCCGCACGACTACATCCCGTGGTCGGACGGTAAGAACTTCTACGCCCTGGGCGGCCAGGAGTGGGATCCCGAGCAGTCGAAGCTGTCCGAGGTCGCACGCATCGCGATGATCACGAACCTGCTGACCGAGGACAACCTGCCCTCGTATCACCGCGAGATCGCGATGAACTTCAGCATGGACGGCCCGTGGGGCTACTGGGTGAACCGGTGGACCGCCGAGGAGAACCGCCACGGTATCGCGCTGCGCGATTACCTGCTGGTCACCCGCGCGGTGGACCCGATCGAGCTCGAGGAGCTGCGCGTCGAGCAGGTCACCCGCGGCTTCTCCCCCGGCCAGAATCTGCAGGGTGGCGATGAGCTGTTCGCCCAGAGTCTGTTCGATTCCGTCATCTACGTGACGTTCCAGGAGCTGGCCACCCGCGTCTCGCACCGCAACACCGGTAGGGCCTGCAACGAGCCCATCGCCGATCAGCTGCTGGGCCGCATCTCGGCCGACGAGAACCTGCACATGATCTTCTACCGCGACGTCGCCGCGGCCGGACTGGACATCGCCCCGAACCAGGCGATGAAGGCGCTGCACAAGGTGCTGACGAACTTCAAGATGCCCGGCTACACCATTCCGGACTTCCGCCGGAAGGCCGTGGTCATCGCCACCGGTGGTGTCTACGACCCGCGCATCCACCTCGACGACATCGTCATGCCGGTGCTCAAGAAGTGGCGCATCCTGGAGCGTGAGGACTTCACCGGTGAGGGCGCCAAGCTGCGCGATGAGATCGGCGAGCACGTCCGCGAGCTCGAGGAGACCTGCGTCAAGTTCGAGATCGCCAAGGAGCGCCGCCTGGAGCGCGAGCGCAAGGTCGCCGAGAAGAAGGCGATGAAGAATCTGTTGGTGACATCATCGGCAGCCTCCTAGCCCCCAGCACCACCGACCGATCGGCCCGATCTCTGCGGATCGGGCCGATCGCGTTGCGCTCACCGGTCGTCCTCGCGCCGATGGCCGGTGTCACCAATGTCGCGTTCCGCACGCTGTGCCGCGAGCTGGAGGTGGCCCGCGCCGGCACCATCAGCGGACTGTACGTCTGCGAGATGGTGACCGCGCGGGCACTCGTCGAGCGCCACCCGGTCACCATGCACATGACGACGTTCGCCCCCGACGAGACGCCGCGGTCGCTGCAGCTGTACACCGTGGATCCCGAGACCACCTATCGCGCGGCCAAGATGATTGCCGACGAAGGCCTGGCCGACCACATCGACATGAATTTCGGCTGCCCGGTGCCCAAGGTCACCAAGCGCGGCGGCGGCGCCGCGATCCCGTTCAAGCGGCGATTGTTCGGGCAGATCGTCGCCGCGGCGGTCCGCGGTGTGCAAGGCACGTCCATCCCCGTCACGGCGAAATTCCGGGTCGGCATCGACGATGCGCACACCACCCATCTGGACGCGGGCCGCATCGCCGAGGCCGAGGGCGCCGCGGCCGTCGCGCTGCACGCCCGCACGGCCGCCCAACGCTATTCCGGCGCCGCGGACTGGTCGCGCATCACCGAACTCAAGCAACACGTGACCACCATCCCGGTGCTCGGCAACGGTGACATCTTCGACGCCGCCGATGCGTCGGCGATGATCGCGCAGACCGGATGTGACGGAGTCGTCATCGGCCGCGGTTGCCTGGGCCGGCCGTGGCTGTTCGCCGAACTGTCGGCGGCGTTCAACGGCCACCCGATCCCGACCCCGCCCACCCTCGGTGAGGTCACCGATATCGTGCGGCGCCACGGTGAGCTGCTGGCGGCGCATTTCGGTGAGGACAAGGGCATGCGCGACATCCGCAAGCATGTCGCCTGGTACCTGCACGGTTTCCCGGTCGGTGGCGATCTGCGTCGGGCGTTGGCACTGGTCAAGACGCGCGACGAGCTCGACGCCCTGCTGGGCCAGTTGGATCAGGACGTGCCCTTCCCAGAGGTCTCGGGCGGGCCGCGCGGACGCCAGGGATCGCCGGCGTCGGTATCGCTGCCCGAGGGTTGGCTCGACGATCCCGATGACGACACGGTCCCCGAAGCGGCCGATGTCATGCACTCGGGCGGCTGAGCCGAGATGTCCCCGAGACCGCTCCGTCACATCACCGCGCTGGCCGATTTTCAGGTTGCCTCAGTACGATGAGGGGCCACGTAGACCAGGCTCCGGTGGCGGAGCCGGGCATGGGGCTGCTACAAGAAGTAGTGCTGCTGTCTGCACGCGGCTTCGACAGCGGTCCCCACGACATCCGTGCGCAACGGCGCGCACGTCCCCTCGAGTCGAAGGCCGGTAGGACATGAGTGACGGCGACAACGCCACTCCTGGCCGTTCCGACCGTGCCCGCGGTGACAACGACTGGCTTACCCGATCGGAGCGTCCGGCACCAGGCGCCGCGCCGTGGGAACGGGCCGGCACACCGTCGAGCACCGGTAATCACACCGACGGCGTCACCGTCGCCGACCTGATCGCCAAGCTGGCCGCCGACAAGCCCGACACCACCGGCGGATCCCGGCACCGCGCCGAACCCGAGGAGCCCGCCGCACAGGTACCGGCCGCACCGGTGCCCGAGAGCGCCGCCGAGATCACCGATCTGGTCGAACCGGTGGACGCCGTCATCTTCGAGCCGCCCGCCCGGCGCGATCCGACCGAGCCGCCCACCGAGGTCATGTATGTGCCCTCGGCCTACGCGCCGGAACTGCCCGACCTGACCACCCCGCGGCCGCCGGCACACACCGCCCGACCCCGGCCGCACGACCATCGCACCGCCCGCACCGCGGGCCGGGTGGCCGCCGCCCTCGCCGCGGTCTGCGCACTGCTGCTCACCGGCGGTGCGTGGCAGTGGCAGTCGATGAAGAACAACAGCCTCAACCAGGTCGCGGCGCTGGACCCCAACTCGCGCGATATCGTCGACCCCAACAAGCAGTTCGGCGACGAGAACTTCCTGATCGTCGGCACCGACACCCGCATCGGCGCCAACGCCGAGATCGGCGCCGGCACCACCGATGACGCGGCCGGCGCCCGCTCGGACACCATCATGCTGGTCAACATCCCGGCCGACCGTAAACGCGTTGTGGCCGTATCCTTCCCGCGCGATCTGGCCATCACGCCGATCAAGTGCGAGCCGTGGGACCCCGAGACCGGCGTTTACGGCCCCATCACCGACGAGAACTCCCCGATGTACGGCCTGGACGAGGCGTACACCGAGACCAAGCTGAACTCGGCCTATGCGGTCGGCGGCCCCAAGTGCCTGGTCAAGGTCATCCAGAAGCTGTCCGGCCTGTCGGTGAACCGCTTCATGGCCGTCGACTTCTCCGGATTCGCCAAGATGGTCGACGCGCTCGGCGGTGTCGAGGTCTGCAGCACCACACCGCTGGAGGATTACGAGCTGGGCACCGTGTTGGCCGAGCCGGGGCGGCAGATCGTCGACGGCCACACCGCGCTGAACTACGTGCGGGCCCGTCAGGTGACCACCGAGGTCAACGGCGATTACGGCCGCATCAAGCGCCAGCAGCTGTTCCTGTCCTCGCTGTTGCGCTCGATGATCTCCAAAGAGGTCTTCTTCAGTCTTTCCAAGCTCAACAACGTCGTCAACATGTTCATCGAGGACAGCTACGTCGACAACATCAAGACCAAGGACCTGGTGGACCTCGGACAGTCGGTGCAGGGCGTCAACGCCGGACGCATCACCTTCGTCACGGTGCCCACCACCGGGTACGCCGACGAGTGGGGTAACGAGCAGCCGCGCCTGGAGGACATGGCCGCGTTGTTCGACGCGATCATCAACGACGAGCCGCTGCCCGAGGAGCGCCCGGCCGATGACGCGCCGGCACCGGCGGCGCCAGAGAACCACAACGGCACAACCACTCCCACCGAGGACGGTGGCGCCGAGACCCTCGATGCAGTGGCCACCGATCCGAGCGCGGTGACGGTGCGGGTGTCCAACTCGACCGGTCAGTCCGGCCTGGCTGCCAGCGCGGCGGATGTCCTGCAGCAGCACGGCTTCAACGTCGACACCCCCGACGACTACCCCGGTCCGCTGGACGCCACGACGGTGTTCTTTTCCCCGGGCAACGAGCAGGCCGCAGCAACCGTCGCATCCTCGTTCCACAACGCCACCATCGAGCGCACCACGGGAATGGGCGACGTCGTTCGGGTGGTCCTGGGAACCGATTTCAGCTCCGTGACACCCCCGTCGCCCAGCGGCTCCACCGTGCAGGTGCAACTCGTGCGGGGCACCGCCAGCAGCACCACCACCGAGCTTCCGGAGGACCTCACGGTCACCAACGCAGCGGACACGACCTGCGAATAAAGCGGTATCGTTGACGCGAAGGTCATTCACCTTTCGTTCACCTGTGGCATCGTGACCTTCAAGCTCGGCAACCGTAAGGTATTCCTATGCGTACTGCGTACCAAGAACAACTGTCCTCGTTGACTGTTCAGCTCGGCGAGATGTGCGGTCTGGCCGGTGTGGCCATGGAACGTGCCACCCAGGCCCTGCTGCAGGCCGATCTCGCGCTCGCCGAACAGGTCATCTCCGAGCAGGACGGGCTCGGCGAGATCCGGACCCGCGCCGAGGAGTCCGCGTTCATGCTGCTGGCCCTGCAGGGCCCGGTCGCCGGTGACCTGCGCGCCATCGTCAGCGGAATCCAGATCATCGCCGATATCGACCGCATGGGCGCGCTGGCCCTGCACGTCGCCAAGATCGCCCGCCGCCGCCACCCGCAGCACGCGCTGCCCGAGGAGGTCAATGGCTACTTCGCCGAGATGGGCCGGGTGGCAGTCGAATTGGCCGGCAGTGCCCGCGAGGTGCTCGACACCCTGGACCCCGAGAAGGCCGCCCAGATCCGCGAAGAAGACGACGCGATGGACGACCTGCACCGGCACCTGTTCTCGGTCCTGATGGACAAGGACTGGAAGCACGGCGTCACCGCCGCGGTCGATGTGACGCTGCTGAGCCGCTTCTACGAGCGCTTCGCCGACCATGCCGTGGAGATCTCGCGCCGGGTCATCTTCACCGCCACCGGTGAGCTGCCAGAGGACAATCTGGCCGAACCGCAGTAGCGGCGCACGTACGACGAGGGCCGATCCCCGGCGGGGGTCGGCCCTCGTCGTTTCGGCGCACGGGCCTGGAGACCGATCCGGGCCGCCCGCCGAGGCCCGAAAAGCACTGCGCGGCACCGGCCGTAGCCGATGCCGCGCAGTATTGGTCGATCTAGCCGAACCGGCCGGAGATGTAGTCCTCGGTGGCCTTCTGGGTCGGGTTGGAGAAGATCTTCTCGGTGTCGTCGATCTCGATCAGCTGACCGGGCTTGCCGGTGGCCTCGAGGTTGAAGAACGCCGTCTGATCGGACACGCGGGCGGCCTGCTGCATGTTGTGCGTGACGATCACGATGGTGAAGTCCTTCTTCAGCTCCGAGATCAGATCCTCGATGGCCAGCGTCGAGATCGGATCCAGGGCCGAACACGGTTCGTCCATCAGCAGCACGTCGGGCTGCACGGCGATGGCGCGGGCGATGCACAGGCGCTGCTGCTGACCACCGGACAGGCCGCCGCCGGGCTTGTCGAGGCGGTCCTTGACCTCGTTCCACAGGTTGGCACCCTTGAGGGACCGCTCGGTCACCTCGTCGAGGGTCTTCTTGCTGCGCACGCCCTGCAGCTTCAGGCCGGCCACAACGTTGTCGCGAATCGACATGGTGGGGAACGGGTTCGGGCGCTGGAACACCATGCCGATGGTCTTGCGCACACCCACCGGGTCGACACCCGAGCCGTAGATGTCGTCGCCGTCGAGCAGCACCGAGCCCTTGACGTAGGCACCGGGGATGACCTCGTGCATGCGGTTCAGCGTGCGCAGCACGGTGGACTTACCGCAGCCCGACGGGCCGATGAACGCGGTCACGCTGCGCGGTTCCACCGACAGCGACACGTTCTGCACGGCGTGGAACGCGCCGTAGTAGATGTTGACGTCTTTCAGATCAAGGCGCTTGGCCATGGATGTCTCCTAAACCTTCTTGGGGGCAAAGAATTTGGCGATGAACCGCGCGCCGACGTTCAGCAGGGCGATGACCACGACCAGGGTGAGCGCGGCACCCCAGAGGCGATCGGTGGGGACCGGGTTGGCGCCGGCACCGGCCGACGTCTGGTCGAACATCATGCCCGGCAGCGACCCCATGAAGCCGCTGAACATGTCGAAGTTGATCGCCTGGGCGTAGCCCACCAGGATCAGCAGCGGCGCCGTCTCGCCCATCACGCGGGCCAGCGACAGCAGGATGCCGGTGACGATGCCCGACAGCGCGGTGGGCACCACGATGGCCGAGATGGTCTTCCACTTCGGTACGCCCAGTGCGTAACTGGCCTCGCGCAGGTCCATCGGGACGATGCGCAACATCTCCTCGGTGGAGCGCACGATCACCGGGATCATCAGCAGCACCAGGGCCAGCGACACCGCGAAGCCCGAACGCTGGAAGCCCAGGGTGGCCACCCACAGCGCGTAGATGAACAGCGCCGCGACGATCGAGGGCACACCGGTGAGGATGTCGACCATGAAGGTGGTGACCTTGCCCAGCCGGGTGCCGCCGCCGTACTCGACCAGATAGATGGCGACGAAGATGCCGATCGGGATGGAGATGATGGCGCAGACCAGCGCCTGCAGCAGCGAACCCACGATGGCGTGGTAGGCGCCACCGCCGGCGGCGAAGGCCGTCATACCGGACTGCGAGTTCATCCACCACGTGCTCGAGGTGACCACCCCGATGCCCTTGGAGACCACGGTGTAGAGCACCCACAGCAGCGGGATGATGGCGATGACGACCGAGGCGGTGACCAGCACGGTAGCCAGGTTGTCGGTGAACTTCCGGCGGCCGCTGACCCCCTGGAAGGTGGGAGCCTTGACCGGCTTGTCCAGCGCTGCGGTCATGATGCGGACCTGTCCTTTCCGGAAACCGCGGCGCGGGCCAGCGAGTTCACCACGAACGTGAGGATGAACAGCACCAGGCCGGCGGCGATGTAGGCGCCCGCCTTGTACTGATCGTTGAATTCCGAAGCCGCCGAGGCGATCTTGCTGGCGAAGGTGAACCCACCGTCGAACAGCGACCAACCGAACGCGGTCTGCGTGCCGCGCAGGATGATCAGCAGTGCGATGGTCTCACCGAGTGCGCGGCCGAGGCCCAGCATGGCGCCGGAGATGTAGCCGGACATACCGAACGGCAGCACGGTGGTCCGCACGACCTCCCAGCGGGTGGCACCCAGCGCCAGCGCGGCCTCGATCTGGCCGCGCGGCGTCTGGACGAACACCTCACGGGTCACCGCGGTGATGATCGGCAGGATCATCACCGCCAGCACGATGCCCGCGGTGAAGATGGTGCCGCCACCGGCCACCGAGGCGTTACCGGTGGAGAACAGGAACAGCCAGCTCATGTTCTCGTTGAGCCACACCGCGACCGGCTTCAGCACCGGAGCGAGCACGTACAGGCCCCACACGCCGTAGATGATCGACGGCACGGCCGCCAGCAGATCGACCATGTACGCCAGCGGACCCTTGACCCGCTTGTGTGCGTAGTTGGTCAGGTAGATCGCGATGCCCAGGGCGATCGGCATGGCCAGCACCAAGGCGAACACCGAGACGAACACCGTGACCTGCAGCAGGTCCAGGATGCCGAAGCTCATCGCCGAGGTGTCGGTGGTGACCCAGTTGCCACCGAAGAGGAAGAAGTTCTCCTCGTTGCGCTGCAGCGCCGGGATCGCGCGCCACAGCAGGAAGAAGCCGATGGCGGCGATGATCGCGATGACCAGCACACCCGAACCGGTGGCCAGGCCGCTGAAGATGCGATCGCCGGGGCGGACCTTGGCGTTCTTGCCCGGGTCCGTCGAGATCGGGGTGGGCTCGGGGAAGGGTGCGGCCAGCGCCTCACCCGACCCCGAGTCGGCTGGATTCGGAATAGTCACTGAGTTCCCGTCTGAACCCTTGTCGATACCTTTGTACGTCATTCGGTCGCCGCACCCATCCTCGCCTCGAAATAGCCTTTGTGCCAGCGGACTAAGCAGCCGGGCCGATGGCCTCGATGGAGGTCAGCAGACGCTCCTTGAACTTCTCGGGCAGCGGCACGTAACCGGCGTCCGACAGGCCGGCCTGGCCGTCGTTGGCGGCCACCGTCAGGAAGGACTTGACGGCTGCGGCGGTCTCGGCGTCATAGCCGTCCGAGCAGACGATCTCATAGGTCGCCAGCACCAGCGGGTAGGCGCCTTCTTCCTGGGTGCCGTACAGCGAGGCCAGGTCCAGGGTCAAATCGTTGCCCTCGGCGGCGAACTTGGCGGCGTCGATGGCCTTGCCGGCGGACTCGTCGGTCAGCTCGACGGCACCGCTGCCGTTGTCGATCTGGGCGTAGGGGACGCCGGCCTGATCGGCGAAGCCCTTCTCCACGTAGCCGATCGAGCCCGGGGTGGCCTGCACGGCCTGCACGACGCCGGCGGACTTCTGCGCGCCCTCGCCGGCGCCGCCCTGGAACTCGCTGCCGTCACCCTTGGTCCAGGCGCCACCGGAAGCGGCCTCCAGGTACTTCTGGAAGTTGTCGGTGGTGCCCGAGGAGTCGGAGCGGAAGATCGGGGTGATGTCGGTGTCGGGCAGGGTCTTGCCCTCGTTCAGCGCGGCGATCGCGGGATCGTTCCACTTGGTGATCTGGCCCTGGAAGATCTTGGCCAGCAGGTCGGCGTTGAGCACCAGGCCCTCGACACCCTCGACGTTGTAGGCCATGGCGACCGGGCCGAAGACCAGCGGCAGGTTCCACGCCGGGTTGCCACCGCAGCGCTCGGCGGCCTGCTGAGCCTGCTCGTCCTTGATGGCCGAGTCCGAACCGGCGAAGTCGACGTTGCCGGCGACGAACTGCTCGCGACCGGCGCCGGAGCCGGTGGGGTTGTAGGACAGGTTCTTGCCCTGGCACTGCTGGCTCCACACCTGGTTGAACAGCGCGATGGCATTCTGCTGCGCGGTGGAACCCTCGGCGGTCACGGAGTTCTTGCCACCACAGTCGGCGGACGACGCCGAACCGGACTCCGAACCGCTGGTGGCACTGCTGGTGCCGGCGTTGTTGTCGCTACCGCACGCGGTCAGCGTCAGGGCGGCGATCGCGGTCGCCGACAGTGCCATGCCGATGTTGAGCTTCACGAATCCCACTTTCAGTTGACGGCTTCAGACTCCGTGGCAACGTATTCGGCCGCGATGGACGGTCCGCGGACGGAAAGTGAACGAAAGGTGAACAGGTACAGCTAGTTCACAGCATCGCGGGCGTACGCTATATCGGCGCTGAATACGTCAAACCCCAGGCCGCGGTAAGTTTTCACGGCCGCCGCGTTGTTGCCCTCGACGTACAGTGTGACATCTGCCTCAGGCCCTAGCCGGGCGGCCAGATGATGCAGGCCCAGCAAAGTCAACTCCGCGCCGAGACCGCGGCCCTGGGCCGCCGGGTCGACGCCGACGACATACACCTCGCCGAGAGTCCGGTCGTGCACCTTGGTCCAGTGAAAACCCAACAACGTGGGGCCATCGAAGGCCAGGAAGATTCCCTCTGGGTCGAACCAGGACTCGGCCCGGCGTTCGGCGATCTCGGCTTCGGTCCAGCCGCCCTGCTCGGGATGCCAGGAGAAGGCCGCGTTATTGACGCGCAGCAACTCCTGGTCGTCGGCAGGCCCGGCGTAGGTGCGGATGTCGTGTCTCGGCGTGAGCGGCGGCAGATCGGCCAATGGCCGCCGCATCTGCAACAGTTCACGAACGGCGTGTAAACCGAGGGTGGCCGCGGTGGCCCGCGCCGCGGGTAGGTCACCGTGCGCCCAGATCCGGGTCCCTGGGCCGCCGGCATCCAGACCGGTGCCGATCAGTCGTGCGCCGATACCGCGGCGGCGGAAGTCCGGATGCACCACGGCCTCGGCCATCTCGGTGCCGAGATTCAGATACCCGACGATCGCGTCGTCCTCGATGGCCACCAGGTGGCGGGTGTCGTCGCGGGTGAGTTCGCGGCGCACCTGATCCCCCACCGGGTCCACGCCGTCATGGGCGGCGGCCGTCGCGATCAGGTCGGTGATCCGGGACCGGTCATCGGCCGACAGCCCGGTTCGCCAGCCGATCACTGGCTGCGCAGCGGGTCGAGGGACTCCGCCGCCGAGCCGAATTCGGGGTCATTGAGATCGTCGTCGAGCTCCTCGTCGAGATCGTCATCGGCCGCCGGTGCGGGTGCGCGGCCACGCGCCGGCCGGACCGCCTTGTAGCCCACGTTGCGGACCGTCCCGATCAGCGATTCGTACTCCGGGCCGAGCTTGGCGCGCAGCCGTCGCACGTGCACATCCACGGTGCGGGTGCCGCCGAAGAAGTCGTAACCCCACACCTCCTGCAGCAGCTGCGCCCGGGTGAACACCCGCCCGGCGTGCTGCGCGAGGTACTTCAGCAGTTCGAATTCCTTGTAGGTGAGGTCGAGCGGACGCCCACGCAACCGCGCGGTGTAGGTGCCCTCGTCGATGACGAGCTCACCGAGGGTCACCTTGCCGACGGTCTCCTGGTCGGCGACACCGCCGCGACGCCCGATCAGCAGCCGCAACCGCGCATCGATCTCGGCGGGCCCGGTGCCCGGTAGCAGGATCTCGTCGAGCCCCCACTCGACATTGACGGCCACCAGACCGCCCTCGTTGACCACCGCGACCACCGGGATGGAGGTGCCGGTGGTGCCGAGCAGCCGGCACAGCCCCCGCGCCGCCGCCAGGTCGGTACGGGCGTCGACGATCGCCACGTCGGCGGTGCCGGCCTCCAACAGCGAGGACACCTCGGTCGGCGCGACCCGGACGTTGTGCGCCAGCAGGGACAACGACGGCAGCACGGCGTCGGGATGCGGATCGACGGTCAGTAGCAACAGTTCCAAGGGGCCCTCCAGCGTCCTGAATCATCTCCCGGACATCGGTGTCGGAGGTCATCTTGCAGATTCATGGCTGACACGTGGCCGTTACGACCGACGATCGCATCACGATACCGTGCCACCTGGCACTTAGCAGACCTGAAGGCAAGGGCGCTGGGTCCCGGCCGCGCCGGTGCGCCAGAATGATCGGGTGCGTAGGGTGCTGATCGGTGTCGTCTCGACCATCGTCGCGGTGATCACCGGCGCCGTCGGCACCGACTTCGGGGCCGCCATCTACGCCGAGTACCGATTGGCCCGCAGCGTGCGCGACGCCAACCAGCTCAGCTTCGACCCGTGGGTCAGCATCCTGGGCTTCCCGTTCAGCACGCAGGCGCGTGCGCACCGCTACGACGAGCTGGAGATCCGCGCCGCCGGCGTCGCGCACCCGGTGACCGGCAGGGTGTCGCTGGAGGCCACCCTGCACCAGATCGACCTGACCGAGTCGAGCTGGCTGATCGGCCCCGATGCCGTGCTGCCGGTCGGCAAGGCCGAAGGCCGCATCATCTTGGACTCCACCCATGTGGGCCGCTATATCGGCATGTCCGACCTGTTGGTCGAGGCGCCCACCTCCGAAACCGAGGACGGGTTCACCGGTGTCACCGAGTCCGGCATCTCCAGCGGCGAAGATCTGGTCTTCACCGGCACCCCCGATGTCGCGGGTGTCGACGAGCGGGTCAGCGTCGCGGTGGACCTGACCCTGGCCGATCCCGGTGACACCACCCTGGTGCTCACGCCGACGGGGGTGCTGACCGGTCCGGGGACCGCCGGCGTGCCGGTGCCCGATGACAAGACGGCTGCGGTGCTGGACGCGTTCCGCGGCCGGATCCCGGGGCTGCGGCTGCCGTTCGCGCTGCAGCCGACCGCCGCCGGCGCGCGCGGATCGGACCTCATCATCGAGGGCATCGACGACGGTCTGACGCTGCGCCTCGACGAATTCCGGCAGTCATGAGCACCTCGATGGCCATCGTGATCGTCGTGGTGATCGCCGTGCTGGGGCTCGGCTACATCGTCGGGCGACTGCTGACCCTGCGATCGGGCATGCTGCGCGCGGCCGACGCGGCCACGAACGTCGACACCACCGGACTGGGCCTCTCCTCGGACGGCCCGACCATCCTGCATTTCACCGCGACCTGGTGCGGCCCGTGCGCCGCGGTGCGTCGCGTCGTCGAACAGGTCTGCGCGCAGCTTCCGACGGTCGCCCACGTCGAGATCGACATGGACGAGAATCCCGAGGCGGCGCGACGGCTTTCGGTGCTGTCGCTGCCGACGACGATCATCTTCGACGCGCAGGGGCATCCGAGGTACCGGACGACCGGCGTCCCCAAGGCCGCTGACCTGCAGTCGGCGCTGAAACCTCTATTGGCCTGACGGCGGTGCCACCAGGTATCGTGTCGGGCGTGACCGCCCGTCTTGAGCTTCTGCTCACCAAGCGCCGCGCAGTTGATCTGTGCCGCACCGCGGGTTGTTGCTGTTGTTGTAGCTGCTGAGTAGCCGCGCCTTCGTCTTGGTGCGCCGCTCTCACGAGGCGCCTTCGTGGCCTGTCCAGTCCAGCCAAGCAACAGGAGCTTTCACCATGTCAGCCAGTCCCGACCAGGTCGATGTCCGCGGTCCGCGGTTCGCCGCGTGGGTGACCGCTGCCGTGCTCGTCGCCACCCTGATCGTCTCGGCGCTCGACGTCACGGCCGCGGCGGTGATCCTGGGTCTACAGACCGCGGTGTTCGCCCTCGGCGCCACCCTGGGACCGCGCCGGCATCCGTACGGCCGGGTGTATGCAGCCCTGATCGCCCCCCGTTCGGGTCCGGTCACCGACCGTGAGCCGGTTCCGCCACTGAAGTTCGCCCAGCTGGTCGGCTTCGCGTTCGCGTTGGTCGGCACGTTCGGGTTCGCGCTGGGGGCACCGGTGGTCGGCCTGGTGTCCACCGCTTTCGCGTTGTTCGCCGCCTTTCTGAATGCGGCCTTCGGCATCTGCCTGGGCTGCTTGCTCTACCCGCTCGTCTCGCGGTTCCGCCGCATCCCCGCCTGATCTTCTCAGTACCAACCAACCGAAAGGAACCACTTCATGGCACGCTCCGACGTCCTGGTCTCCACCGACTGGGCCGAGAGCAATCTCGACGCGCCGAAGACCGTCTTCGTCGAGGTCGACGAGGACACCTCCGCCTACGAGGGCGGACACATCGCCGGCGCCGTCCGACTGGACTGGAAAACCGAGCTGCAGGATCAGGTCAAGCGCGACTTCGTGGATCAGCAGCAGTTCTCGAAGCTGTTGAGCGACAAGGGCATCAGCAATGACGACACCGTCATCCTGTACGGCGGCAACAACAACTGGTTCGCCGCCTACGCCTACTGGTACTTCAAGCTGTACGGCCACGAGGACGTCAAGCTGCTCGACGGTGGCCGCAAGAAGTGGGAACTCGACGGCCGCCCCCTGGTGACCGACGTCGCGGACCGTCCCTCCACCTCCTACACCGCCGCGGCCCCGAACAACGACATCCGCGCCTTCCGCGATGAGGTCATCGCCGCGATCAACACCAAGAACCTGGTGGACGTGCGCTCCCCCGACGAGTTCTCCGGCAAGATCCTGGCCCCGGCGCACCTGCCGCAGGAGCAGAGCCAGCGCCCCGGGCATATCCCCGGCGCAATCAACGTTCCCTGGAGCAAGGCGGCCAACGAGGACGGCACGTTCAAGTCCGACGAGGACCTGGCCAAGCTGTACGCCGAGGCCGGTCTGGACGGTGACAAGGAGACCATCGCCTACTGCCGCATCGGTGAGCGTTCGTCGCACACCTGGTTCGTGCTGCAGGAACTGCTGGGCCACAAGAACGTCAAGAACTACGACGGTAGTTGGACGGAATACGGCTCCCTGGTGGGAGCCCCGATCGAGTTGGGAAGCTGATTATGTGCTCTGCACCGAAACAAGGACAGACGTTGCCGGCCGGTGTCGACCTGGAGAAGGAAACCGTCATCACCGGTCGCGTGGTCGACGGCTCCGGCCAGACGGTCGGCGGTGCCTTCGTGCGCCTGCTGGACGCCAGCGACGAGTTCACCGCCGAGGTTGTCGCCTCGGCCACCGGTGACTTCCGCTTCTTCGCCGCCCCCGGGACCTGGACGCTGCGCGCCCTGTCGCCCGCGGGCAACGGTGATGTCAGCATCAGCCCGACCGGTGCCGGCATCCACGAGATCGACGTCAAGGTCGCTTAAAGAGGTCCACTCGGTCACCGCGCTCGGGCCTCGACTCGAGCGCGGTGACCACTGGCGTTAGGATCACCATCGTGGTTCTGTTCTTCGAATTCCTGCTCGTGGTGGCCGTCGTCGTCATCACCTGGTTCGCGCTGTACGCCGTCTATCGGCTCGTCACCGACGAGGGGTGAACGCCGACGGCGAGGGCGTGACTCCCGGCTCGGGTGACCGGGCGGTGGCCGCCGCGGCCGAACGGGCCAAGATCACCGCGGCCCGCAACATCCCCGCGTTCGACGACCTGCCGTTCCCTGCCGATACCGCGAACCTGCGCGAGGGCGCCGACCTGCATCCCCGGCTGCTGGCCCTGCTGCCGCTGGTCGGCGTGTGGCGCGGCGAGGGTGAGGGGCGCGACGCCGGCGGCGATTATCACTTCGGGCAGCAGATCATCGTCTCCCATGACGGTGGTGACTATCTGATCTGGGATTCCCGGTCCTGGCGGCTGTCGGAGACCGGTGAACTCATGGGCACGGGGCTGCGGGAAACCGGCTATTGGCGGTTCGTCAGCGACCCGGCCGACCCGGACGAGACCCAAGCCATCGAACTGCTGTTGGCCCACGCCTCCGGGTACATCGAACTCTTCTACGGCACGCCGTTGAACCAGGCGTCCTGGGAGTTGGCCACCGACGCGCTCGCGCGCAGCAAGTCCGGCCAGTTGGTGGGCGGTGCCAAGCGGCTGTACGGGATCGTCGAGGGCGGCGATTTGGCCTATGTCGAGGAGCGGGTGGACGCCGACGGCGGCCTGGTACCGCACCTGTCTGCACGGCTGACCCGCTTCATCGGCTGAACTCTTTACCCCGAACCCTCCCCAGGAACGGAGCAGCCCCCGAGCCGTTTGATCTTGGTTGGACCAACCAAGGGCTCGGGGGCCGGGTGGCTGCTTGGTATTCGCCAGCGCTCGCAGGTCGCGCGATACGCGTGTGCGAAGAGCCAAGAAGCTCGTCACACTCCTGGTGCTGCTAGCTAGCAGCCACCTCACATGTCCGTAAGTCACTCAATTTGTCGGACCACCTCCCTTCCTGTGTACGAGCGACCGTACTCCCGAATACCGAGCCCGACAACCGAATTAGCGTGTGATCGCCATATCGACCAGCCGCGCCACCGCGGCGGCCGCCGGCGCCGGCGCCAGGGCGACACCGTCGAGCGTGTGCACGCGGGCCGCCAACGTCACCGCCGACAGCAACCAAACACCTTGCGCCGCAAACAGATCGGTGAGGGTCACGGGGCGGAAGGCGCAATCCGGTGCGATATCGAACAGCGCGGCCACCGTGGTACCGGCCAATATCGGCAATGTCGGGGGCGGGCTGAGCAGAGTTTCGCCCATAGCGATCAGCACCGAGGATCGCGGACCCTCCAGCACCCGGCCCTGCGTATCGACGTAGATGGCATCGGCGGCGCCGCGCCGGTGCGACTCCCGCAGCGCCGCCGAGTTCAGGGCATAGGACAGCGATTTGGCGGCCGTCAGTGGGCTTCGGGGACCCGGGTCCAGCGTTATCGCGGCCAGTCCGTCGCGGCGCGCCGCCACCGCGCGCTGCGGCACCGACGACACCGTCACGAACGACACCTCGCGGCCGTGGACCAGCCGCAGCACACCGTCGCCGGCGGACCACTGCGCCACCGCGGTCCGCACCGCCGAACGCCAGCGGTCCGCGTCGGGGCCGGGCATGCCCGCCACCGCCGCCGAGGCGCCCAGCCGCACCAGGTGGGCGTCCAGCAGGCAGGGCCGGCCCCCGCGCAGCAGGACGGTCTCGAAAACCCCGGCGCCGCGGCGCAGCATCGGGTCGGCCGCCGCGATCAGCGGCTCGGTGGGCGCCCGCACCAACCCGTCGAGGGTGACCACCACATCCGCCGATCGGGGCGCCATTCGCGCAAGAGTAGCGGCCGTAGCATGGCGGTATGTCCGCAGTTCCCGCTCCCGACACCGGACCCGACGCCGGCGCGATCTGGCACCATGGCGATCCGCTCGGCGAGCAACGCGCCGCCGCCGGATCCGCCGTGGTGGTCGACCGCTCGCACCGGGCCACTCTGCAGTTGACCGGCGCCGAGCGCCGCAGCTGGCTGCACACGATCTCCAGTCAGCACGTCAGCGATCTGCCCGACGGGGCGGTCGCGGAGAATCTGAGCCTCGACGGTCAGGGCCGTGTGGAAGATCACTGGCTGCAGACCCAGCTCGACGGTGTCACCGTGCTGGACACCGAATCCTGGCGCGGTGAACCGCTGCTGGCCTTCCTGCGCAAGATGGTGTTCTGGGCCGATGTCGCGGTGGAGCCGGCCGAGCTGGCGGTGCTGTCGCTGCTGGGCCCCGCCGTGCCGAAGGCACTGGCCGACCTGGGGCTGGTGATACCCACCGCGCCGTGGACCGCGGTGTCGCTGCCCGACGGGGGCTTCCTGCGCGTGGTGTTCGGCGACGAGTACGACCTGGTGGTACCGCGTTCGAGCAAGGACGGTTGGCTCGACCGCCTACGCGGTGCCGGCGCGCAGTCGGCCGGTGTGTGGACCTATGAGGCGCATCGGGTGGCGGCATCACGTCCCCGGTTGGGCGTGGACACCGACGAACGGACCATCCCGCATGAGGTCGGCTGGATCGGCGGGCCGGGCGAGGGCGCGGTGCACCTGGACAAGGGCTGCTATCGGGGCCAGGAGACCGTCGCTCGGGTGCACAATCTCGGCAAGCCCCCGCGGATGCTGGTCCTGGTGCAGTTGGACGGATCGACCGAGCGGCCGGTCACCGGGGACCCGCTGCTGGCCGGCGGGCGCGCCGTGGGCCGGCTGGGCACCGTGGTGGAGCATGTCGACGACGGGCCGATCGCGTTGGCGCTGGTGAAACGGGGCCTGCCGGTCGACACCGAGCTCACCACCGGAGGTGAGGTGGCCGTCGCGGCGGCCATCGAGGCCGACTCCATGCCCGACACCGATCACGTCGGTGCCGGACGGCTGGCGGTCGAGCGGCTGCGCTCCGGTGGCCGCTAGAACCGCCCCAGGCAGGGCCTACCAGCGCCCCGCGCCGGGGCACGGTAAAGTATCGGCAGGACAATAAACACACACAGATCGGAGCCGCCTGCACGTTGGGCCGCTCCGTTATTGCGCGAGGGGGTCCCCTATGGGCCGCGGCCGGGCTAAGGCAAAGCAGACCAAGGTTGCTCGTGACCTGAAATACAACACGCCGGAGACTGATTTCGAGCGGCTACAGCGCGAACTGTCCAACAGCGGTCGCAGCAACGGCAGCGTCGACGACTTCAACGGCGGTGCCGATGACCTCGCCGACCGCTATGCCGACGAGGACGACTGGCGGCGCTGACGCGCCCCGGCGTCCCCGCGGCTGACGATCAGAACCGCGGGTGCCGCCCGACGAGCTGAGCTCGCACCCCATCCTTGTCACCCTTGGCGACGGTCCCGACCGTCCAGCAGGCGAGGTGGCGCGCGGTCAGAATCGCCAACGCGCGATCGGTGTCCTCCGGCGCGACGATGGCGACCATGCCGACGCCCATGTTGAACGTCTTCTCCATCTCGGCGCGTTCGATACGCCCGCGCTGGGCGATCAGACCGAAGACGGGCGCCGGCGTCCAGGTGCCGCGGTCCAATTCGGCCGTCAGGCCGGGCGGGATGACGCGTTCCAGGTTGCCGGCCAGTCCGCCACCGGTGACATGGCAGAACGTGCGCACCTGCGTCTCGGCGGCCAGCGCCAGGCAGTCCTTGGCGTAGATGTAGGTCGGCTCCAGCAGTTCCTCACCGAGGGTGCGGCCGAACTCCTCGACGTGCCCGGCCAGATCCATCCGGTCGATGTCCAGTAGCACCTTGCGCGCCAGCGAGTAACCGTTGGAGTGCAGCCCCGTCGAGGCCATCGCGATGATGACATCGCCGGGCTTGACCCGGTCGGGGCCCAACACGTCATCGGCCTCGACGACACCGACGCCGGTGGCCGAGATGTCGTAGTGGTCGGGCTCCATCAGACCCGGATGCTCGGCGGTCTCGCCACCGAGCAGCGCGCAGCCGGCGAGCACACAACCGTCGGCGATGCCGGACACGATCGCGGCGACCCGTTCGGGCACGGTACGGCCGACGGCGATGTAGTCCTGCAGGAACAGCGGTTCGGCACCGCACACCACCAGGTCGTCGACAACCATCGCGACCAGGTCCAGGCCGACGGTGTCGTGCTTGTCCATTGCCTGGGCGATGGCCAGCTTGGTGCCCACGCCGTCGGTCGAGGAGGCCAGCAGCGGCTCCCGGTAGCCGTCACGCAGGGCGAACAGGCCGGCGAAGCCGCCCAGTCCCCCGCGGACCTCGGGCCGGGTCGCCTTCTTCGCCAGTGGCTTGAACAGCTCGACGGCGCGGTCCCCCGCCTCGATGTCCACTCCGGCCGTTGCATACGAGATGCCGTGTTGTTCGTCGTGCCCCTGACCCATGTCAGCGACCCGCTCGTTGAAGCTCGCTCATCGCGCCCAAGGCTACCCGGTCAGGGCCCGCCCACCGCACCCAGCGTCGACGCCGGGGCCTACCTCGTGCGGTCCCGGTGGGTCAGGGCCGCAGGGCGTCGGCGGCGCCGCCGGGAGCCTTGACCGACTCCAGCGGGATACCGGTGCGCGCGGCGTTGGCCAGCATGTGCTCCACGACGTTCTTGCCCAGCGCCGATTCGCCCGGCAGTTCGATCGGGTAGTCGCCGTCGAAGCATGCCGAGCACAGCCGCGACGCGGGCTGTTCGGTCGCCGCCACCATGCCGTGATGGCTGATGTAGCCCAGGGTGTCGGCACCGATGGCACGGCGCACCCCTTCGAGCATCTCGGTCTCGTCGGCATCGTCGCTCGCCGAATTGGCGATCAGCTCGGCCGGGGTCGCGAAGTCGATACCGTAGAAACACGGCCATTTCACCGGCGGTGAGGCGATACGCACGTGCACCTCGACCGCGCCGGCCTCGCGCAGCATCCGGATGAGCGCGCGCTGGGTGTTACCGCGCACGATCGAATCGTCGACGACGATCAGGCGCTTACCGCGGATGACCTCTTTGAGCGGGTTGAGCTTGAGCCGGATTCCCAGCTGACGGATGGTCTGCGAGGGCTGGATGAACGTGCGCCCGACGTAGGCGTTCTTCATCAGCCCCTGGCCGTAGGGGATGCCCGAGCCCTGCGCATACCCGACCGCAGCCGGGATACCCGACTCCGGGACACCGATGACCAGGTCGGCATCCACCGGGTTCTCGGCGGCCAGCCGGCGACCGATCTCCACCCGGGTGGCATGCACCGAACGGCCGCCGATGACGCTGTCCGGGCGGGCCAGGTACACGTACTCGAACACGCAGCCCTTGGGCGTCGGATTGGCGAACCGGGTGGACCGGACCCCGTCGGCGTCGATGGCCAGCAGCTCACCGGGCTCGATATCGCGGACGAAGGAGGCACCGACGATGTCCAGCGCGGCGGTCTCCGACGCCACCACCCAGCCGCGGTCCAGCCGGCCCAGCGACAGCGGACGCACACCGTGCGGGTCGCGGGCGGCGTAGAGGGTGTTCTCGTCCATGAAGGTCAGGCAGAACGCGCCACGCACGGTCGGCAGCAGTTCCAGGGCGGCCTGTTCCAGCGACGAGTCGGCGGCACCGTGGGCCAGCAGCGCACCCAGGATGTCGGAGTCGGTGGTGGCGGCCGGGGCGCCGCGGGTGTCGATCAGCCCGGCTTCACGCGCCCGCGTCGCCAGTTCGGCGGTGTTGACCAGATTTCCGTTGTGTCCCAGCGCCACCCCGGTACCGGCCGCGGTGTTGCGGAAGACCGGCTGGGCGTTCTCCCATGTGGTGGAGCCGGTGGTCGAATACCGGCAGTGCCCGACGGCGACGTGGCCGTGCATCGCCGCCAGCGTCTGCTCGTCGAAAACCTGAGAGACCAGGCCGAGATCCTTGAACACCAGCACCTGCGAACCGTCGGCGACTGCGATACCCGCGGCCTCCTGGCCGCGGTGCTGCAGCGCATACAGGCCGTAGTACGTGAGCTTGGCCACATCCTCGCCCGGAGCCCAGACGCCGAAGACGCCGCATTCTTCTTTCGGGTCCTTCTCTTGCGGCTCTACCGGCTCGAAGGTCACGATGGCTGCTCCCTGGGGCTGTGGGTGACGTCGCCCAGTGTACGGCCCCGCAACCCCAAAAATTCAAGCGGAGGATGGAATTCATCACACCGCGAACGGGGGACAGCCCCATGTCGGTGCCCGTGTCCGGGAACTACCGTCAGCTGACGTGTGGCATCCAGTGACGAAGGTCGCATTCCGGTTCTGCGTCCTGTACTTCGGTGTGTTCTGTCTGTGGTTCGCCCAGATCACCTACGCGTCCGTCGGGGTGTTCGCCTTGTGGCTGCCACCGGAGGCCGTGATCTGGCAGATGAAGCTGACCGACCCGGTGACCGGTTGGGTGGGCCGCACCCTGTTCGGCGTCGACACGACACTGCGGCTGGATTCGGGCAGCGGGGACCAGGCCGCAATCTGGGTGGCGCTGGCGTGCCTGTTGCTGATCGCGCTCGCCGGTACCGCGGTGTGGTCGGTCCTGGACCGTCGACGCACGGACTACACCCGGTTTGCCGTGTGGTTCACCATGTTCCTGCGGCTGTGCCTAGGCGGGCAGATGTTGCTCTACGGTTTCGCCAAATTGATTCCCACCCAGATGCCCGCGCCACCGCTGGCCAGTCTGCTGCAGCCCTACGGGCAGTTCAGCCCGATGTCGGTGCTCTGGCTGCAGGTGGGCAGCTCCCATCCCTACGAGATGGCCCTGGGCGCGGTGGAGGTGGTGGCCGGACTGCTGCTGTTCTGGCCGCGGACCGCGGTGCTGGGTGCGCTGCTGAGCCTGCTGGGCATGGGGCAGGTGTTCCTGCTCAACATGGCCTTCGACGTGCCGGTGAAGATCCTGTCGTTCCACCTGCTGCTGATCAGCCTGGTCCTGCTCGCACCGCATATGCGGCGGCTGACGAATGTGCTTGTGCTGAACCGACGAAGCGACCCGGCGCCGGTTCCGCTGCTGTTCGCCGCGGAACGCCCGAACCGGATGGCCACCGCCGCGCAGCTGGTCCTGGGCATCTGGATCGCGATCGGCTTCGCCGCGGTCGGCTGGCAATCGTGGCACGAGTACGGCGACGGCCGGACCAAACCCGAGCTCTACGGCATCTGGGCAGTCACCGACTTCCAGGTCGACGGGCGCCCCTCGGCACCGCTGACCACCGACGAATTTCGATGGGACAAACTGGTTTTCGACAAGCAAGAGGTGGCCACCATCCAACGGATGGACGGCAGCCTGCGTGACGCGCCGGTGCAGGTGGACACCGCGGCCGGCAGCATCGCGATGACGACCCCGCTACCGCCGCCCGACGGGATGACCGCCCCTGTCCCGGATCCGGCACCGTTCGCCGAGTTCCGCTTCGACCGGCCGGCGCCGGATCGCCTCGAACTGACCGGCGAAGTCCAGGGACGCCCGGTCCGCATCTCGCTGGACGCGGTCGACCTGTCGAGCTTCCCGCTGCGCAACCGCGGCTTCCACTGGGTGCAGGACTATCCCTACCTCCGCTAGTCGTCCAAGGCGACCAGCGGGAGCCACTGCGCGATCTCGGCCGCCCGCGACCCCGACAGGTGCAGTCCGGCGGCGTCCATCCCGGCCTGCCCGGTGACCAGTAGCAGCCAGGTCCGCGGGTCGGTCTCCACCACATTGGGCGGCGTCCCACGGGTGTGCCGCGGACCCGGGATGCACTGCACCGCGGCGAACGGCGGTATCCGCACCTCGACGCTGGCCCCCGGCGCCAGCGCGGCCAACGTGCGTGCGGTCAGCCGTACCGCGGCCGCCAGCTCGGCGCGCTGCGGGGCGGGGTGTCGGTCGTCGCGCAACCAGTCCGCCACGGCCAGCACCGCGGCGCGTGTCTCTGCCGGATCTACCGTGCGACGGGCCACCATCGGATTAGTGTCGCAAAGTGGCCCTCACCGACCGGTCGGCACCGCCGTACCGGAGCGCGGGCGCGATCGCGCTGGTGTTGCTCACCCTCGCCGCAGTACTGATCTACCAGCAGTTCCGTGGCGAGTTCCGGTCCCGGGTCGATCTCACCCTGCTGTCGCCGCGTGCCGGCCTGGTGGTGGACCCGGGATCGAAGGTGACGCTCAACGGGGTCGAGATCGGCCGCGTCAGCCGCATCGCCGCGACGCCGTCCGGTCAGGCCCGACTCACCCTGCAGGTCGACCCCCGTCATCTGTCGTTGCTGCCGGCCAATATCGCGGCCGAGATCAAGGCCACCACCGTCTTCGGCAATAAGTACGTGGCGCTGAGCTCACCCGAAGATCCTGTCGCACAACGGATCGGCGTCGGCGGTGAGATCACGGCCAGGTGGGTCAGCACGGAGTTCAACTCGCTGTTCGAGACGGTGATGGCGATCGCCGAGCGGGTCGATCCGGTGCTGCTGAACCAGACACTCACCGCGACGGCGCAGGCGCTGAACGGGATGGGCGACGGATTCGGCCGGTCCCTGTCGGATGGCAACACCATCCTGGCGGCGCTCAACGAACAGATGCCGCAGTTTCGCCGCGATGTGCGGGGGTTGGCCGCGCTGGCCGACACCTACGCCGACGCCGGACCGGACATGTTCGATGCGCTGGCCGCCGCGGCCACCACCGCCGCGACGGTCCACACCGAACGCGGCGCGGTCGATCGAGCGCTGATGGCGGCCATCGGCGTCGGCGACACCGGGACCGACATCATGGCGCGCGGGGGCCCCTATCTGATACGCGGCGCCCAGGACCTGATCCCCACCGCGACACTGTTCGACTATTACAGCCCGCAACTGTTCTGCACGCTGCGCAACTATCACGACGCCGCTCCGCTGATGGCACAGGTCTTCGGCGGCGACAACGGCTTTTCGCTGGCGTCGGCAGGGACCATCTTCGGCCTCGGCGGGGTGGGCAACCCCTATGTGTACCCGGACAACCTGCCGCGCGTGAACGCCCGCGGCGGACCGGGCGGGCGGCCGGGGTGCTGGCAGAAGATCACCCGCGAACTGTGGCCGGCACCGTATCTGGTGATGGACACCGGCCTGTCCATCGCGCCGTACAACCATGTCGAACTCGGCTCACCGATCTTCGCCGAGTACGTGTGGGGTCGCCAGATCGGTGCGCCCACCATCAATCCGTGAGCCTTGACCTCAACGATAATTGAGGTTCTACGGTGGCGACATGACCTTCAAACCACACGAGATCGCCTTCCTGGAAGCCACCGATCTGGGCCGCCTGGCCACCGTGCGCCGCGACGGCACGCCGCAGAACAGCCCAGTCGGTTTCAGCTACAACGCGACACTGGGCACCATCGACATCGCCGGATACCAGATGTCCGACAGCCAGAAATTCCACAACATCGGGCACAACCCGAAGGTGGCCTTCGTGGTTGACGACATCTACTCCCGCGATCCCTGGCGGGTGCGCTGCCTGGAGATCCGCGGCATCGCCGAACAGGCATGGATCGGCCCCGCCGTCGGGAAGTCCGGTGACGAACTCGATACCGCAATCATCCGGATAACGCCCACCCGCATCATCAGCTTCGGTATCGACGACACCGACACCGACCCGCACGCCCTGGTGGCCGACAGCCGTAACGTCTAGGCACCCTTGTCGTCCGGGTCCGATGTGCGCTCCAGTTCGGCGCGGATCCGCTCGGTGTCGGCCGGTGTCCAACCCGGCGGCGGTGCCACCGCGACCCAGCCGTCGAGCACGGTGTCGCCGTAGTTGTGGCCATGCCCGTCGGGCACCCCGGAGGCATTGGTCATATCGGCGCTCACCTGCCAGAACGTGACGATCGGGTACCAGCGCATCGATGCGGTGCGGTCCTGCCCGGGTGGCTCGGTGAGCCAATCCGGTCGGGAGAACAGCAGATTCGGCGACCACCACACGACGGGGTCGGAGGCGTGCTGCAAGAACAGCACCCGGGTGCCCTGCCATGGCGGCTCCGCGACGCGCCGGACGTCGGCCGGATCGGCGGCCTGCGAGAAACGCACGGTGCTGCCGTTGTCGTATCGAGGTTGCACCTCGGGGGTGCCCGGGTCACGGCGCTGCACCAGCCCGCTCCACAGCGAACTCTCGTGCGGCGGGCCCACCCACAGCACGCCCGAGAAGTCCTTCTCGGCGATATCGGGTAGCCAGCCGAATGCTCCCTGTCCGGCATAGGACCCCAGACTCTCGCCGTACAGCAGAAGTTTCGGGCGGTCGTTCTCGGGCAGGCGGGCCCAGCGCTGATGGATCCCGTCGATCATCGCGCGCGCCGAGTCCACCGATTTCTCGCGATCACCGAGGAACGAGATCCAACTCGGCAGATACGAATACTGCATCGCGACCAACGCGGTGTCACCGTTGTACATCGACTCCACCGCCTGCGCGGCAACGGGATTGACCCATCCGGTGCCGGTGGTCGGGATGATCACCAGCACCTCGCGGTCGAAGGCTTCGGTGCGTTCGAGCTCACTGAGCAGCACCGCCACCCGGCCCTCATCGGTGTCGGCGGTCTGCAGTCCCGCGTAGACCCGGATGGGTTCGGCCGCCGGCCGTCCGTTGAGCCGGGTCAACTCGGCGGCGTCCGGCCCGCCGCTGACGAAGCTACGCCCCTGATAGCCCAGCGAGTCCCAGGACGCGAAGGAGGTCGGGCTGCCCGAGCGTTCCGGCGCGGTGGGACGGCTGACATCGGCGGCGCTGGTGGCGTTCTGGGGCTGGAAGACGCGGCTGGCGCCGGCCAGGAAGCCACGGTAGAGCACACCGTTGACCAGCATCACCACCAGCACCACGACCAGCGCGGTGCCGATGAAGAACGCCACCTCACTGTGCAGGCGCCAGCGCCGGATGAGCATGCGTGCAAGGAGTTTGACCAGATCGATGAGAACTCGCCAGGTGGCGATGCAGGCGGCGCCGAACAGCACGGCCAGCACGGCGGTGCGCAGGTAACTCGGCGTCGACGGACCCTCGATACCCATCAGCGTCGATACCTGCCGCTGCCACCGAGCGGCGGGGACCAGGATGACCACCGCCGCCGTCAGGGCACCGGCCACCACGAGCCCTTTGAGCACGGTCAGCGCCCGGTTGTCGGGTGGCCACCAGGACCGTCCGCGCAACACGAAGCGGCGCAGCAGCTTCGACAACAGGACGCCGATGCCGTAACCGATGGCGGCGTTGATCCCGCCGATCAACCCGGCGAACAACCAGTCCCGCGGCAGCAGCGAAGGCGTGAGCGACAGACAGAAGAACAGGGCACCGACGGCGAAGCCACCGAAGTCCAGACGGACCAGCCTCCACGCCCAGACCAACAATGGGTGGCGGAGTCTGGTCCCGTCGATCACCCGAACAACCCGGGCAGCACGCCCTCGGAGGTGGCTCGCAATTCGTCGAGGGTGATGGTGAACTGCCCCTGGACTTCCAGCGAGTTGCTGCCTTCGTCGGACACGCCCACCCGGTCCACCGGCAGTCCGCGCGCCTCGCACATGGACCGGAACCGGCTCTCCTCGGTGCGGGGCACCGCCACCAGGACGCGGCCGGCCGATTCGGAGAACAGGAAGACGAACGGATCGACCCCCTCGGGCAGCACCAGCCGGGCACCGGTCTCACCGGCCAGCGCGGCCTCGACGACGGCCTGGATCAGGCCACCCTCACTGAGATCGTGTGCGGCCGAGACCAACCCGTCGCGCGATGCGGCCGTCAGCACCTCGGCGAGCAGCTTCTCGCGCGCCAGGTCGACCTTCGGGGGAACCCCGCCGAGGTGATCGCCGGTGACCTGCGCCCAGATCGACCCGTCGAACTCGTCATGGGTGTCACCGAGCAGCAGCAGCGTCTCGCCGGGCTCGTTGCCCAGCCCGGTCGGGATGCGCCGGGCGACATCGTCGATCACGCCGAGCACCCCCACCACCGGGGTGGGCAGGATCGCGGTGCTGCCGGTCTGGTTGTAGAAGCTGACGTTGCCGCCCGTGACCGGGATGCCCAGTGCAGCACAGCCGTCGGCCAGCCCACGGACCGCCTGGGAGAACTGCCACATGACACCCGGATCCTCCGGCGAGCCGAAGTTCAGGCAGTTGGTCACCGCGACCGGGGTGGCCCCGGTCACCGCGACATTGCGGTAGGCCTCTGCGAGTGCCAGCTGCGCACCCGTGTACGGGTCGAGCTGGGTGTAGCGGCCCGAGGCGTCGGTCGAAATGGCGACACCGCGGCCGGTCTGCTCGTCGATGCGCAGCACACCACCGTCGGCATGCTCGGCCAGCACGGTGTTACCGCGCACATAGCGGTCGTACTGCTCGGTGATGAACGCGCGGCTGCACAGGTGTGGGCTGCCCAGCAACGCCAGCAGGGTCGCCTTGAGCTCCTCGCCGGTGGCCGGGCGGGCCAGCTTGGCCGAGGTGTCGGCGATCAGCGCATCCTGGGTGTCCGGGCGCGCGACCGGGCGCTGGTACACCGGGCCCTCATGAGCAACGGTGCGCGGCGGCACGTCCACGACGGTCTCACCATGCCAGGTGATCTCGAGGCGATCACCATCGGTGACCTCGCCGATGACGCTGGCCAGCACATCCCATTTGCGGCAGACGGCCAGGAACTTCTCGACGTTTTCCGGTGTGACGACCGCACACATCCGTTCCTGCGATTCGCTGGACAGGATCTCGGCCGGGGTCATATCGGCGGCGCGCTGCGGGACCGCATCCAGCTCCACCCGCATGCCACCGTCGCCGGCGGAGGCCAATTCAGAAGTGGCACATGACAATCCAGCCCCACCGAGGTCCTGGATGCCAACCACCAGATCGGCGGCGTAGAGCTCCAGGCAGCACTCGATGAGCACCTTCTCCATGAAGGGATCGCCGACCTGCACGGCGGGCAGTTTCTTGCGACCCGGACCGGATCCTTCGTCACCGCCGAAGGTCTCACTGGCCAGCACCGACACCCCGCCGATACCGTCCAGGCCGGTGCGGGCGCCGAACAGGATGATCTTGTTCCCGGTGCCCGAGGCGAAGGCCAGGTGCAGGTCCTCCTTGCGCAGCACGCCCACACACAGCGCGTTCACCAGCGGGTTGCCGGCATAGGACGGGTCGAAGACCGTCTCACCGCCGATATTGGGCAGGCCCAGGGAGTTGCCGTAACCGCCGATACCGCGCACCACGCCGTCGAGCACCCGGCGGGTGTCGGGCGCATCGGCGGCACCGAAACGCAACTGGTCCATCACCGCGACCGGGCGGGCACCCATGGCCATGATGTCGCGGACGATGCCGCCGACACCGGTGGCCGCACCCTGATAGGGCTCCACGTAGGACGGGTGGTTGTGCGATTCGACCTTGAAGGTGACCGCCCAGCCGTCGCCGATGTCGACCACGCCGGCATTCTCGCCGATCCCGGCCAGCATACCTGCGCGCATCTCGTCGGTGGTGGTCTCACCGAAATAGCGCAGATGCACCTTGGAGGACTTGTAGGAGCAGTGTTCGCTCCACATCACCGAGTACATGGCCAGCTCGGCGTCGGTGGGGCGGCGGCCGAGAATCTCGCGGATCCGCTGGTACTCGTCCTCCTTGAGGCCCAGTTCCCGGAAGGGCTGGGGCTGGTCGGGCGACGCTGCGGCGCGCTCGACGGTATCGATTTCCTGCGGGTGCGCGGATGTCACCGGGACAGTTTATTCGCTCCGCGCACGGGCGAACGCCCGCGCCGCCACCGGGGCCCCGAACCCGTGCAGCAGCACGCTGCCCAGCACCATCACGACCATGGTCAGCAGGACGATGTGCTCGTCCGGATCGTCGAGCACATTGAAGGCCAGCAGCCCCAGCACGATGGCCGCCGCACCGCGCGGCCCGAGCCAGCCGAGCAGCAGACGCTCGGGCCAGCTGAACCGCGACCCCAGCATCGCCATGGCCACCGGGACCATCCGCACCAGCGTCAGGGCGAGCAGGCAGAACACCACGATGCCCACGGTCAGGCCGGCTTTCCAGTACGCGATCAGCAGCACGCCGCCGAACACGAACCACATCAGCGCGCTCAGCAGGAAGCCGACGTCCTCGATGAGTTCGAGATCACGTTCGGCGTCCTCGGTCCGCCGGAAGTAGTGATAGCCGATACCGCACAGGAACGCTGCGACGAATCCGTTGGCGTGCACGCCCAGGCTCAGGGTGTAGGCCAGGGCCGGCGCGGCGACGGTCAGAATGCGTTTGGACTGTTCGGTCATCAGGCCGCAGCGCCCGGCCAGATTGGCGGCCAGCGCCAGTCCCCCGCCGACGCACAGTCCGACCACGATGGCCTTGGCGGTGTGCGGGAATGCGTCGCTCACCGCCTCCCATGCCGTGCCGGCGTCGGCCTCGATATCTGCGACGATGAGCGCAAAGACGAAGATCGGCGAGATGATGCCGTCGCTGTAGCCCGCCTCGACGTTGAGCAGATCCCTGACCCGGCTCGGGATCCGGCGGTCCCGCACGATCGACGGCGCCGGAGCGAAGTCGATCGGCACCGCGATGCAGGCGATGACGACCAGGGTCGCCAACGACAGACCGGGCAGCAGCCAGGCGCCGAGCAGCACCGCCAGCCCCATGCTCAGCGGTAGCGCGATGAACAGCAGCCGGATCGCCGCCCGCGGGTACGCGCCGAACATGCCGTCGCGGATGGCGTTGGCGTCGACGAACAGCAGGACGGCCAGGATGATCTCGGCCGCATGCTGAGCCGTTTCGGAGTTCAGCGTGTCTGCCAGCGAGCCGTGGGTGAAGTACTCCACCAGGGCGCCGGCGACGACGAGGAACAGCGGTGCGGTGATTCGCCAGCGCTGCAGTCGCCCGGCCGACAGCGCCCATGCGGCCAGCACGGACGAGACGATGACGAACGACAGCAGCACGCGTGCGATCTTGCCAGCGGGTGCCGGCGTTCACTCCGGAACCGGGATCAGGTCCCCGAGACGCAGAACGCGTTGCCCTCCGGGTCTGCCAGCGTCACCCACTGGAACTCCTCGCCGAAGCTGTTTCGCCCCGTTTCGGTGGCCCCGAGACCGACCAGCCGGGCGACCTCGGCCTCCTTGTCACCCGAGTGGAAGTCCAGGTGCACCTTGTTCTTGCCAGGCGTGGGGTCGGGCACGCGCTGGAAGCCCAGCGCGGGACGGCCTTGTTGGGTCACCATGACGAATTCGCCTGGTGCGACGGCGTTCACATCACCGCCGGCGGCCTTGGACCACCAGTCGGCCAGGCCGTCGGGATCCACACAGTCGAACGTGATCATCTCAACGCTAAGGGTCATGTCTCGACCCTAGGACACACGTGTGACAACCTCGGCGGGATTGGCCGACGCCACCGGTGGGCACTATCGGAGGATGCAGCGGTTGGTGTTCGACGGCCACATTGCCGGATTCGGCACCGAGGCCGGTATCCGGTTCGTGGTCGGGGTATGGCGGTCCTCCCCGTTCGGCGCTTTCGCCGATGTGATGGTGCAGACCGCCGACGATGTACGCATCCTGCTCGCACCCGATGACCAGATCGCCGAGTTCGTCTCGGCCACATACTCGTTCGACCGTGTCCGGATCGGACCCGTCGAGGCCGCGGTGGGTTCGGACCGGCTGACCGTCGGCACGGCCGACCTCGCTGCCACGGTGATTCTCGGCGGTCCCGCCCGGTTCGACAGGCTGCTGCGCCTGGTGCCCGCACCGTTGGCGCGCGCGCCGTGGTGGTTGCGGATGATCAGCCCGATCGCCGGGGTGCTCGTGCCCGGTGTGCACACCGCGGGCACCGCCGGGAACGGTCGCCGCGAGTACTACGGGGTGCGTCGCACCCGGCATGTCGAGTCGGTATCCGGGACGTTCGACGGAACAGCGCTGGGCGGGACCGCTGACCTGCACCCGCCGGTGGGCTTCGGGTTCTCCTCGGCGCCGACAAATCCTCAGGTGGTGACGGTCACCACCACGATCGACCTTCCTTAAGGCGTCAGGAAGGCCTGCAGCGCCGCGGAGTAGTCGGCGACATCGCGGGCGCCCATCACCTCGCGCGCCGAGTGCATGGCCAGCTGCGCGGCGCCCACGTCGACGGTCGGGATACCGGTGCCCGCCGATGTCATGGGGCCGATGGTGGATCCGCAGGGCAGGTCGGCGCGGTGTTCGTAGCGCTGCAGCGGCACCCCGGCCTGCGCGCAGGCCAGTGCGAACGCCGCCGCGGTGCGCCCGTCGGTCGCATACCGCAGATTGGGCTGCACCTTGAGCACCGGGCCGCCGTTCACCTCGATCAGGTGCCCGGGCTCGTGCCGCTCCGGGTAGTTCGGGTGGGTGGCATGGGCCATGTCCCCCGACGCCACCATCGACTGCGACAACCGCCGCAAGAAGTCCTCGCGCGTGCCGCCGGCGGCCAGGGTGATGCGCTCCAGCACCGTGAGCAGCAGATCGGACTGGGCACCGTGATCGGACTGCGAGCCGACCTCCTCGTGGTCGAACAGCGCCAGCACCGGCACATGGTCGGTCGGTGACGCGGCCAGCAGCGCCTCCAGCCCGGCGTGGCAGGTGGCCTGGTTGTCCAGCCGGGGGGCGCTGACGAAATCGCCGTCCACACCGGTGACCGCCGACGGCATCAGGTCGTGGGTCATCAGGTCGAAGCCGAGCACATGGTGTTCGGCGACACCGGCCCGCTCGGCGACATAGCCGAGGAACGAGCGGCGCTCACCGACGCCCCAGATGGCGTTGACGTGGCGTTGCGGGTCCAGGCTGACGCCCTTGCGGTCCTCGGACAAATGGATCGCCAGTTGCGGGACGCGCAGGATCGGGTCATCGATCCGGACCAGCCGATGCTCGATCCGATTGCCCGTTCGCACCGACAGTCGCCCGCTGATGCCGAGATCCCGGTCCAGCCACGAGTTGAGCCAGGCGCCGCCATAGGGCTGCAGCGCCACCACCCGCCAGCCGGCGATCACCCGGTCGGGATGCTGCTTGACCCGCAGATTCGGGCTGTCGGTGTGCCCGCCGACGATTCGGAACGGCCTGTCCCCGACACCGGAGTCCCAGGCCACCAGGGAACCGGCCCGCACCACGAAGTGCTTCCCGCGGGCGGGCCAGGCGTCGGCCTCGGACAGTTCGGTGTAGCCCGCGGCGCCGAGTTGCTGCGCGGCGGTGGCGCATACGTGGAACGGCGACGGCGAGGCATCGATGAACGCGCACAGGCTCTGGGGGCTAGCTGCCATCTTTGTATCTTGGCCCGCGCGGTCGCACCGGGTGACGCTAGGGTCGCAATGTGCCTGAGCCGCTGCCCCAAGAGGTGGTCAATCCGTTGACGTCGGCGGCCATCTTCCTGGTCGCCACCATCGACGACGGCGGCGAGCAGGCGGTGCACGATCTGCTACCCGAGATCGCCGGGATGGTCGGCGCCATCGGATTCCGTGACCCCTCGAAGAATCTGTCGGTGGTGACCGGGATCGGGTCGCACGCCTGGGACCGGCTGTTCGCCGGGCCGCGCCCGGCCGATCTGCACCCGTTCATCGCGCTGACCGGTGCGCGCCATCACGCCCCGGCCACGCCCGGCGACCTGTTGTTCCATATCCGCGCCGAAACCATGGACGTCGCCTTCGAACTGGCCGGCCGGCTGGTCGAGGCGCTCGACGGGGCGGTGACGGTGGTCGACGAGGTGCACGGGTTCAACTATTTCGACAACCGGGATCTGCTCGGATTCGTCGACGGCACCGAGAATCCCACCGGAACGACCGCCGAGAACGCCACTCGCATCGGCGCCGAGGACCCGGACTTCGCCGGCGGCTGCTATGTGCACATCCAGCGGTATGTGCACGACATGACGGCGTGGCGGGCGCTGCCGGTCGACGAGCAGCAGAAGGTGATCGGGCGCACCAAGTTCGACGATATCGAGATGGACGATGACGTGAAGCCGTCGAACTCGCATATCGCGCTGAACGTCATCACCGACGCCAACGGTAACGAGCTGAAGATCGTGCGGCGCAACATGCCCTACGGCACCGTCGGCACGGGCGAATTCGGCACGTACTTCATCGGGTACTCGCGCACGCCCGCGGTCACCGAGCAGATGCTGACCAACATGTTCATCGGTGACCCGCCGGGCAACACCGATCGGATCCTGGACTTCTCCACCGCCGTCACCGGCGCAATGTTCTTCGTGCCCACCATCGATTTCCTCGATGACCCACCGCCGCTGCCGATCCCGGAAACCACAGCGGAGGTTGTGCGCACCGACTACTCGCTTGCGATCGGCAGCCTGAAAGGAACCCGCCAATGAACAACCTGTACCGCGAACTGGCCCCCATCACCGAATCGGCTTGGGCCGAGATCGAATTGGAGGCCAGCCGAACCTTCAAGCGGCACATCGCCGGCCGACGGGTGGTCGATGTCAGCGAGCCCGGCGGCCCGGTGACCGCGGCGGTCAGCACCGGCCACCTGCTGGATGTGGCCTCACCCGGTGACGGCGTGATCGCACATCTGCGCGAGGCCCGTCCCCTGGTGCGGCTGCGGGTGCCGTTCACCATCGCCCGCCGCGATATCGACGATGTCGAACGCGGATCGCAGGATTCGGACTGGGATGCGGTCAAGGATGCGGCCAAGAAGCTGGCCTTCGCCGAGGACCGCGCGATCTTCGAGGGCTATGCCGCGGCGTCCATCGACGGTATCCGCAGGGCCAGCTCATGCCCGAATCTGGCGCTGCCCGAGGATCCGCGTGAGATCCCCGATGTCATCAGCCAGGCGCTCTCGGAGCTGCGACTGGCCGGTGTCGACGGGCCCTACAGCGTGCTGCTGTCGGCCGATGTGTACACCAAGGTCAGCGAGACGACCGCGCACGGCTATCCGATCCGTGAGCATCTGAACCGGCTGGTCGACGGTGAGATCATCTGGGCGCCGGCGATCGACGGTGCGTTCGTATTGTCCACCCGCGGCGGCGATTTCGATCTGCAGCTGGGCACCGACGTGTCGATCGGTTATCTGTCGCATGACGCCGAGACCGTGCAGTTGTACCTGCAGGAGACGTTCACGTTCCTCGCGTACACCGCCGAGGCCGTCGTCGCGCTGAGCAGCTAGCCACCTTCCCGCCGAGCGTGCGTGTCTGCAGCCCGACACGCGGCGTGGAACGAGAGAATGCGCACGCTCGCGGGGCAGCACTACGCCGCAGCGACAAGCGAGAACAGCTTGTCGCCGCTCCGCTGCACGAGAGTGTTGTGGACTCGCCAGACACGGACAACTTCTTCTGGCGTCCCGTCCAGCGCCCACAGCGTCTCGCAGGTGGCGAGGTCAACACCCTGCAGGACAGTTAATTCACCTACAGAAACTGCCACGTCACCGTCCGACCCCAGGTAGTAAGCACCGAGATAGTCGCCCTGACAAGACTTGCCAGGATCGCCGCTCCGAAGGTCGAACTGATCCCACTCGTGACCCGAATCACTGGAGATGAAGAAGCGCGAGGCAATCAGACGTGCCTCAGAGCTCGGAAGTGTCCTGGGCAGTTCCAGTAACTCTTCTCCATCGACAGTGGTAACAAACTCGTGTCGCGGAGTCAGGACAACAGGTAGATCGGGCGACCCGATCTCGAGGATTCCATCGGAGTTGAATTCCCGCAGTTTCCTGCCGGCGTTATCGAAGAAGGCCACACGTTCCTTCGTGATGTCTGCCTTTGGAGTGAATTCGTACGCAAACCCGTTCGGGTAAACCATCGCCTGACCGAGGTCGACGTCGCCGGCAACCTCGGGATTGATGACCTTGCCATCGGCAACGGAGAAAACCACGTCACCCGTCGCGCCGTCACCCTGGATCGCGAGGACGGGCGCCGCGGTATCGCGTTGAGGTTCGGTGAACTGCGTCGGAAGAATGCCATCACCTGGGACGAACCACGTCAATTCGGCGCGAGGGCCGATCCCGTACACGCCCTTGTCGGTGACCGTCGCGACTGCGTAATCGCCGATTTGTTCAAGACGAGGACCATCTGAGCTCGACGAAGCGCGCAGTTCGGTTGGACCGTCGAAGTTGACTTGACCGGTGTCTGTATCGATCACCACGGCGCGCGACGGCGCGGCGGAATCGGTTGGGATCCAGACACATAGCACGTCCGGCGGGCGATTGACCGAGCAACGAACATCCGCATCCGCGGCCGGCCCGAGTTCCAGCGGTTGCAGGAACTGCTTACCGTCGGCCATATCCAACCCGACGAGCCGCCAGTCCTTGTCCGTGACCCCCAGCATGATCGCCCGATCATCGGTATTGACCAGAGGGAGCACCCCGGACCCGTCGGGCAATCCGAGCGAATGGATGTCAGTGGACCAACCCGGCACCGGTTGTTGCCTCATGGACGACTCCAGCAGTTCCGTCTCCGGAAGTTCGGGCGTCGACTCGTCCACGGCCACTCGACCGCCGGTCGTCTCGCTCGTGCATCCGACGAGGGTGATCAGCAACAGGGCGGCGATCAAGCTCTGCCATCTATCCGGAACCTTCGGCTTCATGAAGATCCCTGCGACTGCGCCGACAGGCGATCGACCGCGCGGCGATCTGCTAACTCGCCGCGCGCACCGGGATGCTGCCAGTAGAACCGAAGCAATTCACGGAGTGCCTGACCATTTGGTGTGTACCAATCAGACGGAATATCCCGTGTTTGGCCATCGGAAGTCTTGATGTACGTCGTACCCGTAGCTTGTCGGGCCTTCTCGGGCTTATCCGAGATGTCCGTCACCGCAGTCCAAGCACGCACGACGGACGTCATCGTATTGCCCATCTCAAGTCCGTCCTCCGTCAATCTGAGGTAGTTCGCCCCTCGCCTGAGAACGATTTGCCTCAACGAGGACGCTCCTACCACAACTGCTACGACGCAGGCGATTACATAATACTTTTCGTCGTCTCTCGGTACTGCAATCTTGATCAGACCCATCGGTGCGCAGACCGCATAGGTGAGCATCGCCAAGAATGCGCCCGCCGTCGCACCGACAAGTAGGCCATCCACCCGCACGTCAGGTCGGATCAGTAGACCGCCCCGGTCGATCGCGGCTCTCGGCCTGACCGCTCGCCGCGCGATGACGATCAACAGAGCGACTAGACCAAGAGTGAATGATCCGAAGCCAAACGACACGATCGCCGAGGCCAACTCCGCGCGGCTGAGATACAGCGCTGTCCACACAAGACAGAACACGCCCAAGGGCGCAAACAGGAGCAGCAGGAAGATCTTCGCGATCGTCGTCTTCATGGCCCACACAACACGTTGCCGACCAACTTTCCGACGTATCCGAACACGAAACCACCAGCTACGTTTCCGCCCATGGCGGCGAAGGGGCCGACCCCGGGTATCGCACCCACTGCAACTGATGTAGCGAGACCACCTGCCAGCCCGACTCCACCCGACCATGCCGCGACACAACGTTCGTACACTGTGTCTGCTGTGTACATGCCCAACACGGTCTGGGCGACTCCCATTGCGGGACCACCAAACTTTGCACCCGCTTTGAGGCCATCGAGGGCCGCAGGACTTAGCCCCTGAATGCCCTTACCCGCCTGGACCTCAAGTCCCGAAAGCGCACCGCCGGCCAGCGTCGGAATCGGATCTTGGAAAAACGAATCAGGCAATACCACGTAATCCTCTGCGGTCGTACAACTTCCCGTTTGCGTGCCGTCCGGATTCTGCGAAATGGACATGTGAGTTCCGTCGCCCCACGATATCTCCGTGAGCTTGCCACCGTCCTCCCGCGGCGTCGTCATCGTGTCCGATATCCACTTGTTGTTCTTGTCAACGTGCAGAACCCGCACAGTTCCTGCAGGATAAACTTGCGCGCTCGGCAGCCCTTGATCGATGTATTCCGTGGCGATCTGCTTGCTGCCGTCAAGCATCGTGTAGGTGGTTATTCGGTTCCCATTTCGGTCCGTCGACTCGTCGATATCACGAATAGTCGTCGCCATATCTTGCGCGCTTGCGATGTCCTGGAACTGCTTTCCCTCCGGAGTCGACGGATCCGGAACGTCGTCGCCGGGCACCGCCGGAACTGGACTTGGTGGGCCGTACTCCAGATTCTGAAAGGGAGCGCCGTGTTGGCGTGCCAGCATCAACTTCGTCGACGCCTGATCGTCCGCTTGTCCGACGGCGAGTAGCAGCTCGTTGATCTCAGCTTGCGCGGTCTGCGCTTGCTGTTGTAGAGCGGCGGCCTTCTCAGCAGACATACCCGCAGGGTCTATCATCACCACCCATTGGTCAGTGACGTTCAATTCCCCTGCATCGATTGCGTCGGCTTCCGCCAGCAGCGCGGTTCGAGCAGCACCGATCGCTGCTCCTCCGCTTCGCAGTGCATCCGCAAACGACTCGGCATAGTTCTTGAACGACGATGCCCTGTCGGTCGCACGCGTGAACATGGACTGCGCGGCGACCTGAGCTTGACCCGCCCATTCGCGAGATTCGGGCATGGCATCGATCCGGTCATCGAGACTGCGGACCGTTTCGTAGATTGAGCCGCCCGCATCTCGAATGGTGGTCGCCGCAGGAATCAACGAGTCGGGATTCCAACTCACCAGGCGTGAACGCGAAGGCAGCATGCTCAGAAGAGATGCTTGAACGTGCCTGCCAAGTCAGAGTCTTCGACTTGATATCGATCGCCCGCACCGCGTACCGCGCCAGCCATCGCGCCTATGTCGTTGACGATATCTTTGGCGGATAACCCCAGATGATGACCGACCTGGCGAGCTGCCCACTGGGTGGTCGAGCCCGGCAGCCCGTCTGCCGACGTCGTTGCTGCACCTGCTACATCCAGTCCCTGGAGCGCTTCGGCAGCAGCGTCCACCTGAGCAGCGAAGGCCTTCAAGACCTCGGGATCTACTAACACTGTTCCCCCTAAAACAGCCTCACGGCGGCAGCGTTCAGTGAGCAACGCGTGTCATATCGAACCTAGCACCGCGTGCATGGAGTCAAGTCCGCTTATTCCGCGAGCCGCCACCCGGCGCCGCGGTGGATTGACCGCCTCGTATCCGGTTACATGGTGTCGATATCACTGCACCGACCGTGACCGGTATTCGAGTGTCAGGTCATCAAGTCTGCGAGCGTGCGCAAACTGCCGACGATCTCGGCGTGCCGCGCTGCAGACACGCACGCTCGCCGGGAACAGCACTAGGCCGTCAGCACCGCATCCAGCGCGGAGTAGAACAATCCGAGCCCGTCATCGGACGGCCCGGTCAGCGGTTCGGTGGCATGCTCGGGGTGCGGCATCAACCCGACGACGCGACCGTCGGCCGAACTGACCCCGGCGATACCGCGCATCGACCCGTTGAGGTTCTCGCGATACCGGAAGACCACCCGGCCCTCGGCCTCGAGTTCGTCGAGCACCTCTTCGGATGCCACGTAGCGGCCCTCACCGGACTTCAACGGCACCAACAGATCTGCGTCCTGCTCGTAGCGGGTGGTCCACGCCGTCGAGGTCGATGCCACCTGCAGCCACACATCGCGGCAGATGAAGTGCAGACCCTCGTTACGGGTCAACGCGCCCGGCAGCAGCCCGGATTCGCACAGCACCTGAAAACCGTTGCAGATCCCCAGGACCGGGAGACCACCGCGGGCCGCATCGACCACCGACCGCATCACCGGGGCGAAGCTGGCGATGGCACCGGCGCGCAGGTAGTCACCGTAGGAGAAGCCGCCGGGCACCACGACCGCGTCGACACCCTTGAGGTCGGCATCGGCATGCCACAGGCTGACGGCCTCGCCGCCGGCCAGCTTGACCGCGCGGGCGGCGTCGACATCGTCGAGGGTGCCGGGGAAGGTGACGACACCGATCTTGCCGGTGATGCTCACGAATCCTCCCGGCTCACCGAGAACTCCTCGATGACGGTGTTGGCCAGCAGCGACTCGGCGATCTCGTTGAGCGCCTCATCGGACACCGAATCGTCGACCTCGAGCTCGAACCGCTTGCCCTGGCGCACATCGGCCACACCGCCGTGGCCGAGCCGGCCCAGCGCGCCGACGATGGCCTGTCCCTGCGGATCGAGGATCTCGGCCTTGGGCATCACGTGCACTACGACGCGGGCCACGGGCGCTCCTTCAAAGGGTTGATAACCGGACTTGATCGGTCATAACTCTACCGGCGCACCGTAGGGCCACAATGGAGCCATGCAACTGACGCACTTCGGCCACTCGTGCCTGCTCGCGAGCTTCCCGGACGGGACCGGAAACGAAACAACGGTGCTGTTCGATCCGGGCACGTTCTCGCACGGTTTCGAGGGCATCGACGGCCTGGACGCGATCATGATCACCCACCAGCATCCCGACCACGCCGACACCGCCCGGCTGCCCGCCCTGCTGGAGGCGAACCCGCAGGCCAAGCTGTACGCCGACCCGCAGACCGCGGCGCAGCTCGGTGGGGAATGGCAGGCCGTGCACGCCGGGGACAGCTTCGCCCTCGGGCATCTGACGGTGCGCGGCGTGGGCGGAACCCACGCGGTCATCCACCCCGAGATCCCGGTGATCGACAACACGTCCTATGTCATCGGCGATGCTGATCACCCCGCCCGTCTCATGCATCCCGGCGATGCCCTGTTCGTGCCCGGCGAGCCGGTCGATGTGCTGGCCACCCCGGCCGCGGCTCCGTGGATGAAGGTGTCCGAGGCCGTCGACTATCTGCGCGCCGTCGCACCGGCCAGGGCGGTGCCCATCCATCAGGGCATCATCGATCCGTCCGCGCGCGGGATCTTCTACGGCCGGCTCTCGGAGATGACCGACACCGATTTCCAGGTGCTCGATCCGGAGAACGGGACCGCATTCTGAGACGCCATCCGTTCCTGCTGTGGTGGCCACCGATCGGCATCACGGTGATGGTGCTGCTCGGCCTGGTAGTGGGCGACGGCCCCACCCGCTTCGACGACCGGGCGCTGTCGGTGATGCAGAAGCTCTTCGGTCCCGACCCGGTGTGGATGCTGTACTTCAGCTGGGCGTTGCCGATGATGATCACGCTCGCCGTGGCGGTGATCATCGCGCTGATCCGGCGGCGCGTGCGACTGGCGTTGGTGGTGGCGTCGACCCCGGTGATCTCGGTGGTGTTGACGCGCATCTTCAAGCCGCTGTTCGGTCGGTACAAGGGTGATGCACTGGCCTATCCCAGTGGCCACACCACCGTCGTCATCACGGTGATGGCGATGCTGGTGCTCGCGGCCGGATACTCCCTGTGGCTGATGATCGCGGCCGGGATCGTCACGGTCATCGGCGCGCTCAGCATGGCGACCACCGATCTGCACTACCTGACCGACAACATCGGCTCGATGTTCTTCGCCTCGGCAATGGTGTGCCTGGCGATCCTGGCCGCGGGACCTCAGGCGATGGCGCCGGCGGCAGCGCGGCCCGCCGCCCGCCCGGAGAACACGCACCCTCCGAGGAATGTGCCCTCCAGCGACCGGTAGCCGTGCACCCCGCCGCCGCCGAACCCGGCCGCCTCACCGGCGGCGTACAGCCCGTCGAACACCGTCCCGTCGCCCTTGAGCACCCGGGCGTCCAGGTCGGTCTCCAATCCGCCCAACGACTTTCGGGTCAGGATGTGCAGCTTCACCGCGATCAGCGGCCCGGCCTTGGGATCGGTGAGCCGGTGCGGCGCGACGACCCGGGCGATCCGGTCGGGTAGATACTCGCGGGCGCCGCGGATCGCGGTGATCTGGCCGTCCTTGCTGAACTTGTTGACCACCTCCCGGTCCCGGGCGGTGACCTCGGCCTCGACGGTGGCGAAGTCCAGCGGCACGACATCGGGGACGGCGTTCATCGCGGCCACCAACTCACGCAACGAGTCTGCGCTGACGAAGTCGACGCCGCGGTCGACGAAGGCGCGCACCGGGGCCGGACCGCCACCGCGGCCCCGCCCCAGCACGTCGCGCACGCTGCGGCCGGTGAGGTCGGGATTCTGCTCCTGGCCCGACAGCCCGAACTCCTTGGCGATGATGCGCGCGTTGAGCACGAACCAGGTGTAGTCATGTCCGGTGGTCGCGATGTACTCCAGCGTGCCCAGGGTGTCGAATCCCGGATACAGCGGCACCGGCAGCCGCTTGCCGGTCGCATCCAGCCACAGCGACGACGGCCCAGGCAGGATCCGGATGCCGTGATCCGGCCACACCGGGTCGTAGTTGGTGATGCCCTCGGTGTAATGCCACATCCGGTCGCTGTTGATGATGTTGGCGCCCGCGGACTGGCTGATCTGCATCATCCGGCCGTCCACGTGCGCGGGTACCCCGGACAGCAGTTGCTCGGGCACCCGGCCCATCCGGGCCGGCCAGTTCTTGCGTACCAGGTCATGGTTGCCACCGATACCGCCGCTGGCCACGATGACGGCCTGCGCCCGGAACTCGAACTCACCCACGGTGTTCCGTGACGACGCGACACCGCGCGCGGCATCGGAGGGTTCCAGGACGGCGCCGCGCGCACCGGTGACCGACCCGCCCTCGACGATCAGCTCGTCGACGCGGTGCCGGTGGGCGAACTTGGCGCGCGGTTGACCGTGCAGCCGACGGGCGAAGAGGTCCACCAGCGCCGGGCCGGTGCCCCAGGTGATGTGGAACCGCGGCACGGAATTGCCGTGTCCCAGGGCGCCGTAGCCGCCGCGTTCGGCCCAGCCGACCATCGCGAAGGTCTGCAGGCCGCGCTCCCGTAACCAGCTGCGCTTCTCCCCCGCCGCGAAATCGACGTAGGCGTGCGCCCACTGCCGCGGCCAGTGGTCCTCGTCGCGGTCGAACCCGGCGCTGCCCAGCCAATCCTGCAGGGCAAGTTCGTGGCTGTCCCGGATGCCCAGGCGGCGCTGTTCGGGGCTGTCGACCAGGAACAGCCCACCGAAGGACCAGAAGGCCTGGCCGCCGATGTTGGCGGCGTTCTCCTGGTCGACGATCAGCACGCGGCGGCCGCGTTCGATCAGTTCCGCGGCGGCGACCAGCCCGGCCAGTCCCGCACCCACCACGATGACGTCGGCATCTGCCATGCCGACCAACTTATCTTCAGGCGGCGTCGCTGAGGGCGGGATCAGACTCCCACCGGTAGATGTCGGGGGTACACCCGTGCATGAGCGCCAGGTCGATGGCATCGAAGATGGCCTGACGCGGACCGATCTTGCCCAGCTGACGCGCCGAGATGGCCAGCCGGACGTCGCCGCCGCGGCGTGCCGTGCGCTCGGCCGACAGCACCAGGGTCCGGCACCACCACTGTTCGGTCAGGAATCCGGCGCCGATGCCGAGCACACGGGATCGCTCGGTGCTGTCACGCACCAGATCGGTCACCGCGGACATGCCGATGAGCAGCCGGAAACCGTTGCGCGGCAGCGCCCTCACCGTCCCTTCTGACACCGTCCAGCCCGGGGTGGCGAACAACCGGGTGCGCAAGCCGAGGTGTTCCATCACCCGGTCGGCGCCCATCAGCCGCAGGTTGGCCTCGTGTGCCTGCAGCGTGGCGAATTCGCTGCGCCGCTGCTTGGTGGCGGCCTCGTCGAACCCGTGCAGGACGACGGCATCACCCGCGGCGCGGCGCTCGGCCAGCCAGCCGACGGTGCGCGGATCGCGTTCCAGCCGGTAGTCACCCTTGAGCCGGGGTGCGACCAGCAGCGACACCGGGATACCGCGCGCGTCGAGGTCCTCGCAGAACGCGTCGACATCGCTCAGGGTGCGGTCGCGGATCCCGGAGATCGAGACGATCAGTTCGGCAGTCACGTTCGCCAGTGTCGCAACGTCAAGTGTCGCGACGGTTGCGAACACCCGGACAGCAGGTGGCTATCTGGGCAGGACGGCCTCGATGGCGCTGACCACCTCGGGAGCATCCGGTTCGGTGCGCGGGCGGAACCGATTGACGACGGTCCCGTCGGGCGCGAGCAGGAACTTCTCGAAGTTCCACTGGATGTCACCGGCGGTGCCATCGGCATCGGCGGTCCTGGTCAGCTCGGTGTACAGCGGGTGCCTTCCGTCACCGTTGACGTCGGTCTTGGCCAGCAGCGGGAAGGTGACGCCATAGGTGCTGGAGCAGAAGGTCCGGATCTCCTCGGCGCTGCCCGGTTCCTGGCCCATGAATTGGTTGCAGGGCACCCCGACGACGGTCAGGCCGCGGGCGGCGTAGTCGCGGGCCAGCTTCTCCAACGCGGCATACTGCGGCGTCAGGCCGCATTTGGAGGCGACGTTCACCACCAGGGTTGCGCCATCGGACAATTCGCCCAACGTGGTGGATCTGCCCTCGAGTGTGGTCAGCGGTATCGTGTGCAGGCTCACCGTCTCGACGCTAGCCGCCACACTCGCTCGACGCTAGAGTCTCGGCCCGCCGAACAGGCTGTCCACTTGGCCCTCGCCGTGGTTGGCGCTGTCGGCGGTGGCCAGGATCCAGGCGTACTGGAACGCGGCCTCCTTCCACCGCTCGTAGCGACCGCTGATGCCGCCGTGACCGGCCACCATCTCGGTCTTGAGCAGGATCCTGGCGCTGTCCGGTTCGACCTGCGCGTACCGCAATGCCGCGACCCATTTCGCCGGTTCCACGTAGTACACCCGGGTGTCGTTGAGCGAGGTCATCGCCAGCACGGCGGGGTATTCCAGGGATTGCACGTTCTCATACGGCGAGTACGACTTCATGTACTCGTAGACGTCCTTGTCTTCCAGCGGGTTTCCCCACTCGTCCCATTCGGTGACCGTCAACGGCAGCGACGGGTCCAGGATCGTGGTCAGCGGGTCGACGAACGGCACCTGGGCGAGCACCCCGGAGAACAGGTGCGGCGCCAGGTTGAGCACCGCGCCCACCAGCAGTCCGCCGGCGCTGCCGCCGAGGGCCACCATGTTGGCCGGCCGCGTCAGGTCGGTGAGCACCAGATGCTCTGCCACCGCGACGAAGTCGGTGAACGTGTTGCGCTTGCGCAGCAGCTTGCCGTCCTCGTACCAGGGCCGGCCCAGTTCGCCGCCGCCACGGACGTGGGCGACCGCGAACACCATGCCGCGGTCCAGCAGCGACAACCGCGCGATCGAGAAGCGGGGATCCTCACAGGATTCGTAGGCGCCGTAGCCGTAGAGCAGGGTCGGTGCCGGGAACGCCAGGCCGACGCGGTGCACGATCGAGATCGGGATCCGCGCCCCGTCGGGCGCGGTGGCCCAGTCGCGGCGTTCGACATAGTCCTCGGGCCGGTAGTCGCCGAGGACCGGTTGCTCACGCAGCAGCGTGCGTTCGCCGGTGATCAGGTCCAGGTCGTAGATGCGTACCGGGATCACCCAGGACACCGCGCCGACGCGCAGCTTGGGCGAAGACCAGTTCGGGTTGCCGCTCAGGCCGGCCGACATCAGTTCGGACTCGAACTCGATCTCCTGCGGTGTCCCGTAACCGCCGTCGGATCCGATGGGCCACAGCTGAATACGCGGCAGCGCCCCGCGCCGGTAGCTGACCACCAGGTGCGTGGAGAAGGCGTCGACACCGTCGAGGCGGACATCGTCGCGGTGTTCGATCAGGGTGCGAAACGCCGTCGGATCGCTGACCGGCGCCTCGACCAGGGTGAAGTTCACCGCACCGTCGTTGTGCAGGATCAGGAAGCGGTCCTGTCCGTCGACGACCGCGTGCTCGACGGAGTACTCGACACCGTCTCGGCGCGGCAGCACCACGGTGAAATCGGCCTCGGGATCGGCGGCGTCGGCATAGCGGATCTCGGAGGTGATGGCGCTGCCGGCCGCGATGATGACGTACTTGTCGCTGCGGGTGCGCCCGACACCGAGCCAATACCGTTCGTCGGCTTCGTGATACACCTTCTGCGCGGGCAGTCCGGCGCCGAGCCGGTGCCGCCACACGGTGTCCGGACGCCAGGCGTCGTCGACGGTGACGTAGTAGACCGAGTGGTTGTCCGCGCCCCAGGTGACCCCGGCGCCGATCCCGACGATGGTGTCCTCATAGAGCTCACCGGTGCGCAGATCCTTGAACCGCAGGGTGTATCGCTCATCGCCCAGGACATCGACCGAGTAGGCCAAGATGTTGCCGTCGACGCTGACACTCACCGCGCCCAGGGAGAAGAACTCGTGCCCGTGGGCCTCGACGTTCTCATCGAGCAGGATCTGCTCACCGGGAACGGCGGTGTTCTCGTCGAGCTGCGGCGGCGTCCAGTCATCGGGATCGCTGATGGGACAACGGCAGTGCACCCCGTACTGCTTGCCCTCGAAGCTGCGTGCGTAGTACCACCAGTTGTCCCGGCGGGTCGGGACCGACAGGTCGGTCTCCTTGGTGCGCGCCTTGATCTCGTCGAAGATGCGCTGCCGCAGCGGGGCCAGCGGCGCGGTCACGGCCTCGGTGTGCGCGTTCTCCGCCTCGAGGTGGGCGATGACCTCCGGGTTCTCCTTGTCGCGCAACCATTCGTAATGGTCGACGAACACGTCGCCGTGGTGTTCGCGGCGGCGTTCGACGCGCTTGGCCACCGGCGCGCTCATGCGCCGATCCAATCGGCGAAGCTGAGGCCCGAGATCCGTTCGTAGGCCTCGATATAGCGGGCCCGGGTCGCCGCGGCGATCTCGGCCGGCAGCGGTGGCGGCTCGGTGCCGCTGTGTCGGTCCCAGCCGGAGTCCGGCCCGGTCAGCCAGTTGCGCACGAATTGCTTGTCGTAGCTGGGTTGCACGACGCCGACCTGATAGGAATCGGCGGGCCAGTACCGCGACGAGTCGGGGGTGAGCACCTCATCGGCGAGCACCAGCTCACCGGCGGCATCGATGCCGAACTCGAACTTGGTGTCGGCGACGATGATGCCCTTGCTCAGCGCGTGCTCGGCGGCGCGGGAGTAGATGTTCAACGTCGCGTCGCGCAGCTGCGCGGCCCGCTCGGCGCCCACCAGGTCGACCACCGCGTCGAAGGTGACGTTCTCGTCGTGCTCACCCAATTCGGCCTTGGTGGCCGGGGTGAACAGCGGCTCGTCGAACTTGCTTGCCTCCTCCAGACCGGTCGGGAGCTCGATACCGCAGACCGCTCCGGTGCGCTGGTAGTCGAGCAGGCCGGAACCGGTGAGGTAACCGCGGGCGACGCATTCGACCGGCAGCATCTCCAGGGCCCGGACCACCAGGGCCCGGCCCAGCACGTCGGCGGGAATGCGCTCGTCATCGGCCGGTCCGGCCAGGTGATTGGGCACCCCGAGATGGTCGAAGAAGAACACGCTCATCGCGGTCAGGATCCGGCCCTTGTCCGGGATCTCGGTGTCCAGGATGTAGTCGTATGCCGAGATGCGGTCGGAGGCGACGAACAGCAGGTGGTCGGCGTCGATGCGATACAACTCGCGGACCTTGCCGCTGGCCAGATGCTGGTAGTCGGTCAGAGCTGGGCGCATTGACACACCCTATGTGCTGGGATCGGTCCCATGAGACTGCGGTACCTGCCCTACGCCACCAGACCCGGTCGGCTGCTGGCCCAGATCATCAGCGATGTCATGGTCATCGCCTGGACCGTCGCGTGGGTGATGGTCGGCAGCGTGGTGTACGCGGCGGTCGCCACCATCGCCGAGGTCGGCAGGCAGGTCCAAGAGGGTGCCGACGGGGTGTCGGGCAGTCTGGGGTCCGCCGGTGACAGCGTCGACGACGTCCCGCTGGTCGGTGACGGTCTCAGCGGGCCGCTGCGGGCTGCCGCCGAGGCCGCCGCCGAGATCGCCGGTGCGGGTCAGAATCTCGACAGCACCGCCACCTGGCTGGCCTGGGTACTGGCGATCGCCGTCGCGGCCACCCCGATCGTCACCGTCGGGCTGCCCTGGCTGTTCCTGCGGATCCGGTTCTTCCGGCGCAAGCTCACGGTGTTGACGCTGGCCTCGACGCATGCCGGTCAGGAACTGCTGGCCATGCGGGCGCTGGCCAACCGGCCGTTGGCCAAGCTGACCGCGGTGGATCCCGATCCGATCGGTGCCTGGCGCCGCGACGACCGACCGGCCATCCGCGGCCTGGCACTGCTGGAACTACACGCCGCCGGGGTTCGCCTCTCGTGATTTGCGCACCGCTTGTCACGTCTAGCGTGACAAACGGTGCGCAAATCGAAGGGCCCGGAACCGTGCGGGCCGTCACCGCGTCCAACAAGACATGCTCGACGACTATCTGCGCGACCATGACGGCGTCATCACGATCGCGCAGGCGGCCGAGGCCGGCCTGAGCAGGCAGGCGATCTCCCGGCGGGTCCGCTCCGGGCATTGGTTGCGCTGCTCACGCGGGGTCTACTTCGTCGACGACCGGCCGTTCACCGACCATGCCCGTGTCCGCGCAGCCGTGTGGGGATATGGATCACGCGCGACGGCCAGTGGAATGTCGGCGGCCTGGTGGCTGGGCCTGACGAAATATCCACCCGAGATCGTGGAGGTGACCGTGCCTGCGGTGAGCAATCCGCGCCCGCACTACGGGGTCCGCACCCGACGCCGCGACCTGGACCCCGCCGACTGCGTGACGCGCAACGGACTGAGACTGACTTCGATGGCACTGACGATCGTCGAGGCCGCCGCACGGCCCGGCGGTGGTATGCGCGTCATCGACACCGCCCTGCAGCGTCATCTGGTGCACCTGCGTGAACTCTGGAACGCCCACCTGCGCAATGCGGGTCGTCACGGTTCCCCTGCCGCACGCGCTTTGTTACGAGCCGCCGAGAGCGGCGCGCATTCCGAGGCCGAGCGGATCTTGGTCAAGCTGCTGCGACAGGCGCGCATCATCGGGTGGAAGGCCAATCGGCGTGTCGGGCGCTGGGAAGTCGACGTCGTCTTCGGAGATCTGAAGATCGCCGTCGAGGTCGACGGAATCGCCTTCCACACCGACGACGAGGATTTCCAACGGGACCGGCTCAAGCAGAACGAACTCGCCCTGATGGGTTATCAGGTCCTGCGATTCACCTGGCTGGACCTCACCGAGTACCCGGACCGGGTGATCGCCGAGATCGCGGCGGCCATCACCCTCCGTGCAGGCGGCGCAGCCAGCTTCCGAAGGGGTGACGCACGGTGACCGAACCCAGCCGCACTCGGCCGCGCACGATGACGTGCAATTGATCCGAGCGCGGCGCCCCGCGCACCTTCAGGGTCGCGCTGGCGGCGACGGTGTCGATGCCGTTGAGGTCCGCGGTGCTCCCCGGCGGCACGATCAGCTCCGTGGAACTGCAGTAGTCGTCGATCATGATCTCGACGACCGGCCCGGGCAGCGTGGCCGAGCTGAAGTCCAAGGTCGTACTGCACATCCGGGTGTTCAGGTTGAGCACCGGCGCCGCCGTCCACTGGCCGCGGCGCACGATCGAGGTCATCCAGCCGCGCAGTTGTTCCGGGGGCAGTTGCGGGCGCGCCGGCACGCCGAGTTGCTGGGCGGGCAGGTCGGCCAGCACTGAACGCAGCTCGCCCCGGGTCCGCGCGGCCAGCACCGAGTCGGTCCGGTCGGCGAACTCGTCGAGCGACAGCATGCCCTCCGATACGGCGCGTTCCAGCAGACCGTTCACCCGCGCGCGGTCGGCATCGGAGACTCGTACGTGGTCGTCGGGGCCCATGGCTCACAGGGTAACGATCAGCCGAGCTCGACCAGCATGTGCCGCATGCCGGTGTGCCGATTGCTTCTGGTCCATTCGACCGGTGCGACCAGCCGAGCGGTACCGAATCGCGTGAGCAGTTCCTCGAACATCACCCGCAGCTCCAACCGGGCCAGATTGGCGCCCAGGCAGTAGTGCACGCCCTGCCCGAAACCCAAGTGTGGATTGGGTTTCCGAGTGATGTCGAAGGTGTCGGGGTCGGCGAACACCGCCTCGTCGCGGTTGGCCGAGCCCTCCCAGATCTGGACCTTCTGTCCGGGTTCGATGGCACAGCCGCGCAGTGTCACCGGGGCGGTCGCGGTGCGGCGCTTGGACGGTGACGGCGTCGTCCAGCGCACCATCTCCTCGATCGCGGTCGGCAACAGGCTCGGATCGGCGCGCAGCAGACGCATCTGATCGGGGTGCTCGATCAGGGCCAGCAGTCCGCCGGCGACAGCATTGCGGGTGGTTTCGGCTCCGGCACTGAACAACAGGCTGAAGAACAGATACAGCTCCAGGTCGGACATGGCCGCATCGCCGGCGTTGGCGACCACCGAGAGCATGTCGTCACCGGGTTGTGCCCGCTTGGCGGCGATCAGTTCCATGCCGTAGGTGTACATCCGCGACCCGGCCTCCTCGGCCGTCAACTGCCCCACCCGGGCGCTGCGGCCGGAACCGAAATCGAACTGCGGCTCGATGGCCTCGAACAGCCAATGCCGTTCCGAGTCCGGGATTCCGAGCAGGATGCAGATCATCTGCATCGGCAGTTCGGCCGCGACGTCGACCAGGAAGTCCAGCGGGACATCGGGTTCGACATTGTCGAGCAGCGCGCGGGTGCGCGTGCGCAGGTCCTGCTCGACGCGGGTGATCATTCGCGGCGTCAGCCCGGAGCTGACCAGTCGGCGGATCTGCGCGTGCCGCGGGTCGTCCATCATGTTGAGCACCTGACCGGCCACGGCCAGATCCTGCAGCAGGGTCCCGCCGCAGGGACGCCGGCCGCCGGTCACCGATGAGTAGGTCACCGGATCACGCAGCACAGCAAGCGTTTCGGCGTAGGTCGCCACCGACCAGAACCCCTCACCGTCGGGTGTGTGTTCGGTCGGCTCGTGCCAGTACACCGGCGCCTGCCGACGGTGCGACCGGAACAACTCGTGCGGGAACCCCGCGGCGAAATTGTCCAGGTCGGTCAGGTCGGCCAAGGTCACAAGATGGCACCCGAGGTGTACTTGGCCGCCTCCGGGTGACGGCCGACCAGTTCGTCGACGGCGGCCACCACCGCGTCGACCTGATCGCCGGCCGCACCGCTGAACGCCGCCTTGTCGGCGAGCGCCGCATCCAACGCGATCCGGTCCAACGGCAGTCGCGGGTCGGCGGCCAGCCGGTCCAGCAGGTCGGGCTCCTGGCCTTTCTCGCGCATGGCCAGCGCGACCGCCACCGCGTGTTCCTTGATGACCTCGTGCGCGGACTCGCGGCCGACGCCGGCGCGCACCGCGGCGATCAGGATGCGGGTGGTCGCCAGGAAGGGCAGGTAGCGGTCCAGTTCGCGCTGGATGACGGCCGGGTAGGCACCGAATTCGTCGAGCACGGTCAGAAAGGTCTCGGTCTGGCCGTCGATGGCGAAGAACGCGTCGGGCAGCGCGACCCGGCGCACCACCGAGCAGAACACGTCGCCCTCGTTCCACTGCGCCCCGGCCAGTTCGGCGGCCATGGATGCGTACCCGCGCAGTACCACCTGCAGCCCGTTGACCCGTTCGCAGGACCGGGTGTTCATCTTGTGCGGCATGGCCGAGGACCCGACCTGGCCGGGAGCGAAGCCCTCGGTGACCAGCTCGTGGCCGGCCATCAGCCGGATGGTGTGGGCGAATGAGGACGGGCCGGCGCCCAGTTGCACCAACGCCGAGACGACGTCATGGTCCAGCGACCGCGGATACACCTGACCCACGCTGGTGAAAACGTCTGTGAAACCGAGGAACTCGGCGACCCGGCGCTCCAGGTCGGCCAGCTTGGCGGCATCACCGTCGAACAGGTCGAGCATGTCCTGCGCGGTGCCCATCGGACCCTTCACCCCGCGCAGCGGATAGCGGTCGATGAGTTCGCGCAGCCGGGTCAGCGCCACCAGCGTCTCCTCGGCCGCCGACGCGAATCGCTTGCCCAGCGTGGTGGCCTGGGCGGCAACGTTGTGGCTGCGCCCGGCCATCACCACGTCGCGGTAGAGCGCGGCGCGTTCGGCCAGTCGCGCGACGATGGCGACGCCGTGGCTGAAGACCAGCTCGAGTGACTGCCGGATCTGCAGTTGTTCGACGTTCTCGGTCAGGTCGCGGCTGGTCATGCCCTTGTGGACGTGCTCGTGACCGGCCAGCGCGTTGAACTCCTCGATGCGCGCCTTGACGTCGTGGCGGGTCACCCGCTCGCGTTCGGCGATGGAGGCCAGGTCGACGTTCTCCAGCACCCGCTCGTAGTCCTCGACAACTCCGTCGGGCACCGGAATGCCCAGTTCGGCCTGGGCGCGTAGGACCGCCAGCCACAGTCGGCGCTCGGCGATGATCTTGTTTTCGGGTGACCAGATAGCGGCCATCTCATCGCTGGCGTAGCGGTTGGCCAGAACATTCGGAATAGTCACGAACACACAGCTTACGAGCCGGCTAGGGCGCGTCGCCCAGGTGCGTGGGATCGGTGATGCCCGGCCCGCGGATGCCGAGCTGCCGGTTGATCAGCGTGGTGAGGAAGAACAGCACGATGCCGGTGACGATGAGCGCCCCGGCCAGCACGTACTGCTGACCGGGCCGGCCCGAGAACGGCAACACCAGATACGCCGAGGCGATGAAGCCGATGACCGGCAGCGCGGTCGGTGTCCGGAAATGCCCGCCGGTGGCGCGGACGTCGCGACGCAGCACCAGCACCGCCACATTGACCATGGCGAAGACCATGAGCAGCAGCAGCGATGTGGTGCCGCCGAGGATGGAGATCGCGTTGTCATCGGCGACGGCCGAGACGTAGAAGATCAAACCGAACGCGACCAGCGTGGTGAAGGCGATGGCCGCCCACGGTGTGCGCCGCGTCGGGTGTACCGCGCCCAGGATCGGTGGGAGCACGTGTTGACGGGCCATCCCGTAGATGAGCCGGCTGGCCATGAGCATGTTGATCAGCGCGGTGTTGGCCACGGCGAACATCGAGATGAACGGGAAGATGTCGTCGATCGGCAGGTTCGGGGCACCGGCCTTGACGACGTCGATCAACGGGGTCTTGCTGGCCGCCAGTTCGCCGACGGGTACCAGCGCCACGGCGACGATCGCCACGATCACATAGACCACACCGGCGATCCCGAGCCCGGACAGCAGGACTTTCGGGAAGGTACGCACCGGGTCCTTGGTCTCCTCGGCCATGTTGACCGAGTCCTCGAACCCGACCATGGCGAAGAAGGCCAGCGATGTCGCCGCGGTGATCGCCAGGAAGGTGCCCTTGTCTTCCGGGGTGTCGAAGGCGACCACCCGGGAGAAGTCGACATCGCCGCCGCCGGTGAAGGCCCACATCCCGACCAGGATCACGATCAACAGACCGGTGATCTCGATGACGGTCAGGACGACGTTCAGCTTGACGCTCTCGCTGACCCCGCGGTAGTTGACCGCGGCGATGAGCGCCATGAACAGCAGTGCCACCGCGACCACGCCGGCCTTGCCCCAGTCCAAGCCGAACGCCACGTCGAAGTTCGCAGCGAAAAATCGCGAAGCCGTTGAGGCCGAAGTGATTCCGGAGCACATCACCACGAAGGCCACCAGGAATGTCACGAAGTGGATCCCGAAAGCCTTGTGGGCGTAGAGCGCAGCGCCGGCCGCCTGCGGATACTTGGTCACCAGTTCCAGATAGCTGAACGCGGTGATGGTGGCGATCGCGAACGCGAGCAGGAACGGAAGCCACGCCGCCCCACCGACTTCCTTGGCCACCTGTCCGGTCAGCGCGTAAACGCCCGTGCCGAGGATGTCGCCAACGACGAACAACAGCAGCAGGCCGGGCCCCATCACCCGGCGAAGTTGCGGTTGTTCCTTGGTTTCCGGCTGCGTCATGCCCGCCCCCCTTCCTCGGTCAGACGTGCACCGCCCGTTCGTCGACGGGTGCCAGCACGTCGATCACATCGATCAGCGTCGCCCGGGCGGTCGCCCGCGGACCATCCCCTTCGTCCACCAATGAGGCAACCACAGCTCCGTCGACCGCGCACACCAGAGCGGTGACGAGTTCGGCCCGCACCGCGCGGCCGGATCGTTCGACGACCTCCAGCACGGCGGCGGTGCGCTGGCGCAGGATGCGGCGCTGGATATCGCGCAGCTCGGGTTGTCGCGCGCAGGCGATATAGCGCTCGTAGCGCGAGATCAGCTGCTCGGACACGCGCACACCGGGATCATCACCGACCAGAAGATCCACCAACAGGTCCGCGGTCGACTCGGCGCCACGCCGCCGGCGCGACAGCGCGGCCACCTGCAGCTGCAGTTGCTCGGCCTCACGCAACCCGACGTATTCGACGGCCTTGGCGATCAGATCGTCCAGCGAGGAGAAGTAGTACGTCGTCGAGGCGAGCGGCAGTCCGGCGCGGCGCGCCACCGCGCGATGGCGAACCGCGTCGATGCCACCCTCGCACAGCAGGTCGGCAGCAGCGCTGACCAGAGCGCACCGCCGCCGCTCTCCCTTGGGGGTCACCGCCGCCGTCACGCCTTGCATGGTGCCAGCAAAGCCCCAGCAATTTGGGGGTTTTCGGCAATCATTAGAGCAGTACACATGTATCGGCCCGCAGGCCCGAGAGCAGCGGTGGCAAGATTGCGCGCATGCCTGCCCCGAATCGTCGAATGGTGTTGCGGATGGGTCTGGGCGCCGCTGCGGGGTGTGCGCTCGGCGCGGTGGCGGCACCGGCCGTCGGCCGCGCCGAACCGGCACCGACGTATCAGTCGGGAACGTTTCGCTCGGCCGCTCGCGGGGGCCTGCAGACCAACTGGGCCATCGCCCGCCCGCCCGGACAGACCGCGCCGTTACGACCCGTCATCGCGTTGCACGGCAAGGGCAGTGATGCTGCCACGGTGATGGCCGGCGGTGTGGAGCAAGGCCTGGCCGACACGGTGGCCGCAGGGTTGCCGCCGATCGCGGTGGTGGCGGTGGACGGCGGTGGCGGGTACTGGCACACCCGCGCCTCCGGTGACGACGCCGGCGCCATGGTGCTCGAGGAGTTGCTGCCGATGCTCGGCGAGCAGGGCCTGGACACGTCGCGCGTCGGTTTCATCGGTTGGTCGATGGGTGGCTACGGCGCGCTGTTGCTCGGTGCGCGGCTGGGGCCGGCCCGCACCGCGGCGATCTGCGCGGTGAGTCCCGCACTGTGGACCTCGCCGGGGGCCGCCGCACCCGGAGCGTTCGACGGGCCGCAGGACTACGCCGCCAACAGCGTGTGGGGGTTGCCGGAACTGGGCGCCATCCCGCTACGTATCGATTGCGGGAACAGTGATCCGTTCGCAGCGGCGACACGCCAGTTCATCGCGCAGCTGCCGACCCCACCGGCCGGCGGGTTCTCGCCGGGTGGACACGACGGCGGTTTCTGGAGTGCGCAGTTGCCCGCCGAGATCTCGTGGCTGGCACCACTGGTCGTCAGAGGCTGAGACGGCCTTCGGCAGCGGCCTCCCCGATATCCTTGCGGAAGTGGCTGCCCGGCAACTTGATCGAGCCGAGCAACTGGTAGGCGGCCGCGCGGGCGTCATGCAGGTCTGCGCCGGTACCGACCACCGAGAGCACCCGTCCGCCGGTGGAGACCACCGCGCCGTCCTCGCGCCGCGCGGTGCCGGCGTGCAGCACGCCGTCGGCCTCACTGCCGCCGATGACATCACCGGTGCGCGGCCGCCCCGGATAGTTCTCCGCCGCGAGCACGACGGTGACGGCGGCGCCGTCGCGCCACTGCAGGTGCTCGAAGGAGGCCAGCGTGCCGGTGGCCGCGGCGTTGAGCAGGCCACCCAGCGGTGACGCCAGCATCGCCAGCACCGCCTGGGTCTCGGGATCGCCGAATCGGCAGTTGAATTCCACCACCGCCGGCCCCGCCGAGGTGATGGCCAGCCCGGCATAGAGCAGCCCGGAAAACGAGCTTCCGCGGGAAACGAGTTCGGCGGCAACGGGTTTGACGATCTCATCGACGATCCGGGTGACGGTCTCGGCCGGCAGCCACGGCAGCGGGGTGTAGGCACCCATGCCGCCGGTGTTGGGACCGGTGTCGTTGTCGCCGACCCGCTTGAAGTCCTGGGCGGGCAGCAGCGGGACGACGGTTTCACCGTCGACGACGCAGAACAGCGACACTTCGGGCCCGTCCAGGAAGGATTCGAGCAGCACCGGGTGTCCGGAATCGAGCAGTGCCGCGGCGTGTGCGCGCGCGGCACCGCGGTCGGCGGTGACGACCACGCCCTTACCGGCGGCCAGGCCGTCGTCCTTGACCACCCAGGCGGCCTCACCCGCCGGCGGCCCGAAGCGGTCCAGCGCCGCGTCGAGGTGAGCGGGAGTGTCGACGATCTCGCTGCGGGCCGTGCGCACCCCGGCGGCGGTCATGACGTCCTTGGCGAACGCCTTGGAACCCTCGATGCGGGCGGCATCCTTGGACGGTCCGAAGCAGGCGATCCCGGCGGCACGCAGCGCGTCGGCGACACCCAGCACCAGCGGCACCTCCGGCCCCACCACCACCAGATCGGCCTCGACCTTCTGCGCGAGCTTCACCACGGCGGCACCTGCGGTGATGTCGACTTCGTACTGGTCGGCGATGGCGGCGGTGCCGGCATTACCCGGCGCTATGCCCAACCAGTCGACCTGCGGGTCGCGCCGCAGTGCCAGCAGCAGGGCGTGTTCACGGGCTCCGGATCCGATGACGAGGACGCGCACGGACAGCAAGCCTATCCGCACCGGCGCCGTCACCGCGCCAGGTCCGCGGCCATACAGTTATGAATCAGGTGTATGGTCGGTTGATCGAGTGCCGTATGTCACATGCGAAGGGATGCCGATGACGACGATGGATGCGTGTCCGTTCGGCCCGGACCGAGCCTCCCCCCGGGTCGCTCCGCTCCTGCCACCGGGGTATGACTTCACCGATCCCGAGGTGCTGCTGCAGGGCATACCCGTGACCGAGTTCGCTCACCTGCGCGCAACCGCGCCGATCTGGTGGAACGGGCAGGAGGAGTCGATCTTCGGCGACGGCGGCTACTGGGTGATCAGCCGGCACGAGGACGTCAAGACCATCTCGCGCAACACCGGCGACGTCTGGTCCACCAATGCCAAGGGTGCGGTGATGCGGCTGCCCGACGGCATCACCGCCGACCAGCTCGAGCTGACCAAGGCGCTGCTGATCAACCATGACGCGCCCGAGCACACCCGGCTGCGCAAGCTGGTGTCGCGGCTGTTCACCCCGCGCTCGGTGGCCGCCCTGGAGGACAAGCTCGCGGTGGCCGCCCGGGAGATCGTGGCGGCCGCAAAGACTCGAAAGTCCGGCAATTTCGTCGATGACATCGCGATGCCGCTGCCGCTGCAGGCCATCGCCGATCTGATCGGCGTCCCCGAGGAGGACCGCGAGAAGATCTTCCACTGGTCCAACTGCATCATGAACACCGACGACCCGGATTTCGACAGCGATCCGACGACAGCCAACGCCGAGCTGATGGGCTACGCGTACACCATGGCCGAGCAGCGCCGGAAGTGCCCCGCCGACGACATCGTCACCCGGCTGGTGCAGGCCGACGTCGATGGGGAATCACTCGGCGAGGTGGAATTCGCCTTCTTCGTGATCCTGCTGGCCGTCGCGGGCAACGAGACCACCCGCAACGCCATGACGCACGGCATGAACGCGTTCCTGGAAAACCCCGACCAATGGGAGCTTTTCAAACGCGAGCGCCCCGACAGCGCGATCGAGGAGATCATCCGGTGGGCCAGTCCCGTGCACTGCTTCCAGCGCACCGCGCTGGTCGACACCGAAGTCGGCGGCGTCACCATCGGCCAGGGCCAGCGGGTCGGCCTGTTCTACAGTTCGGCCAATTACGACGAGTCGGTGTTCACCGATCCGTTCCGCTTCGACATCCTGCGCAACCCCAACCCGCACCTGGCCTTCGGCGGAAACGGCGCACATTTCTGCATCGGCGCGAACCTGGCCCGCATGGAGATCAAGCTGATGTTCAACGAGATCGCCGACCAGATTCCCGACATCACGAAAGTGGCGGAGCCGCAACGCCTGCGGTCCGGCTGGATCAACGGCGTCAAGGACCTGCAGGTGTCCTACCACTAGATCGCTACAATTCCGGCGTGCGAACCCACGGATGGTCCGGCGCCGCGCCGGCAAGCGACGAAGAGGCCGTCGCGCGCATCCTGGCCGCCGCAGGTAAGGCGATCGACGAGCGCGGGGCCGACTTCTCCATTGCCGACGTGGCACGCACTCTCGGGGTCACCCGCCAGACCGTGTACCGCTACTTCCCCAGCACCGATGCCCTGCTGATGCAGGCCGGCGTGGTCGCCGCCACCGAATTCCTGGAGCGACTCGCCACCCACGTGCACGGGCTCCACGACCCGGCCGACGCCGCGACCGAGGCGATCGCGACCGCGCTGGAATGGATCCCGAAGGACAAGCACATCGGGTTGTTGCTCGCGCCCGAGCGGGCCGGGGCGCTCACCGAATCGGTGACCTCCGACGTGGCGCTGCAGTTCGCCCAGGCGATGGTGCGGCGCTTCGATGTGGATTGGGCGGCAACGGGATTGACCGATGACGATCTCGATGAGCTCGCCGAGCATCTGCTGCGGGTCATCCAGTCGTTCGTCATCGACCCCGGCAGACCGCCACGGACGGGTGCGCAACTGCGCGCCTACCTGCGGCGTTGGGTAGCGCCTGCCTTGCGAATAAGCGGCTAGCGGCCCACTGCGGTGGCTCTAGACTAATCGCGTGGGGTTGGTCGACGGGTTCATGGGGATCTGGTCGAACGCGCGCGCCACATTCGGTGAAGGAACGCCGGAAAGCGGCGAACAATTTGACGCCAGTACACAACTTCAGGATTTACAGGGCCGGGTACAGTCCGCCGCGCCCGGTGCACAGTGGACGGGTGCCGGTGCCGATGCTTACGCGGATGCCAACGACAAACAAGCACGCACGCTCGGCGCATTGGCAGATCTGGACCGACGTCTAGGCGCAGAAATCGACCGGTCCGCAGAAGTCGTGAAAGCAGGAAAAAGAGACCTCGACGCGGTGCGGGATTGGGTGGTGGATGCAGCGAGGACGGTGCCCAAGAATGTCGCAGGCGAACGCATGTTGGTGCCCGTAATCAGCAGGGGCGCGGGGGCGGTGGTTACCATTGTCGAACGTTCGAATAGCGATCTCGAAACGATCGCGAACCGTATGCGGGCCTTGGGCGACGAATACCGCGCTTTGAGCGGTGAGCCGAAGCCCGACGAAGGCGGTCGTCAAGAACCCGAAATCCGTTTGGTCAGCAACCACGCGGATTTGCCGGAAGGCCCTGCAGTTGCCGACTCTATTGAACCGCCCACGACGCCACCCGCGGGTCGATGGTCAGGTCCCGCACCCGCAGGTGAGGTGCCTGGCACCGGCTACTGGGCCGTCGACCTGACCCGTCCATCAGAGACCTCCGCGCCACTGCCGGCGCCGCCACCGTATAGATCTGGCCCGCCATGCACAACGAACGACGCCACCGGCCCGACTTCTGGCGTCATGACGGTCGGCGGGGACAGTTCATTGAAGAACGAAGCCCTCGGGTTCGACCTTCAAAACACGTACCGCTTCAGGATTTCCGGCACCGAATTCACCGGCGAAACGAAGATGGTCCAGATCGAGGGCACCTGGTATCAGGCGCAGTGGCAGTCCTACCAGTATGAAATGAACAAAATTCCGGTCATTCAAGGCTCTGGCGACCTCGGTGCCTTGACGTTGCCGATCATGAGCGAAGCCGACGACTGGGAGCCCGTCACTATCGATCGCATTCAAGTCGAGTCAACCAAGTATCCTACCGGCACGTTGTACCTGCCTGATGGCACAGGCGGATCTATCCCCGTGGTAGGCGGAGCTTTCCAGACTTCAACACCTGTGATCCCGGAGATGCGTCGTGGCAATTAGGATCGTGATCGTCGCTCTGTCGGTCGGCGCGTTGATTTCTCTGGGTATTGGATTTTGGTACTACGCAGGCGATCCTGAGAGGTCTGACTGTGCGGTGATCGACGAAATGCTCGAGTACTCGGAGTCACAGTCCGAAGAGACCAAGGACGCAATGAGCGATCTGTTGACAAGCCCTGAAAGGCTGATTGGTGACTACCGGCAGCGGATTGCTCGCTTGGACGAGTTCCCTCCGCGAATCAGCGACCAAGGACTGCGGCGGGACGCCGAGTCTCTCAACGAACTGGACTCCGACTTGATTCGAGCATGGACGATCACCGCCGAGCCGACGAACGCTGATTCCGACCAAGAGACCTCTGAATTCATCCGTGCCTACTCGCTTTACACAGCGCAACGTGGCGAGTTGTTACACCGGATCGAAACGATTTGCCCGGGAGTCCGACGATGACGGAGGCGCTGATTGCGGTTGCGTCCTTAACGCTTATGGCGCTCTTCATCTGGGCAACGCTGCGCTATTTCCGGCGAATCCGGGATGGACGTGCCGATCCACTAGTCAGCCCGAGCTGGACGAACGACATGCGGCCAACATCGCCGCATCCATTGGATCCCGAAGATCCGCCCCGCACACATCGCCCCTGAAACTTGCTCAAAATATCTACAGAACAAGCTGCTACACGACGGTGAGCGGCAGCGACTTGCGCTCCTCGAAGACCCAGGACGCGCCGCCGCTGAATTCGCACACCTCTACCTCGGGCAGCTTCTTGGCCGGCGTGTCGGTCTTGATGACGCGCACGGTCCAGTCGGTTTCGGTGCCCGACAGCTCGGCCCGCAGGTAAGGATCGACCGCCGCCACGATGGCCTGCAGCGGTGCGTCGGCGACCGGGGAGATCAGCGAGATCCACGAGCCGTCCTCGTGGGCCGGTGAGCGCCGCACGTGCACGAAACCCGGGTCGATATCGGCGGACACATACGCCGCGGGATTGAGCAACGGATGCAATTCCAGCACCCGCAGGGCGCCGGCGGCATCAGCGGACAACCTGAGTGCCTTGTGAATCCGCTCGGCGGCCACGCCGGCGATTCCGATGAGCTGCTTGGTGCGGATCGATCGGGCGAGTTCGGTGTCTCCGCCGGCCCGCTTCTCCACGGCGATCTGAAAAGACTTGACCAACAGGTGCATCTGGATGCACACCTCGTCGGCGATCCGCACCAGCGCCGAATGCGAGAAGGCGGCGAAGTCGACATCGGCGAGCAACTCGCCCGAATAGTCCGCCGCGCCTTCGTCATCCGGGTCGATGGGGTCCAATTCACACGCGTGCGCGTAGGTGGCGGCGACGAGGTCCATCTCGGGGATGAACGGAACCTCCGGATAAGACTCGTCGATGATGACCGTCCACCGGCAGTGCGGGTGCTGATCGGCCGGGGTGCGCGGCGGCCGGTGGATGGGCCGGACCTGCGCTTTTCGGTTGGTGGCCAGGGCGGTGGCGTCGAAGGTGGGGTCCTCGATGTCGTGGCACATGCCCTTGACGTAATCCGGGCCCATCGGTTCGACATCGAGCAAGGCGCCGCAATGATCCAGGTAGAACTCGCCGTGCCAGCGGTCGTGCACGATATAGCGGAAGTCCATGAACTGCGGGGGCGCACCGATATCGAGTTGCAGGCCCTTGAAGAGCGTGAAGATGTCGTTGCCCTCGTACTTCAGCGCCTTCTGCATCCGCCTGGTGTACAGCGGGCTGGACGCCGCCCACTCCTCGATGGCGATCTGAAGCATCTCCTCGCGCCCGAAGTTGCTGATACACCAGGCCATTCCGGAGCGGTCGATCAACTGGCCGATGAGCAGCAGCTCGGGAACCAGGGTGGCGAGTTCCTCGCGCGAGAGCGCGGCATACCTACTCATCATCGAGCGACTTCCCGGAGTGCATCTTCACCGCGGCGTCGACATTGGCGCGCTTGTCTTCACCGGATCCCTTCTCGGCGGCCTTCTTGCGTTGCCTCACCACCTTGCTGACCGCACCATCGAGTTTGGAGCCCAACGGAAATCCGAGGTAGTGGGTGATGAACACGGCCACTTCCTTGAGTTCCTCGGCTGTGAGTTCCTCATTGTGCAGCGCGGCATTGATCTGGATCTCGGCCAGATCGGAGTTGCCCACCGCGGTCACCGCCGCCAGCGTCAGCAGACGCTTGTCGCGCATCGACAGTCCGGGTCGGGTCCAGATGCTGCCGAACAGGTGCTCGACGGTGAGGTCGAAGTACGGGTCGCCCTGGATATCGGGCATCTCCCAGCCGTAGACCTCGTTCATCTTCTGCAGACCCTGCGTGCGGCGATCGTCGGTCATCTCACTCCTTCGTGTGCGGTACGCCAAGACCGTCGGCCAGGCGCTGCAACGCCACCTGCGCCAACGGTAGATCCACTCCCACAGCCTCACCCAGACCCAGCGCCAGCGCCAGATCCTTCTCGCCGAGGCCACGGGTGTGGGTGAACATGTCGAACAGCCAGTGCTCGGGGTCCAGCGGCCTGGTGTCATCACGCAGGATGATCGCGCCGGGCCCGCCGCTCTGCGCGTCGCTGTGCCGGACCACCCGGCCCAGCTTCTGCAGATCGATGCCGGCCGCCTCGGCCAGCGACATGGCCTCACACGAGGCGGCGAATCCGATGAACGTCAACATGTTGCGCGCCAACTTCATCCGGGTACCCGCACCCGGCTCGCCCGCCCGGACCACCAACGATGCCCACTTCTTGAACACCGGTTTGACCGCGGCGTAGGCCTCTTCGGAGGCGCCCACCATGACGGCCAGCTCACCCTTGTCCGCGGCGCCGGCCCCGCCGGAGACGGGCGCATCGACGATGTGAATTCCTCTGCCCGCCAACTGCTCGGCCAACTCCGGGGCGGTACCCGGCTCGATGGTGGAGTGGATGGCGATGACGGTGCCGGGTGCGGCGTGCTCGCCCAGCTGTCCCACCACCTCGCGCACCTGCGTGTCGTTGAGCACCGTCACGCTGATGACATCGGCCTTGGCGACATCGGCGACGCTGTCGGCCAGCTGGGCACCCAGCTCCACCAACGGCGTCATCGCCTCGGTGCGCACGTCGTAGACGACCAACCCGTCCGGCCAATCGGCGAGCCGCTTGGCCATCGGCGCACCCTGGTTGCCCAGCCCGATATATCCCAGTTTCATGAGCGGATGATCTGTCCGCCGTCGACGTTGAAGATCTGCCCGGTGATCCACTTGGCCTGATCACTGAGCAGGAAGAGGCACATCCCGACCAGATCCTCCGGTTGCCCCATGCGCGACAGCGGGATCCCCTTGACGATATCGGCGACCATCTCCTGCGGGGTGGTGGTGCGGTTGGCCTCGGTGTCGATCGGTCCCGGGGCGATCGCGTTGATCCGGATGTTCTGGCCCCCGAGTTCGCGCGAGAGCTGCTGGGTCAGACCGTTGACGCCGACCTTGGCCAAACCGTAGAAGTTCGCGTACAGCCATGCGGCCGTGGAGGATTGGTTGACAATAGCGCCGCCACCGCGCTTGGCCATCTTCTTGTACACCGCGCGGGTACACCACAGCGCACCGTCGAGGTTCACGCTCATGAACTTCTTGTAGTATTCCGGGTCGACGGTGATCAGGAAGTCCAGTTTCATCCCGCCGAAGATGGCGGCGTTGTTGACCAGGTAGTCGATCCCGCCGAACTCCGAGAGCGTCTGGGCTGCCATCTCGCGCGCGGACTCCGGGTCGGAGACGTCCACCCGGACGGCCAGCGCGTTGCCGCCCTCGCCCAAGATGGCGTCGGCAACCTTCTGCGCGCCTTCGAGATTGATATCGGCAACCACGACGGCCGCACCCTCGCGGGCCAGTGCCTCGGCATAGGCCTGCCCGATACCACCGCCGGCCCCGGTGACGATGCCGACCTTGTCCTTGAATTCCGCATACTGCGCCATGGTTGTTCTCCTTAACTCGCCAGCGTGGCGATGAGTTTGGTCTCCAGGTACTCCTCGAAGCCGGCCACACCCATCTCGCGGCCGACACCGGATTGCTTGTAGCCGCCGAACGGCGCATCCGCCGAGTACCAGATGCCGCCGTTGACGTTGACGGTGCCGACCCGCAGTCGCGATGCCACCGCCTGGGCGCGGGCGTCGTCACCGGAGAACACGGTGCCCGACAGCCCGTAGGGCGAGTCATTGGCGATGCGCACCGCGTCGTCGTCACCATCGTGGGCGATGACCGTCAGCACCGGGCCGAAGATCTCCTCGCGGGACACTTTGGCCGAATTGTCCAGTCCGGCAATGACCGTCGGCTCGATGAAGAAGCCGCGATCCAGGTCGGCCGGACGTCCCCCACCACAGGCAAAGCGGCCGCCCTCGGCGATCGCCGAGTCCAGGTAGCCTTGGATGCGGTCGCGCTGACGGGCCGAGATCACCGGCCCGCAGACGGTGCGCTTGCTGTTCGGATCGCCGGGCTTGATGCCGCCCAGCGTCGCCGCGGCGGCCTCGACCGCCTCGTCGTACGTCGCGCGCGGCACGACCAAGCGGGTGGTGATCGCGCACCCCTGGCCCGCGTGCATCGCCACGGTGAACGCCGCCATGGCGCAGGCGCCGTTCAGATCGGCGTCGTCGAGCACCAGGAATGCCGACTTGCCGCCGAGTTCCAGGAACACCTTCTTGATGGTCACCGCGGCGTCGGTCATCACCGCGCGGCCGGTATTGGTCGATCCGGTGAACGACACCATGTCCACCCGCGGATCCTTGGACAGCAGCGCGCCCACTCCGTGATCATCGGAGGTGACGATGTTGATCACTCCCGGCGGAAAATCGGTGTGCTCGGTGATGATCTCGCCGAGCACCGCTGCCGCCCAGGGGGTGTCGGGTGCCGGCTTGAGGATCAGCGTGTTGCCCGCGGCCAGCGCCGGACCGATCTTGGCCAGGTTGATCTGATGCGGGAAGTTCCACGGCGTGATGGCCCCGACGACGCCGACCGCCTCGCGGGCGATGACGCGGTTGGTCGGAATGCCCTGCGGTGTCGCATGTCCCAGATCGGTGCGCCATTGGTAGCTCTCCGCGGTATCGGCCGAGAAACCCAGATCGTCGACCGGGCCCTCCAGTTGGGCGCCGGAGGTCAGCATCCGCGGAGCGCCGACCTCGGAGATGGTCAATTCGCGAAGGTCCTCGATATTGGCCTGCAGGGCCTCGCGCAACTGGCGCAGGCAGCGCACCCGCAGTTCGGTGTTCGTCGACCAGTCGGTCTGATCGAAGGCGGTGCGCGCCGCATCGATCGCGGCCCCCATATCGGCCTCGTCGGCGTTGGCGGCCACACCCAGCACCTCCTCGGTGGCCGGATTGACGGTCTCGAAGGTGCCGCCACTTCCGGCGACGAGCTTGCCGTCGATGAGCAATCGGCTCTCGCGATCCGCCAGAATCGACATCCCACTCCCTAGATTGTTTCTGGACAAGTGTCCGACATTGTTTTCCCGAACGATAGCCGCACGGTTGCGGCAGTGGCAAGGGTGAACACACCGGCAGTGGTTGGATGGTCGATTATTACCTGCTCATACGCAATATCCATGTTGAGTACTTGCCGATCGACCACCCCGTCGGATAACTTGGACATGTGTCCAGCGATTCGGTGGTGGCCGTCACAGACGGCACGGAAGGCGGACCGGCGGAAACGACGCGTAACCGGCGGCAGGAAGAGACCTTCCGCAAGGTCATGACGGCCGGCATGGAGATGCTGCGCGAGACCTCCTACGCCGACCTGACGGTCCGCGCCGTCGCCGCGCGCGCCAAGGTCGCCCCGGCCACCGCCTACACCTATTTCTCCTCGAAGAATCACCTGATCGCCGAGGTCTACCTCGATTTGGTCAGACAGGTTCCCTACTTCACCGACGTCAACGATTCGATGTCCACCCGGGTCGACAAGGCGGTGCGCGCGTTGACGTTGGTCGTCGCCGACGAACCCGATCTCGCCGCGGCGTGCACCACCGCGTTGCTCAGCGGCAGCAGCGATCCCGCGGTTCGGACCGTGCGGGACCGCATCGGTGTCGAGATCCACAAGCGCATCCGTTCGGCGGTCGGCCCCGACGCGGATCCGCGCATCGTCTCGGCGCTGGAGATGACGTTCTTCGGTGCGCTCGTCAACGCCGGCAGCGGCGCCTTCACCTACCACCAGATCGCCGACCGACTCAGCTATGTGGTCGGCCTCATCCTGGGAGAACATCGATGAGCTCACCCACGGTCGACCTGATCCTCGACCCGTACAGTTACAACTTCCACGAAGACCCGTATCCGTATTACAAGCGGTTGCGCGACGAGGCGCCGCTGTACCACAACGCGGATCTCAACTTCTGGGCGTTGTCGCGCCATCAAGACGTCGTCGCAGGATTCCGCAACAGCGTCGCGCTGTCCAACAAGCACGGCGTGTCCCTGGACCCGATCTCGCGCAATGACGAGGCACACCGGGTGATGTCCTTCCTGGCGCTCGATGATCCCGGCCATCTGCGACTGCGCACCCTGGTGTCGAAGGGGTTCACCCCGCGGCGCATCCGGGAACTGGAGGGCCGGGTCACCGAGATCGCGCATCAGCATCTCGATACCGCGCTGCAGGCCGACTATTTCGACTATGTGGACGAATTCGCGGGCAAGCTGCCGATGGACGTCATCTCGGAGCTGATGGGTGTGCCCGACGAGGACCGGGTCCGCATCCGGGCCCAGGCAGACGCCGTGATGCACCGCGAGGACGGGGTGGCCGACGTCCCCGATTCTGCCATCGCGGCCTCCGGCGAACTGCTGATGTACTACGCCGACATGGTCAAACAGCGGCGCAAGCGTCCCACCGACGACCTGACCTCGGCGCTGGTCGAGGCCGAGATCGACGGTGACCGGCTCACCGACGACGAGATCATGGCGTTCCTGTTCCTGATGGTGGTGGCCGGCAACGAGACCACCACCAAACTGCTTGCCAACGCCGCGTACTGGGGCCACAAGAACCCCGCGCAGTTGGCGCCGGTCTTCGACAATCACGACCTCGTCACCCCGTGGGTGGAGGAGACGCTTCGCTACGACGCGTCCAGCCAGATCCTGGCCCGCGCCGTCGTCGAGGACCTCACCTTTTACGACAAGACCGTCCCGGCCGGCGATGTGCTGGTCCTGCTGATCGGTTCGGCCAACCGTGACGAGCGGGTCTTCGAGAAGCCCGATGAGTACCGCATCGACCGGGAAATCGGCTCGAAAACAGTGAGTTTCGGTAGCGGCGCCCACTTCTGCCTCGGCGCGCACCTGGCGCGCATGGAGGCCCGGGTGGCGCTGACCGAGTTGTTCAAGCGAATCCGCGGATACGAGGTCGATGAGGCCAACGCCGTCCGCGTCCACTCCAGCAGCGTCCGCGGATTCGCCCACCTACCCATCACAGTCCAGCACCGCTGAAAGGCACCTGCATGCCGCGTTTTGCACCCCTGCCCGAGCGTCGACCCGCGCTGGTCGCCGGCGCCTCCTCCGGGATCGGTGAGGCGACCGCAATCAGGCTCGCCCGCAACGGGTTCCCCGTCGCACTCGGTGCCCGCCGGGTGGAGAAGCTCGACGAGATCGTCGGCAGGATCCGCGCCGACGGCGGCGAGGCCATCGCCGTGCACCTCGATGTCACCGATCCCGACTCGGTGAAGGCCGCCGTCGAGCAGACGACATCCGAACTCGGCGATATCGAGGTGCTGGTGGCCGGTGCCGGTGACACGTACTTCGGCAAGCTGGATTCGATCAGCACCGAGCAGTTCGAATCCCAGGTGCAGATCCACCTCATCGGCGCCAACCGGGTGGCCGGTGCGGTGCTGCCGGGCATGATCGAACGTCAGCGCGGTGACCTGATCTTCGTCGGCTCCGACGTGTCGCTACGCCAGCGTCCGCACATGGGCGCCTACGGCGCAGCCAAGGCAGCCCTGGTCGCGATGGTGAACAACTACCAGATGGAGCTCGAGGGCACCGGGGTGCGCGCCTCGATCGTGCACCCGGGACCGACGAAGACGTCCATGGGCTGGAGCCTGCCCGCCGAGCTGATCGGCCCGGCCTTGGAGGACTGGGCCAAGTGGGGCCAGGCCCGCCACGACTACTTCCTGCGCGCCGACGACCTCGCGCGCGCCATCACGTTCGTCGCCGAGACACCGCGCGGCGGCTTCATCGCGAACATGGAGCTCCAGCCCGAGGCGCCGCTGGCCGAGACCAAGGACCGCCAGAAGCTCGCGCTGGGCGAAGAAGGGATGCCGCAGCAATGACCACCCTCAAGGAAGTAGAACGCGTTTCAGGTGGCGAGGAAGAGCACGGCCACCTCGAGGAGTTTCGCACCGATCCGATCGGCCTGATGCAGCGCGTCCGCTCTGAATGCGGCGACGTGGGATGGTTCCAACTCGTCGACAAGCAGGTCGTGATGCTGTCCGGCGCGGAGGCCAACGAATTCTTCTTCCGGTCCAGCGACAACGAGCTCAACCAGGCCGAGGCCTACCCGTTCATGACGCCGATCTTCGGCGAGGGGGTCGTGTTCGACGCCGACCCCGAACGGCGCGCGGAGATGCTGCACAACACCGCCCTGCGCGGTGAGCAGATGAAGGGCCACGCGGCCACCATCGAGAACGAAGTCAAGAAGATCATCGCCGACTGGGGCGATGAAGGAGAGATCGAACTGCTCGACTTCTTCTCCGAACTGACCATCTACACCTCGACGGCCTGCCTGATCGGACTGAAGTTTCGCGAGCAACTCGACAGCCGCTTCGCCCACTACTACCACCAGCTCGAACGCGGAACCGATCCGCTCTGCTACGTCGACCCCTATCTCGACATCGAGAGCTTCCGCATCCGCGACGAGTCCCGCGTCAAACTCGTTGCGCTGGTGCAGGAGATCATGAACGGCAGGATCGACAACCCGCCCAAGGGCAAGGAGGATCGTGACCTGCTCGACGTGCTGGTCTCGATCAAAGATGACCAGGGCAATCCCCGGTTCACCGCCAACGAGGTCACCGGCATGTTCATCTCGCTGATGTTCGCCGGGCACCACACCAGTTCGGGCACGTCGTCGTGGACGCTGATCGAACTGCTGCGCAACCCGCAGGTGTACGCACAGGTGCAGGCAGAGCTCGACGAGCTCTACGCCGACGGTCAGGAGGTGAGTTTCCATGCGCTGCGCCAGATCCCGAAGCTGGACAACTCACTGAAGGAGACGCTGCGCCTGCATCCGCCGCTGATCATCCTGATGCGCGTCGCGCAGGACGAGTTCGAGGTCGCCGGGTACCCGATCCACAAGGGACAGATGGTGGCCGCCTCGCCGGCCATCTCCAACCGCATCCCCGAGGACTTCCCGGACCCGGATACCTTCGATCCCGACCGCTACCAGAAGCCGCGCCAGGAAGATCTCATCAACCGGTGGACCTGGATTCCCTTCGGCGCGGGCAAACATCGTTGTGTGGGTGCCGCGTTCGCGCAGATGCAGATCAAGGCCATCTTCTCGGTCCTGCTGCGCGAGTATGAGTTCGAGATGTCACAACCCGCCGAGACTTATCAGAACGACCACTCGAAGATGGTCGTGCAGCTCGCGCAGCCGGCCAAGGTGCGCTACCGCAGGCGTAGCAAGGTGTGAGATGGGCTGCTACCGAATCGAACTCGACGAGGACCTGTGCCAGGGCCACGCCATGTGCGAGTTGGAGGCGCCGGATGTCTTCCAGGTGCCCAAGCGCGGCGCCGTCGAGATCCTCGACCCCGAACCACCCGATGAGCTCCGCGAAGCCGTGGAGCTGGCCGTCGACATGTGTCCCACCCGTGCACTCTCAATAGTAGAAAAGGACTGAACCACATGGCGTCACGTGAAGCATTGGAAGACTGGGTCCAGCGCTGGCTGAAGGCCAACGCCGATGCCGAGGCGGCCGGCGACTGGAAGCCGCTGGCGGAGTTCTACACCGAGGACGCGACCTATGGTTGGAACATCGGCCCCAAGGAGGACGTCATGTGCATCAACAGGGCCGAGATCCGCGACGTCGCACTCGGTCTGGAGATGGAGGGCCTGGAGAACTGGGTCTACGAATACCAGAAGACCTTGATCGACGAGAAGCAGAACGAGATCGTCGGCTTCTGGAAGCAGATCGCCAACAAGTCCGACGGCACCCGCGACGAGATCTACGGCATCGGCGGCAGCTGGTTCCGGCTGAATGACGACCTGCTCATCGAGTGGCAGCGCGATTTCTTCGACTTCGGGCACGTGCAGAAGGCGTTCATGAAGCTCATCGAGTCCGGCGATCTCACCCCGACCATGCAGAAGCGCATCGAGCGCTCGCTCGCCGGCGAGAAGCTGCCCGGGTACTACCCCCTCGGCCAGGCACCCGTCCCCATCTGGTGACACACCCGGCCAAGCAGTTGATTGGGGGTGGGTGTGACGCACGTAACTAATGCCTCTAGTCTGTGGGCACCGGTTCTAGTGGAAGGCACATGCGCATGAAGACAAAAGGCGCTCTCATCTACGAGTTCAACCAGCCGTGGTCGATCGAGGAGATCGAGATCGGTGACCCCGTCAAGGACGAGGTCAAGATCCAGATGGAAGCCTCCGGCATGTGCCACTCCGATCACCATCTGGTGACCGGCGACATCCCGATGGCCGGCTTCCCGGTGCTCGGCGGCCACGAGGGCGCCGGTGTCGTCACCGAGGTCGGACCCGGTGTCGAGCACATCGCCCCCGGCGACCATGTGGTGCTGTCGTTCATCCCGTCCTGCGGCGAGTGCCCGGCCTGTCAGGAAGGTCTGCGCAACCTGTGCGACCTCGGTGCCGGCCTGCTCGCGGGCACCGCCGTCTCCGACGGCACGCACCGCATCCACTCGGTCAAGACCGGCGAACCCGTCATCCCGATGACCCTGCTGGGCACCTTCAGCCCGTACATGGTGGTGCACAAGAGTTCGGTGGTGAAGATCGACCCGTCCATCCCGTTCGAGGTGGCCTGCCTGGTCGGCTGTGGTGTCACCACCGGGTACGGGTCGGCCGTGCGCAGCGGCGACGTGCGCCCGGGTGACGATGTCGTGATCGTGGGCGTCGGCGGTGTCGGCACCGGTGCGCTGCAGGGCGCACTCAACGCCGGCGCGCGAAACATCTTCGCCGTGGACCCGGTCGAGTTCAAGCGGGACAATGCGCTGAAGTTCGGTGCCACCCATGCCTACCCGGACATCTTCAGCGCCATGGCGGGGGTGGCCGAGGTGACCCAGGGCCGGATGGCGCACAAGACCATCGTCACCGTCGGTGAGCTCAAGGGCGAGGACATCGATCACTACATGAACATCACCGCCAAGGGTGGCACGGTGGTGGCCACCGCGGTGGCGAACATGGCCGAGAACGATGTCAAGCTCAACCTGTCCATGCTGACCCTGCTCCAGAAGCGTCTGCAGGGCACCATCTTCGGCGGCGGCAATCCCCATCACGACATTCCGCAGCTGCTGTCGATGTACAAGGCGGGCCGACTCAACCTCGACGACATGGTCACCCGGCAGTATCAGCTGGAGCAGATCAACGACGGCTACAAGGACATGCTGGAAGGCCGCAACATCCGCGGTGTCATCCGCTACACCGACGCGGACCGCTAGATCATGACCGAGACGGTGGAAGACGTGACACCGGTTGTCGCGGCGTCCCGGAACTCGTGGCGCTGCGTGCAATCCGGCGACCGGGAGGGCTGGCTGGCGCTGATGTCGGATGACATCGTCGTCGAGGATCCGATCGGTGCGGCCGTCACCAATCCCGACGGGACCGGCGTGCACGGCAAAGAGGCGCTGGCCGCGTTCTACGACACCAACATCGGGCCGAACCAGCTGCGCGTCACGTGCGAGGCGACGTTCCCGTCGAGCAGCCCACACGAGATCGCCTACATCCTGGTCCTGGAGACGACGTTCCCGAACGGGTTCGTGGCGACGGTGCGCGGGGTGTTCACCTACAAGGTGGACGAGGCGGGACTGATCACCAACCTGCGCGGCTACTGGAACATGGATGCGATGACGTTCGCCGAGGCGGCCTCCGATCAGTGACGGGACGGCGCTGCCGCTGAGCGACCGCAGCGCCGTCGTCGTGGGTGGCACCCGCGGCGTCGGCCTCGCGGTCGCTCAGCTGCTCGCATCGGCCGGAGCCGGGGTGCTGGTCAACGGCCGCGATCCGGACGCGGTGGCCGGTGCAGCCGAGCGCGTTTCGGGTGCCGGGTTCGCCGGGTCACCGGCCGACCCGCAGGTTGCCGACGCACTGGTGGATGCCTGCCTTCGCCGGTTCGGCCGCATCGACATCCTGATAAATTGCGCGGGTACCGCCGAGCCGACCGGATCCTCGATCCTGAACGTGACATCGGCGCAATTCCGCGATCTGCTCGACGCTCATCTGCTGACGACGTTCGAGACGTGCCGTGCCGCTGTCCCCCACATGGTGCGACAGGGATCCGGGGCCATCGTGAACACGAGTTCGTTTGCCTTCCTCGGTGATTACGGCGGCACCGGGTATCCGGCGGGCAAGGGCGGTGTCAACAGCCTGACCCTGGCCATCGCCGCCGAACTCGCCGAACACGGCGTGCGCGCCAATGTGGTGTGCCCCGGCGCACGCACCCGATTGTCGACCGGCGCCGACTACGAACAACACATCACCGAACTGAACCGGCGCGGGCTACTCGACGATGTCAGCATGCAGGGGGCGCTCGATGCCGCGCCGCCGGAGTACGTCGCGCCGACCTACGCCTACCTCGCCGGTGATCTCGCCAAGGAGGTGACCGGCCGGATCTTCGTCGCCGCCGGTGGTTTCATCGGCGAGTTCGCGCGCCAGCAGCCGGCGTTCCTCGCATACCGGGATCATCACGACTCACCGCCGTGGACGGTCGCCGAGATTGCGGCTGCCGTCAGCTGACCGTGTCGGGCAACTGATGGTCGCGATAATCGTTGCGCAACTGCACCTTCAGCAGCTTGCCGGTCGCGGTGTGGGGTAGCTCCGCCACGAAGATGACATCGTTGGGCAGCCACCACTTGGCGACCCGCTCGGCCAGGTGATCCAGGATCTCCTCGCGCGTCGCGTCGTGGCCCGGTCGGCGCACCACCAGCAGCAGCGGCCGTTCCTGCCATTTCGGGTGTGGCACACCGATGACCGCGGCCTCGGCAACGGCCGGATGCCCCGTCGCGGCGTTCTCCAGGTCGATGGAACTGATCCACTCACCACCGGACTTGATGACATCCTTGGCGCGGTCCACCAGGTGCAGGTAGCCGTCGGGATCGATGGTGGCGACGTCGCCGGTCGGGAAGAATCCCTCGGCGTCGAGCTTGTCGCCGCCCTCGCCCTTGAAGTATCCGCTGGCGATCCACGGTCCACGCACGTAGACCTCGCCGAAGGCCTTGCCGTCCCAGGGCAGCCGGTGCCCGTCATCATCGACGATCTTGATGTCGACGCCCCAGATGCCGTGCCCCTGCTTCAGTTTGAGCTGCATCTTGTCTTCCGCGGACAGCGCGGCGTGCCGCGGTTGCAGCTTGCCGATGACGCACAGCGGGCTGGTCTCGGTCATCCCCCAGCCCTGCACCACCTCGGAGCCGAAGTCTCGCTCGAAGCGCTCGATCATCGACTGCGGCAGCGCCGCCCCGCCGGTGCCCGCGAACTCCAACTTCAGCTCGTGCGGGTCGATCTCGGGATGCTCGTCCAGGTAGGAGAACAGCATCATCCACACCGTCGGGACACCCTGGGTGAAGTTGACACCTTCATCACGCATGAGCCGGTACAGACTCTCCCCGTCCAGATGCGGGCCCGGCAGCACCAGTTTCGCACCGACCATCGGCCCGGTGTACGGCGTGCCCCAGGCGTTGGCGTGGAACATCGGCACCACCACCAGGATGACCGATCCGCTGTGCACGTCGAAACCGTCGCGCGGGATTGCGCCCAGGGCGTGCAGCACCGTCGAACGATGTGAGTACAGCACGCCCTTGGGGTTGCCGGTGGTTCCCGAGGTGTAGCACAGCGAGGACGCACTGCGCTCGTCGAACTCGGGCCATTCGTAGACGCTGGACTGTTGCCCGACCAGTTCGTCGAAGCACAGCAGATCGCCGCCGACGCCTATATCGGGCATGTGCTCGCGATCGGTCATCGCGATATAGGTGCGCACGGTCTTCAATTGTGGCGCAATCTGTTCGACGAGCTCAGCGAACGTCACGTCGAAGAACAGCACCTGGTCTTCGGCGTGGTCGATGATGTACACGATCTGCTCGGCGAACAGCCGCGGGTTGACGGTGTGCAGCACCGCACCCGATCCCGAGACCCCGTAGTACAGCGACAGGTGCCGGTCACTGTTCCAGGCCAGGGTGCCCACCCGGTCGCCGGGCTGCACACCGAGTCGGGTCAGCGCGTTCGCCACCTGTTTCGAATGGTCCCGGACCGCCGCCCAGGTGGTCCGTCGGACCGGCCCCTCGGGTAACCGGGAGACGATTTCGGTGTCGCCGTGGAAGGTGGCCGCGTGTTCGATCAGCGACGAGATCATCAGCGGCCGATCCTGCATCAAGCCCAGCATCTGGACAGGCTAGCCACTGCCGACCCCACTCGTGGATCGAAAGACTAACCTCGATCCCATGGCGTCTGTGTTCACCATGATCATCAACGGAGACCTGCCCGGCCGATTCGTCTACGAGGACGATGAGATCGTCGCGTTCCTTACCATCGAACCGATGACGCAGGGCCACACCCTGGTGGTTCCGCGTGCCGAGGTCGACAACTGGCAGGACCTCGACCCCGACGTGTTCGCCCGGGTGATGGCGGTGTCGCAGAAGATCGGCAAGGCGGTCTGCGCGGCATTCGAGACCGAACGGGCCGGCGTCATCATCGCCGGACTGGAGGTGCCGCACCTGCACGTGCACGTATTCCCGGCCCGCAACCTCAGCGATTTCGGATTCGCCGCCGTGGACCGCAACCCGTCGCCGGAGTCCCTCGACGAGGCGCAGGCCAAGATCAAGGCGGCGTTGGCTCAGCTCGGCTGAGCCGCCACGTCCACGATCCTGGGCAGTTCCACCCGGAACCGGCAGCCGCGGCCGGGCGCCGTGTCCAGCGACACCGTGCCCCCGTGCGCCAACACCAGCGAGTCGACGATGGACAATCCCAGGCCGGACCCGCCGCTGGTGCGGGTCCGCGATGAGTCGGCGCGGTAGAAACGCTCGAAAACGCGTTGTGCGTCTTCGGTCTTCATACCGGGTCCCTCGTCGCACACCTCGATCACCGCGCTGTCCCCTTCGGTGCCGACCCGCACTGTCACACGCGCCTGTTCGGGGGTGTGCTGCAGCGCGTTGGCCATCAGATTGCTGAGCACCTGACGCAACCGGGCCTCGTCACCGAGAACCTCGGGCGTTCCGGGGCCGTCGATGACCTGCATGCCGATCGGGCGTGAGGGCGCGACCGTCTGCGCGTCGTGCACGGCATCGCTGGCCAGCGCCAGCAGGTCGACCCGGCGCTGATCGAGCGGTCGTTGTTCGTCCAGTCGCGCCAGCAGCAACAGATCTTCCACCAGCAGACCCATCCGCCCGGCCTCACTTTCGATGCGGCCCATCAGCATGCCGGTATCGCGGGCCGCACCCTGGCGGTACAACTCGGCGTAGCCACGGATGGTGGTCAGCGGAGTCCGCAGGTCGTGGCTGGCGTCGGCGATGAAGCGACGCATCCGCTCCTCGGATCGGCGGGCCAGTTCGGCCGATTGTTCGGAGGACGCCATGGCCCGCTGGATCTGGGCGAGCATCCCGTTCAGCGCCAGCGAGAGCCTTCCCACCTCGGTACGCGGATCACGTTGCGGCACCCGGCGATCCAATTCACCGTCGGCGATCGCGGCGGCCGTCTCCTCCACCTCGGTGAGCGGCCGCAGACTGCGGTGCACGACGGCGTAGCCGACCACCCCGAGCACCAGCAGCACCGCGCCGCCGATTCCCACCTGGGACCAGATGAGCGCCCGCACACTGGATTCCACATCGGTCAGATCGATCGCGACGGTCGTCAGCTCGCCGTCGGGACCACGCACGGTGACCGCACGCCACTGCACATCGGATCCGTCCACCGAGGCGACGGTCACCGGTTCGGGGCCGACGTCATTGTTCGCGGGCAGCACCGGTTCGGACGGACTGTCGTTGATTGCCAATTGAACCCGGCCATCACCGTCGGTGCCGCGGACGTAGAAGTTGGTGGGCGGGTGTGCCGGGTTGGGATCCTGTAGTGGTGCGGTGAAGGCCATCGGCGCGCGGGCCCAGCCGCCGGACGCCTCCAGCAAGGTGTCGTCGATGCGTTCGATCTCGGTGTGCCGCATGATCGAGGTGACCGCCACACCGGAGGCCAGCAGACCGATGGCCACCAGAACCAGGGTGGCAGCCACCAGCCCGACTCGCAGCGGCACCCCCCGCCGGTGTCGTTCGATCATGGATTCCGCGGACTACTGGCGCGGTTCGCGCAGCACGTAACCCACACCGCGCAGCGTGTGCAGCAGCCGTTTGTCGCCGGTGTCGATCTTGCGGCGCAGATAGGACACGTAGGACTCGACGACGTTGACGTCACCGCCGAAGTCGTAGCGCCACACATGATCGAGAATCTTGGGCTTGGACAGCACCGTGCCGGCGTTGATGATGAAGTAGCGCAGCAGTGTGAATTCGGTCGGCGACAGCGAGACGGGTTCGCCCGCCTTCCACACCTCGTGGGTCTCCTCGTCGAGTTCGATATCGGCGAAGCTCAGCCGGGCGTTCTTGGTTTCCTCGACGCCGCGGCCGACCCGGCGCAGGATGACCCGCAGGCGTGCCACCACCTCCTCCAGGCTGAACGGCTTGGTGACGTAGTCGTCGCCGCCGAGGGTCAACCCGGTGATCTTGTCCTGCAGGTTGTCGCGCGCGGTGAGGAACAGCGCCGGCGCGTCGATACCGTCGGCCCGCATCCGGCGCAGCACGCCGAAACCGTCCATCCCGGGCATCATCACGTCCAATATCACCGCATCCGGTTTGATCTCGCGGGCCTTGGCCAGGGCATCGGGGCCGCTGGCCGCGGTGTGCACCTCGAACCCCTGGAACTTCAGGCTCACCGAGAGCAACTCGACGATGTTGGTCTCGTCGTCGACGACGAGCACTCGCGCCTCGGGGATGTTGTGGGATTCGGACATCGCTGCCATTGCCATGGAGTTCACAGTCCTCTCCCTGGTTGAGGCGAGGCTGCGGACTGGCTGTGAAGTGGCTGAGAATGCGATCGCGGTGGTGTCGCCGGACGCCCGCCCTAGACTGACCACATGAACCTCGGCAACACCATCGTGCAGGTTGCCACGGCCCCGGTCCGGGTCGGGCTCGCGGTTGCCGATATCGGCCTCAACATCGCAGGTGGCACCCTCAAGGTGGTCCAGCGGTCGCTCAACGAGGCGGCTCCGTCGACCACCAGCACCGGCTTTGCCGCCATGCTCGGCATCGACGACGCGGTGGAGCGCGCCAACCGCCTCGCCCGGCTGATGGACGACGATGCCCCGCTCGGACGCGCCCTGGCTCCTGAGGGCCCGCTCAACCAGTTGCTCCGCCCCGGCGGGTTGGTCGATCAACTCACCGCCCCGGGCGGCCTGCTGGACCGACTGAACAACCAGAGCGGTCCGGTGGCGCGTGCGCTGGCCGAGGACGGGCTGATCGACCAGATCACCGCCGAGGGCGGCCTGGTGGATCGGTTGACCGCCGATGGCGGCGTCGTCTCGCGGGTGATCGCGCCCGGCGGATTGGCCGACCGACTGCTTTCTGACGAAGGCCTGGTGGAACGAGCGCTGCGCGAGGACGGCGTGGCCGAACAACTGCTTTCCGAGAACGGCCCCGTCGGCCGCGCGCTCGCCAAGGGTGGCCTGGTCGATCAGATCACCGCCGAGGGCGGCCTCATCGACCGACTGACCACCGACAGCGGAGCCCTGTCGCGGGTCATCGCTCCCGGCGGTCTGGCGGATCAGCTACTGGCCGACGACGGCCTGATCGAACGCATCCTGCGCGAGGATGGCGTCGCCGACACCCTGCTGTCCGAGGGCGGCCTGCTCGACACCCTGACCGACCCCGACGGCCCGCTGCTCAAGCTCGCCGATGTGGCCGACACTCTCAACCGGTTGGCGCCTGGCCTGGAGGCGCTGGCCCCGACGATCGACGCCCTGCACGAGGCCGTCATCACGCTGTCGCAGGTGGTCAACCCGCTGTCGAACATTGCCGGACGCATCCCGCTGGGCCGTCAGCGCAGCCGGCGTACCAGCACCATGCCGCGCGCGGTGGTCTCCGAACGGGTCATCGACGAGAAAGGTTAAGCTGTAGCGGTTCCATCCGCCTCCTTAGCTCAGTGGTAGAGCGACATACTTGTAATATGTAGGTCATCGGTTCAATCCCGATAGGGGGCTCCACACGGCACCTGACTTGTCGGTGTCGACCGGTAGGTTCCGTACATGAGGCTCTGCCAAGGCTGCGGCACAGTACTTTCCAAGCGTAGCCAGAAAATCTATTGCAGTAATGCCTGTCAGGCAGCGGTCCGCCGCGACGCGAGTACACGACTCTGGCTTGAGTCCGGCGACGCGTGGGTCGACCCTAGGCGCGGGCATTACATCCGTGCCTACATCTCCGCCGCCCAGTCCGGCTGCTGCGCGCTCTGCGGGGGCGCCAGCACCTGGCAGGGGCTCCCGCTCGCGCTCATCCTCGACCACATCGACGGCAACCCCGAAAACAACCGCCGCGAGAACCTGCGCCTGGTCTGCCCCAACTGCGACTCCCAACTGCCGACCTACAAGAGCCGCAACCGCGGCAACGGCCGCAGCTTCCGCAGACAGCGCTACGCCGACGGAAAGTCCTACTAGCGTTGTGCGGCCGATCACCGTGACGAACTTGTCGGACCGCGTTCGTAAAGTGCGGTCATGAGACGGTGTCAGAGCTGCGGTATCGAGCTCACACGGCGCAGCCAGAAGGTCTACTGCGGCAACGCATGCCAGGCCGCTGTTCGACGCCGAACCGCGACCACGTTGTGGCTTGAGTCAGGCGTGGCCAGAACCGGTAGCCATCAGGGCCATTACATCCGCGACTTCCTTGCTGCCGCCCAGTCCGGCTGCTGCGCGCTCTGCGGCGGCGCCAGCACCTGGCAAGGGCTCCCGCTCGCGCTCATCCTCGACCACATCGACGGTAACCCCGAAAACAATCGCCGCGAGAACCTGCGCCTGGTCTGCCCCAACTGCGACTCCCAACTGCCGACCTACAAGAGCCGCAACCGCGGCAACGGCCGCAGCTTCCGCAGGCAGCGTTACGCCGAGGGAAAGTCCTACTAGGTCTCGTCGGCGATCTGGCGCCGGCTGTTGTGCAGGCCCGGCCCGTCCGGATCCTCATGTTGGTGCTCGAGTTGGTCTTGCATCTCCCGCTGCTCGTCGGTGGCCTTGGTGGCGTCCTTCGGTGTCGGGTCGTTCTGCGGTTCCATGTCTGCGGGTTCTCCACCACGACGGAAAGCTAAACGCGGTCCTGCATGACGATGCTGAACGTCATGCGGTCGCCGCGGTACAGCGAGCGCCGCTGCTCGATCGGCACGCCGTCCTGGTCGTAGGACACCCGGTTGAGCAGGAACATCGGGGTGCGCGCATCGACGGTCAGCAGCGCGGACTCGCGCGCATCGGGCAGCGCGGCATCGATCGTGTCCACGGTCTTGGCGAATGCGATTCCGCGCCTGCGGATCTCGGCGTACAGCGAGGTCCGGTAGTCGAAGTTCTGCTGTAGGCCCGGATAACGGACAGCCGGTAGCCGGCTTGTCTCCAAGCCGACCCGCACGCCGTCGGTGGTGAACACACGCTCCAGTTGCAGGATGGGTGCGCCCGGCTCGATCTCCAGCACAGCGGCAAGGCCGTCATCGGCATCGAAGGTCGTCCAGCCCACCAGGAACCGGTCGACGCTGTGGCCCTCCTCGCGGGCGGCCTCGGTATAGGAACCCATGCCCAGTGGCTGCAGCAGCTTGGGGGCGGCGACCACCGTGGTGCGACCGCGGCGTTCGACGCGGCCGGCCAGCAGCAGTTCGCGCACCGCCTGGCGCACCGTCTCGCGGGCGACGTCGAACATCTCCGCGATCTCGCGTTCGGCCGGAAAGGGATCGCCCACCTGCATGCCGTCGAGCATGCGATCGAGTTGTTCGCGAACGATCTGGTGCTTGAGAACCCGCGGATGCGCGCTGCTGATCACCCTTCTGACCATAGCAAACACTGGCATAGACCATGGTCTAGACCAAATGGCCACCATGTGTTCATCGATCGTTCGACTTCGATACACGACTTGGTATAGACCAACTGTCAGGGTGTCCGCATGCAACCGATCGAACTAACAGTTCTGGACATGGCCGGCACCACCGTCGCCGACGACGGCCTGGTGCTGCACGCCTTCGACGAGGCGGCCACCGCCGTCGGCGTCCCGGCCACGGGCCAGGAGCGCGAAGCCGCCCGTGACTATGTCCGCGCCACCATGGGACAGTCCAAGATCGAGGTGTTCCGCCACCTCTTCGCAGGCGAGGACCGCGCCCAGCAGGCCAACACCACCTTCGAACACGCCTACACCGCCCACATCGAAAGCGGCGTCAGCGCCATCCCGGGCGCCGAAGAAGCCATCGCCAAACTGCGCGCCGCCGGCGTCAAGGTCGCGCTCACCACCGGATTCAGCGTCGCCACCCAACAGGCCATCATCGACGCCCTCGGTTGGTCCGAGATCGCCGATCTGGTCTTGGCACCCGGGGCCGGCGGACGCGGCCGCCCCTACCCCGACATGGTGTTGAATGCCTTGCTGCGCACCGGAATCGACGATGTGGCCAAGGTCGCCGTACTCGGTGACACCTCCAGCGATATCGCATCGGGCCTGCGCGCCGGTGCCTCCCTCGTGGCAGGCACCCTCACCGGCGCCCACGACGCCGCCACCCTGAACTCCGCTGGAGCCACCCATGTGGTGGCCACCGTCGCCGACTTTCCCGAGCTCGTCCTCCCTGATCACTGAAAGGCTTACCTCGCATGAATATTCGCTTCATCAGCGTGGCCGCAGCGGCCGCCCTCGCCCTGGCCGGTTGTTCGAGCAGTGACTCCGGATCCGCGGCGCCCAACGCGCAGGGCTTCCCAGAAACCCTCACCCTGGCCGCCATCCCGGCCGAGAACTCCTCGGACCTGAAGGCCAGCTACGACCCGCTGATCAAGATGCTGGAGCGCGAAACCGGCTCCACGGTGGAATTCGTGCAGGCCTCCGACTACGCCGGTGTGGTCGAGGGCATGATCGCCGACAACGTCGACCTGGCCTTCTTCGGCCCGTTCGCCTACGTGGTCGCAAAGGTCAACGGCGCCAAGATCACCCCGCTGGGCGCGGTGATCGGCGAAGAGGGCGAGAAGCCGGGCTACCAGTCCTACGGCCTGGCCCGTTCGGACTCGGCCGATATCAACGCGCTCGCCGACTTCGCGGGTAAGAAGGTCTGCTTCGTCGACCCTGGTTCGACATCGGGATACCTGTACCCGACCGCAGGGCTGATCGAGGAGGGCGTCATCACATCGGGCTCGGAGGCCGATGTCTCGGCCGCCATGTCACCGGTCTTCGCCGGCGGGCACGACTCCTCGGCACTGTCGATCGCCAACGGCGACTGCGACGCCGGGTTCGCATTCGACACCATGGTCGATACGACCATGATCGAGAAGGGGGACCTGCAGCCCGGTCAACTCAAAACCGTCTGGAAGTCCGAGATGATCGCCGGTTCGGTGTTCGCGGCCAACGATGCGCTGGGCACCGAGGCCATCGACAAGCTCAAGAACATCTTCACCGAGAAGATCAATGTGGCAAGCCTGCAGGAGGCCGGCTTCTGTGAGGGCGACGCCTGCCGCGTCACCGACGAACGAGCCTGGGGCGTCGTGCCCGCCGCCGATACCGACTACGACGGTGTCCGGCATGTCTGCGATGTCACCGGTTCCGAGAAGTGCAAGGGCTGATATGACCGACTCGGCCGGCCCCGGCCATCCCGTCGCGGGCGACGATCTTGTGATCGTTGCCCGCGATGTGACCAAACGCTTCGGTGACACCGTGGCCTTGGACAACGTCTCCCTCGACGTGCGGCGCAGCGAGCTGTTGGTTCTGCTCGGCCTGTCCGGCTCCGGGAAGTCCACCCTGCTGCGGTGTTTCAACGGTCTGCACCCGGTGACATCGGGTCACATCGACGTCGGCGGCACCCGGGTGGATCAGGCGTCATCCAAACAACTACGCGCCCTGCGCACGCGGGTCGGCTTCGTGTTCCAGCACTTCAACCTGGTCGGCCGGCTCAGCTGTTTGGAGAACGTCCTCATCGGCGGTCTCGGTGCCCTAACCCTGCCCCGCTACGGCGCACTGACCTACCCCAAGCACATGCGCGCGGCCGCCCTGGCACACCTCGACCGAGTGGGACTGGCCGACTTCGCCGAACGCCGCGCCGACACCCTCTCGGGTGGGCAGCAGCAGCGCATCGCGATCGCCCGCACCCTCATGCAGCGGCCCGCCCTGCTGTTGGCCGACGAGCCCGTCGCCTCGCTGGACCCCGAAAACGCAAGCATCGTCATGGATCTTCTGTTCCAGGTCTGCGTCGAGCAGAAACTGACGGTGGTGTGCACCCTGCATCAGGTCGACCTGGCACTCGGGTGGGCCCACCGACTCGTCGGTCTGCGCAACGGCCGCAAGGTGCTGGACCGGCCCGCCGTCGGCATGACCCGCGACGATGTCATGGCCATCTACCAGCGCGTGGACCCCTCCGCCGAGCAGTCCACCAGACAACGCTCATGACCGCCACCGTCACCCGGCCCACACCCGGGCGCAACCGGCCACCGCTGCCGAACCTGCTGCACCTGATCGCGGTGGCCGCACTGGTGGCCACCCTGGCCTCGGCCTGGTACATCGAATTCGTTCCCGCCGAACTCATCTCCGATTTCGACAAGATCGTCGCGCTCGTCGAGCGCATGCTCCCGCCACGGCTCGACGATCCGGGGCGCATCGCCGGCCTGGCGTTCGAGACCCTGCTGATGGCGGTGCTGGGCACCGTCCTGGCCGCCATCGCTTCGGTTCCACTGGCCTTCATGGCCGCGCGCAACACGACTCCGCATCCCGCGGTCTACGCCGTCGCCCGCGGGTTCATCACGTTCTGCCGCGCGATGCCGGACCTGCTGTTCGCGGTGCTGTTCGTGCGCGCACTTGGCATCGGGGTGCTGCCCGGCATCCTGGCCCTGGCACTGCACTCGATCGGCATGCTCGGCAAACTGTTCGCCGATGCCATCGAGCAGAGCGATCCGGGACCGCGTGAAGCGGTGCGCAGCACCGGCGTCGGCTATATCCGCGAGATGCTCAATGCGGTGGTCCCGCAGGTCATCCCGTCCTGGATCGGCACCTTCGTCTACCGGATCGACATCAACCTGCGGATGTCGGTGGTGCTCGGCTTCGTCGGCGCCGGTGGCATCGGTTTCGCACTGCAGGACGCCCTGCGTGGCCTCATCTATCCCCGCGCCCTCGGCATCGTCGGCGTCATCTTGGTCATCATCGTCGCGATGGAACTGCTGGCCATCTTCATCCGGCGGATGTTGCTGACCTCCGACGGCATGAACCCGCGACGCGACCGCTCCATCCGATTCTCGTTCGCCGGCCTGCTGATCGGTACCACGCTGGCCTCCTTCGTGGTGCTGGAGATCAACCCGGTGTCGCTGTTCACCTGGGTGGTCCCCTCGCTGGAGGTGTTCACCCGGATGATCCCGCCCAACTTCGACGCGCTGGGCAGCGAATTGTTCGTGGCCGCGGCCCAGACGGTCGCCATCGGCGTGGTGGCCACCGCCATCGGTGTGGTGCTGTCCATTCCGGTCGGCATCCTGGCCGCCCGCAACATCGCCCCGAACCCGACGCTGTACTGGCTGGCCCGCGGTTGGATCCTGGTGGTGCGTGCCGTCCCCGAACTCATCCTGGCCGTCGTGTTCGTCGCCGCGCTGGGTCTCGGCCCCATCGCGGGTACCTGCGCACTGGCCATCGGGTCCATCGGGTTCCTGGCCAAACTGGTCGCCGACGCCGTCGAGGAGATCGACCCAGGGCCGTTGGAGGCGGTCCGTTCGGTTGGCGGCGGTTGGTGGAAGACCCTGCTGTCCGCGGTACTGCCGCAGGCGATGCCCGCCCTCGTGGGGTCCAGTCTGTATCTGTTCGACGTCAACGTGCGGACCTCGACCGTGCTGGGCATCGTCGGCGCCGGCGGTATCGGTTTCCTGTTGTTCGAGTCGATCCGCACCCTGAACTTCGATGTGGCAGGCGCCATCGTGCTGATCATCTTCGTCATCGTCTACTCGATCGAAAGGCTGTCCGGGTGGATACGCTCACGCCTGGTGTGACCCGGGCCGCGATATGGACCGGCGGGTCGGACATCTCGCTGCAAGAGGTGACCGTCCCGCGTCTGAACGACGGCGACGTGCTGGCCCGGGTGCGGCTGGCCACCGTGTGCGGCAGCGATCTGCACACCGTGTCGGGTCGCCGACCGGCGCCACACCCGTCCATCCTCGGCCACGAGGCCGTCGGCGAGGTGGTGTCCGGGCCGGGTATGCCGGTGGGACAACGCATTGTCTGGTCGGTGACCGTCAGCTGCGGTGTGTGCGCCCGGTGCCGCGCCGGGCGCACCGCCAAGTGCACGGCGGTCCGCAAGATCGGTCACGAGCCGTTCGCGGGCAGCTGGCCGCTGTCGGGTTCCTACGCCCAGCACATCGTGCTGCCCCGGGGCACCACCATCGCCGCGGTCCCCGAACGGATGCCCGACGCGGTGGCCGCGCCGGCCGCCTGCGCCACCGCCACCGTGATGGCGACGTTGGAGGCGGCGGGCCCGCTGCGGGACAGGCGCCTGCTGGTGCTGGGTGCCGGCATGCTCGGGCTCACCGCGGTCGCCGCCGGCAATGACGCCGGGGCCCGCGTCACGGTCATCGACCGTAACCCCGAACGGGTCAGACAGACCGGGGATTTCGGCGGCCACCCCGATGACGGAGGCCCGGTCGACATCGCGATCGACTACACCGGGTCCACCGAGGTGATCGCCGGTGCGCTGGCGCGCCTCGACATCGGCGGCCGGCTGGTGCTCGCGGGTTCGGTCCTGCCCGCACCGAGCCTGCCGGTCGACCCGGAGATCGTGGTGCGCCGCTGGCTGACCATCACCGGTGTGCACAACTACGAGCCGCACCATCTGCATCAGGCGGTGGACTTACTGGATCGCACCCGCGACCGGCACCCGTGGACCTCACTGGTCACCGCGCCGCTGCCGCTGAGCCGACTGTCCGATGCCTTGCGCCCGCCGCCATCACCGGCGCTGCGCACCGCGATCGCACCCTGACGCTGTGTAGCTTGTCGGAGAAGGAGGTGCACCGATGGCGGACGCCGGATTCTGGGTGGCGTGGGGGCTGCCCACACAGGGCCGCGAGCCGCAGGCGCTCGAGACGCTGAAGGCCTCGCGGGCGTTCCTCACCGAGCTCACCGACAGTGGACGGATCGAACGCTTCGACGTGACCATCCTGCGTCCGCAGACCTCTGAACTCGGCGGGTTCTTCCTGATCCAAGGCAGCCGTGAACAGATCGACCAGTTGCGCCGGGACCCGGACTTCGAGCGATGGGCCAACCGGGTGCAACTGGTGGCCGACCGGGTGGCGGTGGTGGACGCGTGGGTCGGTAACGGAATCGACGAGGCCACCGATCTCTACATCGAGGCGCTGCGCGAGGCCGGCCTGATCGACTGAATCCCCTGGTCAGTTGCGACGGTTGTGACCCATGGGGTACTTCCCTCTTCCGCTATCGGCGGTGCCGAGGTTCTAATAGACCGAACTTGTTTGGCCGGGGGCGGACAGCACGGAGGCTTCTTCATGGGCTCAGCGGCTTATATCGGTCGGGTCGGGGGTCTGGCGGTGGCGCTGGGCGTGGGCACCGCGATAGCCACCGGACACGGCATCGCCACCGCAGAGGGCACCGACTCCTCGGGGTCCTCAAGCAGCTCCAGCAGCAGCACCGGGTCGACCGACTCGGCGAGTTCCACGGCGGGCACCGCCGCCGATGGCGACTCGTCGCCCAGCGGAGCCGACACCCGCGACACCGACATAGGTACCGACAAAGACACCGACGATGCCTCGGATGACTCCGAAGACCCGGACGACACCGATTCCGACAGCGGTATCGCCGAACCGGCCGACACGGCCCAGGACTCCGATGACACCGCCGGACGGCCGCAGCAGACGGTGACCAAGAAGCCGCGCGGTGTCCGCCAGGCCGGCCGGCCCACCACCGCGACACCGTCCGAACCACGGACCCCGGTCGCCGAACCCGAACCGGCACCCGCCGCCACCCCTGCGGCGCAGACCGCAACACCGGTCACCGAGCCGACGCTGAAGGCGGCCGATCCCAGCGACACCCTGGCCACCGCGGACACCGTCGCCGTGTTCGCGGCGGCGCGCACGCTGGCCACCGCCACGGTGACCGAGAACCCGACACGGCCGGCCGCCAGGCAGTCGGCACACCCGCTCACCGGTGTGGTCAAGGTGGTCTCCAACGTTCTGGACTGGGCGGCCGGTGTGGTGCCCGGGTCACCGGCCAGCCCGACCCTGGCCTGGACATTGCTGGCCTTCGCCCGCCGCGAGGTGGACAGCCTGCTGGCCCGTCTGGACCCGTCGCACATCGTCAACAACAGCGCGACCGACACCTCGGCCCGGGCCTTGGCGGCCGCCGCGCTCAATCCGCGGCCCAACTTCCCGCCGCGCGGCTACCAGTTCAGCTCGTCGACCAGCTTTGTGGACTGGGTGACCGGCAACTTCGCCCCCAACGACACCTTCAACCGGTACGGCATCTGGGGTACCGACATCGGCACCATGTGGGACAACGGCATTCCCGACGATCCCAACACCCCGATCAACGAGAACCAGGTGCTGATCGCCTTCGGAGACACCTTCGGCGGACCGAACATGACCGGCACCTGGCGGTTGAACACGTTGTTCCGCAGCCCGGACCGCAATCTGGCCGACGGTATGGCCGTGCCGGGCGGACAGTGGTTGAACGGCAACATGTTCGGTGGTTCACCGCTGTGGGAGGAACACTATGCGCGCCAGATCATCCTGCCCGAACGGCTGCCGCGCGGTTTGCCGACCGGCGTCACGCTGATCCCCACCGCGGGCATCTCGGTGCCCACCCCGGGCACCCAGTTCGGTGCAACCCAGTACGTCAGCTTCATGTCGGTCAAGCAGTGGGGTGCGGCCGGGTCCTGGTCCACGAACTATTCGGCGATCGCCTATTCCGAGGACAACGGCGAGAACTGGTACATCTCACCGACCAGCGTCCGGAACAACTTCGGCGGTAATTCGAAGTTCCAACAGGCCGCCCTGATCCGGCCCGGCGACGGTTTCGTGTACTCCTACGGCACCCCGAACGGCCGGCAGGGACAGGCCTACATCTCCCGGGTCGCCGAGGCCGACATCCTCGATGTGACCAAATACGAGTACTACAGCAAGGGCAGCAAGGGCGGGTTCTTTGGCATCGGCGCCTACAAGGCCGGCTGGTACCGCAACGATCCGGCCAAGGCATCGGCCATCTTCGGTCGCGAGACCGGCGCGTGTGGTGTCGGCAAGGCCGGCAATCAAGTCAGCGAGATGTCGGTGCAGTACAACAAGACCCTCGGTAAATATGTTGCGCTGCATGGTGATCAGTTCAACAACGTCATCCTGCGCACCTCGGACCGGCCGGAAGGCGGCTGGTCGGCCCCGACGGTGCTGATGGGGCAACAGGGCGGCGGCATCTACGCCCCGATGATGCACCCGTGGTCGCCGTCGACCCTGGGCACCGGCACCGACCTGTACTTCAACCTGTCGGTGTGGAACGACTACAACGTGTGGCTGGTGAAGACCGACCTCACCAAGCTCTGAGCATGCTGCGCATCGCACCGGCGGTGACGCTCGCCCTGCTTACCGCCGCACCCGCCTACGCCGAACCCGTTGTGCCACAACCGGGCAGCTCCTGCTCGGTCGATCTCACCGACGTGACCACCATGCTTGCCGGCCAATCCACCCCACTGGTCTGCCGGGACGGGCGCTGGCAGCCGGTACCGGCGCCGGCCGCGCCCAGCGATCGCTGGGTCAGCTTCGGCCCGACCATGGCGCTGCACGGGGAGGGCCTGCGAAACCCGAACCTGCGCTCGGGATCCTGGACAGCGACCCCGCTGGCCCCTGATGCCCGTTGCGCAGCCAGCCAGCAAGCCGTGCTGAGCGCGGGGGTTGTCGGCGCACCGATGACCGCTGAAGGCGCTGCGGGACAGCCGCTTTCGCTAGAGGTGGCGCCTCGGCTGTTCGATATCGCGATGACCGGGCATTGCCTGTGGGTGCGCGAGCCCTAGGGACACCAGGTGACGACCCCGTAGGGCCCGGTGACGCACGGCAGATTGATGTACAGGCCCGACGGGCGGCCGTCGTTGTTCCAATCCCGGTCGTGACCGCGCCACCCACGGTCGTCATGCCACCCGTGGCCTCGTCCGCGATCCTGCGCCGGGTCCATACCGCTACCCGCGGGCGACGGCGGAGCGGCGTCGGCCACACCGGGACCGATTCCGAGAAACATCCCGACCGATCCGGCGCAGACCGCGCCGGCAATTCCCGTCTGCCGCACAAGCTTCTTCATATCGATCTTCACAAAACTCACGACCATCTCCCACACAAGCACAGCTGACAACCAAGTCCCCCGACCCTGTCATCCGAGGCCGCCCACCACCGCGGGCTCGCCACGTGCCCCAACTTAGCACGACTAATCAACAGGGCTGCATAGACTTGCGCCGTGCGCGAGGTTCTCGACGACCTGATGGCCACCTGGCGGTCCGGCGGTACCGCCGGGCTGGCGACCGTCGTGCGCACCATCCGCTCGGCGCCGCGCCCGGCGGGCGCGGCGCTGGTGGTCGCGCCCGATGGCAGCGTCGCCGGATCGGTGTCCGGCGGCTGCGTGGAGGGCGCGGTCTACGAGTTGGCCTCCGAGGTGATGACCTCCGGGACACCGGTCCAGCAGCGCTACGGAATCAGCGATGACGATGCCTTCGCGGTCGGACTGACCTGCGGCGGGATCCTCGACGTCTTCGTCGAACCGGTTTCCCGACAGACGTTTCCGCAACTGGCGGCCGTCGCCGATGCGATCGACACGCACCGACCGATCGCCGTCGCCACCGTGATCACCCACCCCGACGCCGACCGGATCGGTCGCCGCATGGTGATCGAACCCGACCGCGTCGACGGCTCGCTAGGATCCTCACGCGCCGATGACGCGGTTTCCGACGACGCCCGCGGACTGCTGCTCGCGGGCCAGACCGCCGTGCTGTCCTACGGCCCCGACGGGCAACGCCTCGACGAGACGGCCGAGCGCGGCATGGAGGTCTTCGTCGCCAGCTACGCGCCCCGACCCCGGATGCTGATCATCGGGGCCATCGACTTCGCCGCCGCGCTGGCCCGACAGGCCGACTTCCTGGGCTACCGGGTGACCGTGTGCGATGCCCGCCCCGTGTTCGCCACCACCGCCCGGTTCCCGGCCGCCGACGAGGTGGTGGTCGACTGGCCCGACCGCTACCTGCGGGCCCAGCGCGACCTCGACGCCATCGACACACGGACCGCCGTCTGCGTGCTGACCCATGACCCGAAATTCGACGTCCCCGCCCTAGAGGTGGCCCTGCGCCTGCCGCAGGTTGGCTACGTCGGCGCCATGGGGTCGCGGCGCACCCACGTCGACCGGCTGCGGCGACTCACCGAGGCCGGTCTCGGGACCGCCGAGTTGAGTCGGCTGTCCAGCCCCATCGGGCTGGACCTGGGTGCGCGCACCCCCGAGGAGACCGCGGTGTCGATCGTGGCCGAGATCATCGCCCGCCGGTGGGGCGGCGGCGGTCGACCGCTGGCCGCCGTCGACGGCCGGATCCATCACGAGCGCGTCTCCGACGTGCGATAACGCGACTCTCCCTTTCTGGAACGTCGCCTCTCTGTGTACGATAACCACACTTGCAATCGTGCGTGATCCAGACCACTTTCGCGCGAAAGTGCCGGATGACAGGAGCCGCTCCGTGACGGGAACCGTCGCCACCCGCTATGCCGGCACCCGTGTGCCCCGTGTCGAGGACACCCGCCTGCTGACCGGCAAGGGAACCTTCGTCGACGATGTCCAGCGTCCGGGGATGCTGCATGCGTGCTTCGTGCGCAGCCCGTTCGCCCGCGCCACCATCAACGGCATCGACACCGCCGCAGCGCTCCAACTGGCCGGGGTACACGCCGTGTTCACCGCCGCCGATATCAACCCCGAAGTGCGGGAGGCCTGGCACGCGGTCGCCGGCAAGGACGTTGCCGACACCCCGCGCCCGCCGCTGGCCGAGGCCCAGACCAAGTTCGTCGGTGACCCGGTCGCCATCGTGATCGCCGAGAGCCGCCGGATTGCCGAGGACGCGGTGGATCTGGTGGACGTGGACTACAGCCCGCTTGCGGCCGTCGCCGATTTCCGGCGGGCCGTCGGGTCCGACGTCGTCGTGCATGACGCCTATCCCGACAATGTGGCCGGCGGCATGGCCGGGATGCCACCGGATGAGGAGGTCTTCGCCAACGCCGCGCATGTCGTCACCGAACGCATCTATCAGCAGATGTACGTGCCGGTACCGATGGAGACCCGCGGCCTGGTCGTCGAATGGACTGCGGGCACATCCGAGCTCACCATCTGGGGCTCGACCCAGACCCCACACGAGTTGCGCGCCTTCGCCGCCCGACTGCTGGGCATCCCGGCACAGGGGGTGCGCGTCATCGTCCGCGACACCGGCGGCGGATTCGGCCAGAAGGTCGTCCCGATGCGCGAGGACATGTGCATCATGCTGGCCGCCCGCAAGGTCGCCGGCCCGCTGAAATGGATCGAGGACCGTCGAGAGAACCTGATGTCGGCCGGCCAGTCCCGCCACGTCGACGGCACCGTGCGGATGGCCTTCGACGAGGACGGCAAGATCCTGGCCGCCGATATCGACTTCGTCCAGGACATCGGCGCCTACCCGACGCCGTACCCGGTGCTCACCACCGCCGCGATCGGCATGTTCTTCCCCGGCCCGTACCGGGTCCCCAAGGCCAGCTTCAACTACAAGACGGTGTTCTCCAACACCCCGGGTCTGCATGCCTACCGCGGGCCGTGGCAGTACGAAACCCTGACTCGCGAAATGCTTCTCGACATCGCCGCCCGCAAGATCGGGATGGACCCGGTGGAACTGCGCCGCATCAACATCCTGCGCGGTGACGAGATGCCGTTCTTCAATCCCAACGGCATGCCGTATGACAACTGCGCTCCGGCGGACACCTTCGAACAGGCCGTCAAGATCCTCGACCACGAGGGATTCCGCAAGGAACAGGCCGAGGCGCTGGCCCAGGGACGCTATATCGGACTGGGCTTCTCGGCCTATATCGAGCCCACCGGCGCGGCCACCGGCCACCTGGCCACCGAGGGCGCCACCATCCGGATGGAGCCGACCGGCAAGATCAACGTCTACGTCAACGGCGGGTCCAGCGGCAACAGCATCGAGACGACCGTCGTGCAGCTCACCGCGGATGCGTTGGGCGCCAAGATCGATGACGTCTCCACCATCCAGGGCGACACCGCGGTGACCCCGTACGGGGCGGGCACCCAGGGCAGCCGCAGCGGTCCCATGACCGCCGGGGCGGTGCACGAGGCAGGCACCATCCTGCGCGGGCAGATCACCGCCATCGCCGCCCAGATGCTCGGCGTCGAGGCCGGCGACATCGAACTCGGCGATTCCGTCGCCACCGTCGGCGCCGATCCCGACAAGAGCGTCGGCTTCGCCGATATCGCCTACCGCGCCTACTACGACCCGGCCCAGCTGGGCGGCGTGTCCCCGACCCTGGAGGCGACCGCGCGGTTCAACTCGCAGGCGATGATCCACTGGGCCAACGCCACCCATGTGTGCACCTGCGAGGTCGACACCGTCACCGGCCAGGTGTCGCTGACCCGCTATATCGTCAGCGAGGATGTCGGACCGATGATCAACCCCAATGTCGTCGAGGGGCAGGTGGCCGGTGGCACCGTGCAGGGCATCGGCGGCGCCCTGCTGGAACACCTGGCCTACGACGAGGCCGGCAATCCCGTCGCCTCGACCTTCGTGGACTACCTGTTGCCGACCGCCACCGAGGTACCGCCCATCGAGTTCGGGCATGTCGAGATCCCCGGCCCCGGCGTCGGTGGATACAAGGGAGCCGGCGAGGGCGGGGCCATCGGCTCCCCGCCCGCTGTCATCAATGCCATCAACGACGCCCTGGCTCCATTGGGCGTCACCGTCACCGAGATGCCCGCCACCCCGGCCAAGATCGTCGAACTGATCGAACAAGCAGCGCAGTCAGCACAAGCAGAAAGCTGAAACGTGGAACTCACCAACGAATTCCGGGTCGCCGTCCCCTCCGACAAGGTATGGGAGGTGTTCACCGATGTCGAGCGCGTCGCACCCTGCCTGCCCGGCGCCACGCTGCTGAGCGTCGACGGGGACGATTTCACCGGCGCCGTCAAGGTCAAGGTCGGTCCGATCACCGTGTCCTACAAGGGCACGGCCAGCTACCAGGAGAAGGACGCGTCGTCGCGGCGACTGGTGCTGCGCGCCGAGGGCAAGGAGACCCGCGGTAACGGCACCGCCGCCGCCACCGTCACCGCGCAACTCAAGGACGAGGGTGAGTCCACCTATGTGGGGATCAGCACCGATCTGGCCATCTCCGGCAAGGCCGCCCAGTTCGGTCGCGGCGTGCTGGCCGATGTGTCGAGCAATCTGATCGCGCAGTTCGCACGCAGCCTGGAGGCCGAATTGACCGGCGGGACAACGGCAGCGGCCACCTCGGCAGCCACCTCGGCTCCGACGGCCGAGACCGCGGCGGTGGCGGCCCAGCCCGCCGCCGACTCGGTCGACCTGCTCAAGGTCGTCGCGGTGCCGGTGGCCAAGCGTTACGGCCCGGTGCTCGGTGCCGCGCTGGCCGCCGGTGCCCTCGGATTCGCCGTGGGTCGCCGGCGCAAGGCCGTGCATCCGGCGGCCGCCAAGACCGACGAGTTGATCGCCGCACTGTCGAAGTTGCTCGCGTGAAGCCCGCCCCGTTCGCCTATCACCGGCCGGGCTCGGTTTCCGAGGCCGTGACGGCGCTCGCGGAATTCGGTGACGAGGCCAAAGTACTCGCCGGCGGGCAGAGTCTGATCCCGCTGCTGGCGATGCGGCTGACCCACTTCGAGAACCTGGTCGACATCTCGCGGGTGCCCGAACTCCAGGGCATCGATCTGGTCGACGGACAGGTCGTCATCGGCGCGGGGACCTCGCACGCGCTGGTGGGCATGGACGACGAGGTGGCCGATTCGGTGCCGCTGCTGTCGCTGGCCGCCCCGCACATCGGACACTTCCAGATCCGCAACCGCGGCACGCTCGGCGGCGCGATCGCCCACGCCGATCCGGCCGCCGAGTTCGCCGCCGTCGCATTGACTTTGGACGCCACCATCGAGGCGGCATCCACCCGCGGGGACCGCCGGATCGCCGCGGCCGACTTCTTCACCGGGCTGTGGGAGAACGCGCTGGCCGACGACGAGCTGCTGCGGGCCGTGCGGTTTCCGGTCTGGTCGGGCCGCTGCGGCTTCTCCGTTCACGAATTCGCGCGCAGACACGGTGATTTCGCGATCGCCGGGGCGACCGTAGCCGTAGAGCTCGACGCCGAGGACCGGGTGCGGCGCTGCGCCGTCGGCCTGCTGGGGCTGGGTTCCACCCCGCAACGCGGCACCCCGGCCGAGCAGGCCGTGCTGGGTGGTCCGGTCACCGACATCACGGCCGAGGAGTTCGGCAGGCTGGCCATGTCCGAACTGCCGGACGTACCCGCCGATCTGCAAGGCTCGGCGGCCTACCGCACCCGGGTCGGCGCGGCGATGGCCGCGCGCGCCTGGACCGATGCGATCACGGAGGCGCTCGATGCATGACCTACCCGTCGGAATCACCGTCAACGGCCGCCGCTACCAGGGGACGGTGGAACCGCGTGTCACGCTGGCCGACCACCTGCGCGAGGACTGCGGCCTGACCGGCACCCACCTGGGCTGCGAACACGGCGCGTGCGGGGCGTGCACCGTGCTGCTCGACGGGCAGGCGGTGCGTTCATGCCTGGTGCTGGCCGTCCAGGCCGACGGCCAGGAGGTCACCACCGTGGAGGGCATTGCCGATGCCGACGGCACGCTGTCGGCGGTACAGACCGCCATGCGGGAATGCCACGGGTTGCAATGCGGCTTCTGCACGCCCGGCTTCGTCACCTCCATCACCGCCCTGCTGCGCGACAATCCGGAGCCCACCGACGCCGAGATCCGCGAGGGACTGTCGGGCAATTTCTGCCGCTGCACCGGATATCAGGGCATCGTCAACGCGGTCAAACGCGCTCAGGAACTGATGGCCGACGACGCCGTTCGGTAACGTCGAGGTCGACTCCGTCGATAGGCATCACAGCGTTTACCGGCGTGCACCTGCGTCGGCGACGGGGACAGGAGAAGACATGACCTTCAAGCGCACGCTGGCCGCGACTCTGCTGGCCGCCGCTCCCGCCGTCGGCGCGACCGCGCTGGCCGCCCCCGCCGCCGCCGAGGAACTCACCCAGGAACAGTTTTTGGCCGCGATCGCCGAACACGGTGTGCAGGTCGGCAGCGACGAGGAGGCCATCAAGCTCGCCGAGCGCATGTGCCGCATCCTCGGCAACGGCAGCGAAGAGAAGATCGAGAAGGCCGTCTACTACATCAAGGACCACTCGAACCTGGAGAACGAGGGCATCACCACGTTCGCCGGGATCGCCGCCCGGGTGTACTGCCCCGACGCGCTGCCGAGCTGATCCCCCGGTCGCTGCGCTCCAGCCCGCCGAAGCTGATCCCCCGGTCGCTGCGCTCCCGCCGAAACTAGTTCGGCACCACCCCGCGCAGCCCGTCGGCACCGAACATCGGCTCGAGCATGCCGGACAGGTCCGGACCGCGGCGCAGCCCGTGGCCGCCGTCGACGTTGATGATCTGCCCGGTGATGAAGCTCGCGGCGTCGCTGAGCAGGAACACCGCCAGGTTCGCGACATCGGCCACCTCCCCCACCCGCGGAAGCGGCGTACAGGCCGCGTAGTCCTCGCTGAGCGCCGGCGTGTCGATGATCGGGGCGACCATGTCGGTACGGGTCAGACCGGGCCGGATGCCGTTGACGCGGACCGAGGAGGGTCCCAGCTCGTCGGCGGCCACCATCATCAGATGATCGAGCGCCGCCTTGCTCGGTCCGTAGGCGCCGAACCACCGGTGCGTGTTGCTCGAGGCGATCGACGAGATCCCGATGAAGGACCCGCCACCGCCGCGGACCATCTCGCGTGCCGCGTGCTTGAGCACGTACATGGTGCCGTTGATGTTGAGGTCGACGGTGTTGCGCCAAGCCGCGGAGTCGATCTGGGTGAGCGGGCCGATGGTCTCCGAACCACCGGCGCTGTGCACGACGCCGTCCAGCCTGCCGTGCCAGCCGGTGGCGGCCTCCACCAGCCGGGTCGCCTCGTCCTCGTCGGTCACATCGGCCGGTTCGTAGCGGACCTGGCCGTCGGGGGTCTGCGCGCGGATCTCCTCGGCCGCGGCGGCCAGCTTGTCGGCGTTGCGGCCGGCGAGTACGACGCGGCCGCCGGAGGCCACGATGGCCGCCGCCGCTCCCTTGCCGATTCCGCTGCCACCACCGGTGACCAGATAGGTGCGATCAGCCAGCGACAGCAGCATGGGTCTTACCTCCGGGAAAAGAAGATCGACTAACTAGAACAGGTTTCAGTTATACGTCACCGGCGCTCCGATCGCGACGACTTTCGCGCCGACCGGGCAGAATCGTCCCTGGCAGTCCGGCTGCCGCGCGGGTCGCATAGCATTGAAGGATGCCTGCAAAAACAGATAGCGCCGAGATCGGCGAAGTCGAGCCCGTAGCCGACGACACTGCCAGCCAGGCGCGCCGCGTGGTCGCCGCCTACGCCAACGATGCCGACGAGTGTCGGACGTTCCTGTCCATGCTGGGTATCGGACCCGCGAAGCCCGAGGCCTAGGTGGCTGCGGGAGGCGGTTCCTCGACCGACTCCACGCCCCCACCGGGCGCCACCGAAGGGAGCGCCGACTTCGTCGTGGTGGCCAACCGGCTGCCCATCGACCAGGTGCGGCAACCCGACGGCAGCACGACCTGGAAGCGCAGCCCCGGCGGTCTGGTCACCGCCCTGGAACCCATCCTGCGCAAGCAGCGCGGCGCCTGGATCGGCTGGCCCGGTGTCGCCGACGGGGACGAGGAACCGATCGTCCAGGACGATCTGCAGCTGTACCCGGTGCGATTGTCCGCCGAGGATGTCGCGCTGTACTACGAGGGGTTCTCGAACGCGACGCTGTGGCCGCTGTACCACGACGTCATCGTCAAGCCGCTGTATCACCGGCACTGGTGGGACCGCTACGTCGAGGTGAACCGACGATTCGCCGAGGCCACCTCGCGCGCCGCGGCACCCGGTGCGACGGTGTGGATCCAGGACTATCAGCTGCAGCTGGTGCCCAAGATGTTGCGGATGCTGCGTCCCGATCTGACCATCGGCTTCTTCCTGCACATTCCCTTTCCGCCGGTCGAGCTGTTCATGCAGATGCCGTGGCGCACCGAGATCATCGAGGGGTTGCTCGGCGCCGATCTGGTCGGCTTCCACCTCGCCGGCGGCGCCCAGAATTTCCTTATCCTGGCGCGGCGGCTGATCGGCGCGAACACCTCCCGCGCCTCGGTCGGGGTGCGGGCCCGCTTCGGTGAGGTGCAGGTCGGCTTCCGCACCGTCAAGGTGGGCGCCTTCCCGATCTCCATCGACTCGGCCGAACTGGACCGCAAGGCCCGGGACAAGGCCATCAGGCAACGCGCCCGGCAGATCCGCGCCGAACTGGGCAACCCGCGCAAGCTGCTGCTGGGCGTGGACCGCCTGGATTACACCAAGGGCATCGATGTCCGCCTAAAGGCGTTCTCCGAACTGCTGGAAGCCGACCGTGCCGACCGCACCGACACCGTGCTGGTGCAGCTGGCCACCCCGAGCCGCGAGCGGGTGGAAAGCTATATCGAGATGCGCGAGGACATCGAACGTCAGGTCGGCCACATCAACGGCGAGTACGGCGAGGTCGGGCATCCGGTCGTGCACTACCTGCACCGCCCGGTCCCCCGCGACGACCTGATCGCGTTCTTCGTGGCGGCCGACGTCATGTTGGTGACCCCACTGCGCGATGGGATGAATCTGGTGGCCAAGGAGTACGTGGCCTGCCGCAGCGACCTCGGCGGCGCCCTGGTGCTGTCCGAATTCACCGGTGCCGCAGCCGAACTGCGCCAGGCCTATCTGTGCAACCCGCACCACACCGACGGTGTTCGCGATGCGATAGAGCAGGCGCTGAACCAGTCCGTCGAAGAGGGCAAGCGCCGGATGCGTGCACTGCGCCGACAGGTCCTGGCCCACGATGTGGACCGCTGGGCCCGGTCGTTCCTGGATGCGCTGGCGGGGGCCAAGACCGATTAGATCGGCGTGATGTAGCTGATCAGCCAGCGACCGTCGACCTTGCGGTAGTCGACCTTCAGGCGGCTGCCGTCGTACACCGACTGCTTGGATTTGTCGGTGACGGTGCGGTTCATGAACACCAGCACCGACGCGGAATCCCGCTCGGCGCTGAGCATTCCGGCACCGACGGCATGGGCCTGACTGACCACCTGACGTTCGCGTGCCTGCGGGATGATGTCCTTGGTGGCGCGCTCCTCGAATTCGCGCCGATACTCCGGTGTCAGCAGTGTCGCCGCCTCGGTGAGGCTGCGCTCCACCGTCTGGAAGTCATAGCCGAAGACCAGCGGGATCTGTTGGATGGCCAGATCGGGCAATTCGGCCTCGGCGGCCTGCGCCGCACGCGCCTGCACCCGGTCCCAGTACAGCCCGCCGGCGACCGCGGCCAGCGCCACCAGGCCGAGCGCAAACACCACGACGGCCGCCTGGATCAGTCTGGTGCGCATCAGTTGCCGCCCTCGGGATACTTCAAGTCATAACCGGTCATGTGACCGTTGCCGTCCTCGTGCACGATCACCCGCATCCGGTACGGCTGCGACGGCTTGTTCACACCGTCTATATCGGTGACGGTGACCCGCACCGACACCAGAACCGAGGCGTTGCCGCCGATCTCGTCGATCTTCTCCAGCGCCGCACCGCTGATGACGGCCTCGGAAGTCGCGTTGGTGTCCCGGAAGATCGCCTTCAGGTTCTCGACGTTGTTGTCCTGGCTGAGCATGTCGCGCAGCGGCCCACTGGTGCCGTCGACGAATCGGTTCACACTGTCGTCGATCGAATTCTGGTCGTAGCTGAACATGTTCATCACCGTCTGCTCGGCGGTGGCGACGAAACGTTGTTCCCGCGCCTGCGCATCGGCAGCCTCGCGATTCTGCACCGTCAGCACGACCACCACGGTCACCAGGACCGCCGCGGCGAGCAGTGCGGCGACCGCGGACACCGCCGCCACCAGGGCGCGATGCGGCCGCCTCGCGGGCAGCGGCGCCATCATCACCGGTGTCGGCACCGTGATGGTCGGTGCGGACACCTGAACGGCCGCAGGCGACTCGGTGACCGTCCCGGCGGCTGGCCCGGCGGGCCGCGACGCGCGGCGGCGACCCGTCTTGTGATCACTGCGCTGCGCGACGGTTTCGGTCGTATCTCCGTCAGCCATCTACATCTGCCTTGGCGCCATCATCAGATCCACCCAATTCTCGGCGGGTGTGAACACATCACCACCGGGTGCGAAGACCCCGGTGTCGCCGTTCGTCGGATCGGCGAACACACCCGTCTTCGGATCGTAGGTGGTCGTCAGGGAAGCGCTGGCGAGGGGTTGTTCGGCGGGCAGCGGACCCGGCGCGGGTGCCGGAGAAGCCGGCGGCACCGGTGCCGGTGGCGGGAAGCCGCCGGGCGGGGGCAGGATCGCCGCTTCCGGCGATCCCGGAGGCCGCTCGATGGGCGTGCCCGGTGGCAGCGGCGGCGCGGGCACCTGCCTGCCGTACGGTGGCAGCACTTGATCCGGCGGTGCATAGAACGGCCACGGTGGCGCCGGGGCATTGTTGTTGGGCGGCACCGGATTCGGGAAGGGTGCATTCGGAGCAGGACCCGGGCCCGGTTGCACACCCGGGGGCAGCTGCACCGCGGGCGCACCCGGGTCGTAGTCCGCCTCCGGCGGGATGTTCGGGAACTTGTTCGGCGGGGTGATGTTCCGCGGATCCGTGATCGGGGTGTCATAGGGCACCGGCGGGCCGCGCCACGGGTTGCTGCCGATCGGGACGTAGCCGACCGGATCGCGGCACAGCTGCACGGTGGGTGCGCGCTTGCCGGGGAATTCCTGGCACGGGTAGTTGCGGGCACCGCGCACGACGGCCGGATCGTTCTGGGCGGTCTTGCAATACAGATCGGTGGGCAGTTCGCGCAGCGTGGTGTCGGCTGGCGAGCGAATCTCCGTCGATGGAATGAATCCGGTAAGACACGGCGGTGAGTCGCCGAGGTCGACCTTGAAGTCCAACTTGCCGCCCTCGTCGGCGGGAACGCCACCAGCGACTGTGTTGAGGGCCGCGATCAGAGCTGGGAAGATGACCAGCGCCTGCTCGATCGACTTGTTGTAGATGACGCCGATCCGCCCGAAGTTGGCCAGGTTGGCGGCCAGCACCGGGAACGTCGGCCGGATGCCCTCGAAGGTGGTGTTGGCCTCGGCAGCGGCACCGGGCACCGTCTGCAGCACCGAGCGCAGCTGCGGATCGGCGTTGGCCACCTCGGCGGTCAGCCGGGCCAGACCGTCCGCGGTCGAACGGATGTCGTCACCGGCCTCGATCTGGGCGTCCAGGAACGGCCCGGCCTGATCGATGAGCTGCGCGGTCTCCGGGTAGGCGGCGTTGGCCTCGTCGACCAGATCGCGGCCGGACTGGATCAGCCGGGCCAGCTCGGGGCCGGATCCGTTGAAGGCCTTGAAGGTCTCGGACAGCAGATCCTGAATTTGCGCGTCGCCGACACTGCTGACCAGATCGTCGGCCTGCTTGAGCAGGCCCGCGATGTCCTGTCCGATGGCAGTGCGGTCGACGCCGATGTTCGATCCGTTTCGCAGCAATTGCGCATCGGCCGAACCCTCGGGCGGAACCAGGTCGATGTACTGCTCGCCGACCGCCGACACGCTCTTGACAGTGGCCGTGACGTTGGCCGGCACATCGGTGTCGGTGTTCAGCCGCATCTTGGCGATCACACCGTCATCGGTCAGCCCGACCTCTTCGACCCGCCCGATGGTGACACCGCGGTAGGTGACGTTGGCGTTCTGGTACAGCCCACCGCCGGCCACGAACTTCGCGGTGACGTTGTAGGTTCCGATGCCCAGCGCCGCGGGCACGTGCAGATAGAACGCGGAGATCGCGGTGACGGTCAACACCGTGACGACGGCGAAGATCGACAACTGCAGGCGCGTCAGACGAGTCAGCATTACGGTGCCTCCCCGTGCTGCGTGGCGGTGCCCGGCGGGATCTTGAACGGGTCGGCGGCCTGCCCGGACAGGTTGGCCAGCGCCCCGGTCAGGAAGTCCGGCGGGTTGACCACCTCGTTGAGGCGCTTCATGTTCGGATCGAAGAACGAGGTGGTGAACACCGACTCACCCAACCGGCGCACGGTCAGGTCGAACGTCACGAACACGTTCAAATAGTCGCCGCGGACCGCGTTGCGCAGATATTTGTAGTGGAACGGGAAGGTCGGAAGAAACGTCAGATCCTCGATGAAGTCGTCGGCATTGTCGTTGAGCGCCTTGATGACCGGGAACAGATCCTTGATGTCCGCGGCGAAATCGTCCTTGGTCTCCGAGAGCACCCGCGAACCCACCTCGGCGAAGCCACGCAACGCGGTGAAGGCGTCCACGATGTTCTGCCGGTTGGTGTTGAGCACCAGCAGCGCATTGGGCAGGGTGTCCAGCGTGCGGCCCAGGTTGTCCTTGCTGCGCGCCAGGATCGAGGCGAACCGGTTGAGGCCGTCGGCCGCGGCGATGATGTCGTCGGTCTGGCGATCCAGGGACGAGGTCAGCTCTGCCAGCCGCGGCAGCAGTTCGGCGAAGCTGCCGGAGCGGCCGGCCACGGCGGCATAGGCCTCGTCGGTGATGTCCTGCAGCGCACCGAGATTGCCCTTGTTGACCACCACACCGAGCGCGGAGAGCACCTCTTCGGTGGTCGGGTACCGGCCGATGGCGCCCAGCGGGATGTTGGACCCCTGCTTGAGCTTGCCGACCGGATCGTCGGGCGGCGGCGCCAACTGGACGTGCTGGGAACCCAGCAGCGAGGTCTGCGCGACGGTGGCCGTCGAGTTCTCGGGCAGGTCGACGTCACTGTCGAGGGACAGCTGCACCGCGGCGTAGAAGGTGCCGTCGGGGCGTTGCACCGCTTCGATCCCGGACACGCTGCCCACGGTGACGTCGTCGAGCATCACCGGCGAGTTCTGCGGCAGCGTTGCGACATCGGGCAGTTCGGCGGTGATCGTGAACGATCCCGACCCGTGCCCGGCGGTGCCGGGCATGTTCAGCGAGTTCAGCCCGCCGAACTGACATCCGGCCAGCAGCAGCGCCGCGGCGCCGAGCGCGCTGCCGCGCAACAGGATCGGGGTCATCCGCCCACTCCTTCCCTCAGCGCCGGCCCGGGTAGCGGACCCGTACCCATCGGCGGTGCCGGTGGGACCGGACCGGCCGGCGAGATCTGACCGGGCACGGCCGGCGGCGGCAGGATGAGCTGGCTGAGGTTGCCGCCGGGCGGCACGGTCGGCGGGGTCACGCCCGGAGCCGGTTGCCACTGCAGGTACGGCACCGGGGTCTCGGCCTTGGCCTGTGTCGCCGGGGTGTCGTAGATGATCTGTCCCTTGTACGCGGTGATGCTGTCGATCGGGTGGAACAGGATCGGCGGGTAGTTCATCGTGATGCGCTTGAGCACCGGCCCCATCCGCTGGCGGCAGATCTCGGCGCGTTTGAAGTTGTCCGGCGAGGCGCCGACGTCGAAGGTGCCGCCGCAGATAAACTGCACCGGATTGGCGAAGTTCGGCAGCGAGAGCAGACCACCGACGGTGCCCTGTGCCGGGTTGTAGATGTTGTAGAAGTTGGCCAGCCCGTTGGGGGTGACGTGCAGGATCTGTTCAATGTCGTCGCTGTGGTCGGTGAGGATCTGGGTGAACTCACTCAGACTGCTCACCGACTCGATCAACGACGAGTTCGACTCGCTGAGCAGACCCCGGACATCGCCGAGCGCGGTGTTGAGCACGCCGAGGGTGTTGTCCAGATCGGCCGAACTGTCGGCCAGCACCTGGGACACCGAGGCGACGTGGTTGGTGAACTGGATGATCTGTTCGTTGCTTTTGGACAGCGCGTTGACGAGCACCTGCAGATTGCGGATGGTGCCGAACAGGTCCGACCGCGAGTCCCCCAGCCGGCCTGCGGTCTGCGAGAGTTCGCGCAACGCCTGGCGGAACGAGTCGCCGTTGCCGTCGAAGGTGTCCGCGGCCTGGTTGACGAAGGTGGTCAGCGGGCCCTGCAGGCCGCCGTCCTGGGGGCCGAGTTGGGTGCTCAGCGCCGTCAGCTGTTCCTTGACCTCGTCCCATTCGACGGGCACGCCGGTGCGGTCCATACCGATCTCGGCGCCGTCCGCCATCGTGGTGCCACCGGTGAACGCGGGCGTCAACTGGATGAACCTGGCCGACACCAGGTTCGGCGCGATGATGATCGCCCGGGCGTCGGCGGGCACCCGCACGTCGTCGGAGACCGTCATGGTGATCTTGACGTCGTTGGCGCGCGGCTGGATCGAGTCGATGCGCCCGACCGGCACCCCGACCACCCGGACATCGTCGCCCGGGTACAGGCCGACGGCGGTCGGGAAGTAGGCGACGATCTTGTGACCGCCGCGGTTGGGCCACACCAGGTAGACGCCGACGGCGAGCAGCGCGACGAGTGCGACCGCGACACCGGCGCGCACCCACCTGCCTCTGTTGAACTTCGGTTGTGTCATGGGGATTTCGGCCTCACCAGCAGGCGCTCGGAGATGATGCCGCGCAGATAGTCGGCGAGGCTGTCGGGCAGCTTGCCCGGCTGGAAGTAGGTATCCAGCAACACCTCGGAAATGGACGCCGGCGGCAGACCGTAGAGGTTGATGTGGAATCCAGACCCAGACCCGACCACCTCGCCGAGAGTAGTTGCGTACGGTGGCAGCCGGCGCAACGCCGCACCGATGTGTTCCTTGCGCTCCAGCAGGTTGTCCATCACCGCGTCGAGCCGCTGCAGCACGGGCAGGAACTCGCGCTTGTTGTCGGCGACGAATCCGGACAGCTGGTGGGAGACATCGTCGATGCCGGCGATCAACCTGCTCAGCGCCTGCCTGCGCTCGTCGAGTGCGGCGAAGAGCTGATTACCGTCGGTGATCAGCTGGTTCACCTGACCGGACCGCTGCGCCAGCGTGTCCGAGACGTTCTTGGCGTGCAGCAGCAGCTGTTCGAGCGCGGCATCACGCTTGTTGAGGCTGCGGCTCAGGTCGGCGACCCCGTCGAGCGCGCCGCGCAATTGCGGGGTGGCATCGCGCAGGGTGTCGGTCAGGGTCTGCAGTGCCTGCTCGAACCGCGGCTTGTCGAGCTCGCTGACATTGCCGCCGAGATCCTGCAGTGCCGAGTTCAGCGTATAGGGCGTGGTGGTGCGGTTGACCGGGATGACGGTGGAATCGCCACTGCCACCGGGGGTCACCGACAACGACTTCTGACCCAGCACGGTGTCGGTCTTGATGGCCACCAGGGTCTGGTTGCCCACCTTGATGTTCCGGTCCACGGTGAAACCGACCTTGGCCTGGTCACCGGCCAGCGACACGGAGTTCACCTTGCCGACCGTGATGCCGGATACGTTCACGTCGTTGCCGGGGGTGATACCGCCGGCGTCGGTGAAGTAGGCCTCGTAGTTGCGGCCCTGCGGCCACCACGGCAACCCGGTGTAGCCGAAGGACACCAGCACCAGGCACGCCACGACGAAGATGCCGAGAATGCCGGTGCGCAGCGGATTGCTGCGATCTGGGCTAGCCATTCTCCGAGCACCTGCCCTTCGTCGGATCCGGTGGGCCACCGAACGGGATCAGGATGTCGCTGCCCGCCGGTCCGTTGATCTTCATGCGAATAGAGCAGTAGTAGATGTTGAAGAACGCGCCGTAGGCACCGAGTGCATTCAGCCGCAGGTAGTTTTCGGCCAGCGGCTCGATCACCTTGTTCACGTCGCCCTTGCGTTCGTCGAGGCGCTGCATCAGCGGTCGGGCATTCTCGATCACGCCCTGCAGCGGTCGCCGCGATGCCTCCAGCATGTCGGTCAGATCGTTCTCGGCCTGGGCGAGCGGGCCGATCGCGCCGGCGATGGGGTCGCGATTCTCGGCGAGTCCGGTGATGAGCTTCTGCAACTCATCGACGCTGGCGTTGAATTGATCGCCCTTCTCGTCGATGGTGCCCAGCACGGTGTTCAGGTTGGTGATGACCTCGCCGATCAATTCGTCACGGGCCGCGAGGTTCTGGCTGAACGCGCTGGTGCTCGACAGCAGGTTCTGCACCGCACCGCCCTGGCCCTGCAGCAGTTCGATGACGGCGTTGCTGACCTCGTTGACCTTCTCACCGTCGAGGCCCTTGAGCACCGGGCGCAGGCCACCGAGTAGGGCATCGAGATCCAGCGCAGGCTGGGTGTTGTCGTGGGAGATGGTGGACCCGGCGGGCAGCTTCTTCAGTTCGCCGGGGCCCGAGGTGATCTCCATGTAGCGATCGCCCACCAGGTTCTCGTAGCGCACCACCGCGCGGGTGGAGGTGTAGAGCTGGTAGCGCTTGTCGACGTCGAAGGCCACGTCGACGGTGTTGTCCGGGTTGAGGGTGACGGCGCTGACCGATCCGACCGGCACACCGGCGATCCGGACGTCCTGGCCGGTCTTGAGCCGTGAAGCCTCGGCGAACGTCGCGTGATACTGATTGCTGGACGCGAACCGGAACTGACCGAACACGACGATCAGACCGGCGGCCACCAGCACCATCGCCATGGTGAACACGGCGACGTTGATCAGGGTCTTGCGTTCTCTGTTCATCAGAAATCATCCCGTTCGGCGAAGGCACCGTTGAACAGGAACTGCAGCGTGGAAGGCGCGTTGAACTGCAATTCGGTGTTGGGCTGATACGGCACGTAGGCGTTGTCGGTGACCAGGAACGGCGTATGAAACCAACTCCCTCCAAATTGCTTCGATGGGACATTCGGCAGGCCACGGCAGTTCGGCCCGCCGGAGGCGTTCACGATGGGCAGGCTCTCCGGATAGGTGTAGGCCGGGGCGCCGGGTAGGAAGCTAGATGAAACAAACAGGCCTGGTCGGATACCGCCAATAATTGGCGCGAATCTGTTGACCGCCTGCCGCACACCCTGTAGGAGGCAGCCGATCACCGGTGAGTAGTCCCCGGCGACCTTGAGCGGGGCCCGCAACCGCTGGATCGCGGCGATGTAGTCATCGGCGGCCGGTTCCAGTGTGGCGGTGCCGTTCTGCGCCAGTCCGGTCGCGGCCAGCAGGGTGGCGTTCAAGTTGTCCTGCTCGTCGACGATGGTCTGGGCCAGCCGCGGCGCGTTGTCCAGGACGGTCGCCAGATCGGGTCCCGCGTCACCGTAGATGTCGGCGACGACGGCCGTCTTGCGCAGGTCCTCCTGAACCGTCGGGAGCTTCGGGTTGAGTTGGGCCAGATAGCTGTTCAGGCCCGACATGGCCACGCCGAGGTCCTCGCCGTTGCCGCGCAGACCCTCACCCAGCGCGGTGACGGTGGCGTTCAGGTTGACCGGGTCCACCTTGTGCAGCACATCGGTCAGCGTCTGGAACAGCGTGTTGACCTCGAGCTGGACGTCGGAGGCCTGGATGTTGGTGCCGGCCTGCAGCGTGGTGTCGCGCGGCTGCTCGGGCGGCAGGAACTCGACCGACTTCGCACCGAAGACGGTGGTACCGCCGATTTTCACCACCGCGTTGGACGGGATGAAGCGCATCTGGTTGCGTTCGATCGACAACGTCAGCTTGGCCTGGTCCCCGGCGTACTCGATGTTGGCGACCTTGCCGATCTGGATGCCACGGTATTTGACCTTGGCATCGCGTTCCATCACCAGGCCGGCCCGTTGCGAGGTCACCGTGACGGTGTCGGTCGCGGTGAAGGCTGCGGTGAAGAACAGGTAGGTGAGCACCACGGCGATGACGACGATGGTGGCCAGGATCGCGGCGGCGATCCGGACGTGGCTGCGTTTGGCGGTTCCGTCGGACATCGGCTGACCTACCCGGAGAGGTTGAAGTTGCCGGACGCGCCGTAGACGGCGAGTGAGATGAACAGGGTGATGGTGACGACGACGATCAACGAGGTACGCACCGCCTGGCCGACCGCGATCCCCACCCCGACCGGTCCACCGGAAGCGTTGTAGCCGTAGTAGGTGTGCACCAGCATGACGGCGACCGACATCACGATCGCCTGCAGGAACGACCACAGCAGATCGCTGGGTATCAGGAAGGTGTTGAAGTAGTGGTCGTACAGCCCGGCGCTCTGGCCGTTGATGAACACCGTGGTGAACCGCGCGGCGAAGAACGCCGCCAGCACCGACAACGAGTACAGCGGCACGATGGCGATCAGTCCGGCGATGATGCGGGTGGACACCAGGTACGAAACCGCGTGCACCGCCATCGCTTCCACGGCGTCGATCTCCTCGGCGACACGCATGGCGCCCAACTGTGCCGTGGTGCCGGCCCCGATGGTGGCGGCCAGCGCGATCCCGGCGATCACCGGGGCGACGATGCGCACGTTGAGGAATGCCGACAGGAAGCCGGTCAGCGCCTCGATACCGATGTTGCCCAGCGAGGAGTAGCCCTGCACGGCGATGACGCCGCCGGAGGCCAGGGTGAGGAATGCCGCGACGCCGACGGTGCCACCGATCATGACCAGCGCGCCCGCGCCCATGGTCATCTCGGCGACCAGTCGGATGGTCTCCTTGCGGTAGCGGGTGAGGGCGTTGGGGATGTAGCGCATCGACTCGCCGTAGAACAGCGCCTGTTCGCCGATGTTGTCCACCGTGCGGGGCACGCCCCGGAAGAACCGGCGCAGTCGGAGTGTCGCGTCGTAACTCATGTCCAGGTCCCCTACCGTTCCAGGACCCGGACGCCGACGGCGGTCAGGATGACGTTGACGACGAACAGACAGATGAAGGCGTAGACCACGGTCTCGTTCACCGCGATACCCACACCCTTGGGGCCGCCCTGCACCGTGAGGCCGCGGTAGCAGCCGACCAGACCGGCCAGCAGACCGAACAGCAGGGCCTTGAACATGGCCAGCACCAACTCGCCGAGGCCGGTCAGGATGGTCAGCCCGTTGATGAACGCACCCGGGTTCACGCCCTGCAGGAAGACCGAGAAGACGTAGCCACCGGACAGGCCGATGGCGCAGACCAGCCCGTTGAGCAGCACCGCCACGAAGGTCGAGGCGAGCACCCGGGGCACCACGAGGCGCTGGATCGGGTCGATGCCCAGCACCCGCATCGCGTCGATCTCCTCGCGGATGGTGCGGGCGCCGAGGTCGGCACAGATGGCGGTGGCGCCCGCGCCGGCGACCACGAGCACCGTCACCACCGGGCCGAGCTGGGTGATGGTGCCGAAAGCCGTACCGGCACCGGACAGGTCGGCCGCGCCGATCTCGCGGAGCAGGATGTTGAGCGTGAAGGCGACCAGCACGGTGAACGGGATGGAGACCAGCAGCGTCGGGACCAGTGACACCCGCGCGATCATCCAGGTCTGGTCGAGGAACTCGCGGAACTGGAAGGGCCTGCGCCACATCTTGACGAAGGTGTCGATGGTCATTTCGACGAACCCGCCCACGGCCCGCGCCGGAGCCGAAAGCTGTTCGATCAACCTCGACTCCATTCTCGAATGGGGCTGTCGTCCCGTCGTGGCGAAGTACCCGACAATAGCGGGAATCTGTTCGCTCCGGCGGGCTTTCCACCCCTGATTTGCACGCTGCCCTTAGTGAGCGGGCTCATAGTAACTAGAACACGTTCACAGTGTCAAAGAACGGCAAACTTCTTGGAAAAATCCTATTTATGCATGTCAACGCCACTGTGATCGACGTCATTCTAGAACGTGTTCTAACCGACTGAAGACGGCCGGAAACACCATTCTCCGAAATCAAGAACCCATGAGCTCGGTAGCGGAGAATCCGATATTCGGGTCCCTCTTAGCAAAGAAGTCTCCGAGCGTCGCGCTCAGTGCGGCCGGGTCCCATGCTGCGCCGGCGGCCTCGAAGCGCTCGGCCGCCACCGGTGCGGCGACCAACGTCACCGTCGGGCCGTACACGATGAACAACTGCCCGTTGACATCCTTGGCCGCCGGCGAGGACAGATAGGTCACCAGCGTGACGACGTGTTCCGGGGACAACGCATCGACCTCGCCGTCGCCGAGTTCCGGTGCTTCGCCGAACACACCGGCGGTCATCGCGGTGCGGGCCCGCGGGGCGATCGCGTTGGCACGCACCCCGTACCGGCTGAGCCCGCGGGCCGCCGACAGCGTCAACGCGGTGATACCGGCCTTGGCGGCACCGTAATTGGCCTGTCCGACCGGGCCGGCGATGCCCGCCTCGGACGAGGTGTTGACAATCCGTCCGTACACCTGACCATCGGCAGATTCCTTGGCCTTGGCCTTCCAGTACGCCGCCGCGTTGCGGGTCAGCAGGAAGTGCCCGCGCAGATGAACGGCGATCACCGCGTCCCAGTCCTCGTCGGACATGTTGAACAGCATCTTGTCCCGGGTGATGCCGGCATTGTTGACGACGATGCCCAGCCCGCCGAGGCGGTCCGCGGTCTCCACGAGTTCGTCGGCGGTACTGCGGGCACTGATGTCACCGGGCACGGCGACGCCCTTGGACCCGGCGGCCTCGATCTCGGCCAGCACATCGGATTTGTCCAACGCGCCCGCCATGTCGTTGACCACGACCGTCGCGCCGGCGCGAGCCAGGCCTATCGCTTCGGCCCGACCCAGGCCGGCCGCCGCGCCGGTGACGACGGCGACCTTTCCGGACAGGTCGATCGGGTTCGAGTTCGTCGCTGCTTCTGGGGCCACGGTTATGAATACCTCTAGTCTTTTCGGATCAGGGCTGCCCGGGGGCATTCGGCCACGGACTGCTCGGCCAGGTCCTCCTGGTCGGCGGGTACCGGGTCGGCTTTCACGACGGCATAGTCGTCGTCATCGAGATCAAACAGGTCGGGAGCAATCCCGAGACACACCGCATTGCCTTCGCAGCGGTCACGGTCGACTTCTACGTGCATGTGAACCTCCTCGCGCTCCGGGCACGGGCTGTGTGCCCATGTGCAGGCTAACGGTACCGCCCTGGACCGCAAGACTAGAACGTGTTACAACGAGCATATCGGCGGGCAACCGATCTCCGGTCGGTGGCCCCGCAACCTCAGACAGACAGGATGTCGCCATGCGGATCGGTTACACCGCCGAGCAGGAGGAGCTGCGCCGCGAACTGCGGTCGTATTTCACCAAACTCATGACCCCGGAGCGTGCCGAGGCACTGGCCGCCAGCGACGGCGAGATGGGGCGCGGCAACGTGTACCGCGAAACCGTCGAGCAGATGGGCAAGGACGGCTGGCTGACGCTGTCCTGGCCGACCGAGTACGGCGGCCAGGCCCGCCCCCCGATGGACGGCCTGATCTTCAACGACGAAGCGGCCATCGCCAATGTGCCGGTGCCGTTCCTGACCATCAATTCGGTGGCGCCGACCATCATGCACTTCGGGACCGAGGAGCAGAAGAAGTTCTTCCTGCCCAAGATCGCGGCCGGCCAACTGCACTTCTCGATCGGCTATTCCGAGCCGGGCGCAGGCACCGACCTGGCCTCGCTGCGCACCACCGCGGTGCACGACGGGGACGACTACGTCATAAACGGCCAGAAGATGTGGACCTCGCTGATCGCCTATGCCGACTATGTCTGGCTGGCGGTGCGCACCAATCCCGAGGCCAAGAAGCACCGCGGCATCTCGATGCTGATCGTGCCCACCACCGCCGAAGGGTTCTCCTGGACCCCGGTGCACACCATGTCCGGCGTCGACACCAGCGCCACCTACTACCAGGACGTCCGGGTTCCGAAGTCCGCGTTGGTCGGTGAGGAGAATGCGGGCTGGAAGCTGGTCACCAACCAGCTCAACCACGAACGCGTGGCCCTGGTCTCGGCACAGCCGATCTTCGTCGCACTCAGCGGTGTTCGCGAATGGGCGCAGAACACCAAGGACGTTCACGGCAAGCGCCTCATCGACTCCGAGTGGGTGCAGCTGAACCTGGCTCGCGTGCACGCCAAGGCCGAGGTGCTCAAGTTGATCAACTGGGAGCTGGCCTCGTCCACCGACGCGGCGCCCTCACCCGCGGATGCGTCCGCGGCCAAGGTGTTCGGCACCGAACTGGCCACCGAGGCCTACCGCCTGCTGATGGAGGTGCTGGGCACATCGGCGACCCTGCGGTCCGGATCCCCGGGCGCGCTGCTGCGCGGTCGGATCGAGCGGATGCACCGGTCCTGCCTGATCCTGACCTTCGGCGGCGGCACCAACGAGATCCAGCGCGACATCATCGGCATGGTCGCGCTCGGCCTGCCCCGAGTGAACCGATAGGAACGACAATGGATTTCACCCCCACCGAGGCCTCCGTCGATCTGGGCGGCCTGGTCCGAACCATCACCGAATCCGTGGTCACCAACGAACACCAGCGCGCGCTCGATGGGCTGGATCAGCGCTTCGACCGCGACCTGTGGGCCAAGCTGATCGAGGCCGACATCCTGTCCACCGCAGCGCCGGAGTCGTTGGGCGGCGGCGGATTTGGGGTCCTCGAGCAGGCTGCGGTGCTCACCGCGCTGGGCCGGCAACTGGCCGCCGTGCCCTATCTGGAATCGGCCGTGCTGGCCGCCGGCGCACTGGCCGAGTTCGGATCCGAGACACTGCACCAGGACTGGGCGGTCCCGGCCGTCAACGGGACCAAGATCGTCACGGTGGCACTGGACGGCGAGATGGGTCAGGGCCCGGTGCAAGCGCGGGCTGACGGCACCGGATTCCGGCTGACCGGGTCACGCACCCAGGTCTCCTACGGCCCGGTGGCCGATGCGTTCCTGGTGCCCGCCGAAACCGGGAACGGCACCCAGGTCTTCCTGGTCACCGCCGCCGACCCGGGTGTCACGGTGTCCGCACTGGACACCACCGGACACGGCGCGGTCGGCCATTTGGAACTCAGCGATACCGCGGTGGACGCCGCACGCGTGGTCGGCGGCACCGAGGTTTCCGACTGGTTGACCACACGTCATGCCTTGGGCCGCAGTGCATTTCAGCTCGGCGTACTGGAGCGGGCGCTGGAACTCACCGCACAGTACGCCCGCGAGCGCGAACAGTTCGACCGGCCGATCGGCAGCTTCCAGGCGGTGTCCGCGCGGCTGGCCGACGGGTACATCGACGTCAAGGCGCTGCGGTCGACGCTGACCCAGGCCGCGTGGCGGCTGTCGGAGGACCTACCGGCCGATATCGACGTCGCCAGTGCCGCGTTCTGGGCCGCCGACGCCGGACATCGCGTCGTGCACACCGTGGTGCACGTGCACGGCGGCGTCGGCATCGACATGGATCATCCGATCCATCGGTACTTCCTGGCCGCCAAGCAGACCGAGTTCGCGGTCGGCAGCGCCACCGGTCAGCTGCTGCGCATCGGCCGCGAACTGGCCGACACTCCCGTCTAGCGGTGGCCGGACCGACCGTAGCCGAGCTGCTCACACCGCTGGTCGACGTCGTCGATCGTGGTGTCCACGAGCAGGATTCGTTCACCTCGTGGCGCCAACACCTGGCCGACGGGGCGGCCCTGGCGGCCGCCCTGCAGGCCCGGCTGGACCCTTCACGACCACCGCACATCGGCGTGCTGCTCGGCAACACCACATTCTTCTCGACCGTGCTGGTGGCGGCCGGGCTGTCCGGGATCGTCCCGGTCGGACTGAACCCGACCCGGCGCGGGGCGGCGCTGGCGGCCGACGCGGTACGGGCCGACTGTCAGTTCGTCCTGGCCGACAGTGATGCCGCGGTCCCCGACGGTATCGAGACCATCGACGTCGAATCGGCTGCCTGGGCAACCGAACTCGCGGCGCAGCGCGATACGCCGGTCAACTTCGCCGACGTGTCCGGTGACGACCTGTTCATGCTGATCTTCACCTCCGGCACCAGCGGAGAACCCAAGGCGGTCCGGGTCACCCATGACAAGGTCGCCTTCCCCGGCCGGATGCTCGCCGAACGCTTCGGGCTCGGCCCCGCCGACACCTGCTACCTGTCCATGCCGCTGTTCCACTCCAACGCCATCATGGCCGGCTGGTCGGTGGCCACCGCAGCCGGCGCCTCGATCGCGTTGCGCCGCAAGTTCTCCGCGTCGCAGTTCATCCCCGACGTGCGGCGTTACGGCGCCACCTATGCCAACTATGTCGGCAAACCGCTGTCCTATGTCCTGGCCACCCCCGAGCAACCGGGTGACAGCGACAATCCGTTGAAGTTCCTGTACGGCAACGAGGGCGCGCCCCGGGACCTGCAGCGCTTCGCCGCGCGGTTCGATGTCCGGGTCGTCGACGGTTTCGGATCGACCGAGGGCGGCGTCGCGATCGCGCGGACGCCCGACACCCCCGACGGTTCGCTGGGACCGCTGACCGACGAGGTCGCGATCGTCGACGTGGAGACCGGCGATCCGTGCCCGCCCGGCGTCGTCGGCGAGATCGTGAACCCGACCGGCCCGGGGTGGTTCCGCGGTTACTACAACTGCCCTGAGGCCGAGAGCGAACGGATGGCCGGCGGCGTCTACCACTCGGGGGACCTCGCCTACCGGGACGAGGACGGCTACATCTACTTCGCCGGCCGTCTCGGCGACTGGATGCGCGTCGACGGCGAGAATCTCGGCACCGCACCCATCGAGCGAATCCTGCTGCGCCATGACGATATCGCCGAGGTGGCGGTCTATCCGATCCCCGATCCGGCGGTCGGCGACCGGGTGATGGCCGCGCTGGTGCTCGCACCGGGGAAGCAGTTCGACGCCGAGCGATTCCGCACCTTCCTGGCCGAGCAGCCCGATCTGGGAACCAAACAGTGGCCGTCGTTCGTCCGGATCGCGACGACACTGCCGCGTACCGAGACGTTCAAGGTGCTCAAACGCGAACTGTCCGCCCAAGCCCTGGATTGCTCTGACCCGGTGCACGAAATCCGGCGCTGAGCGGCGCAAGACCCCGATCCCATGTCTATGGACATGAGGGTGGGTTGGACGTAGCGTCGCGTGATGAAGCTGCTGTTCTGCCTGTTCGACGGTGGTGGCAACCTTCCCCCGCAACTGAAGGTGGCCCGGACGCTGCAGCGCCGCGGCGCCGTCGTGCACACCGGCGTGCGGGACAAGGCCGCACAGGCCGGCCTCACGTTCGAGCCCTTCGTCGGTGTCCCGCCGTTCTCCCCCGTCGACCAGCGTCCGCTGCCGGTGATGATGGTCGACTTCGCGAGGGTGGCCGGCGATCGCCGCATCGGAGCCTGCGCCCTCGACGCCGCGCGACACCACGGCGTCGACGCGGTGATCGTCGACATGGTGTTCGCGGCGGCCGTCGCCGAGGTGCTCGGATCCGAGTTCCCGACCGTCGTCTTCGTCCATTGTTTCTATCGCGCGGTACAGGACATGGCGGCCGGTCCGTTGGGATGGTCGCTGCGCGCCAGGGGGATCCGGCCGCTGGCGGCCGAGCACACCACCGCCCTGCAGGTCGTCAGCGCCCGCGCCGACCTCGATCCGGTCCGCGGGCAGCCACCGGTGCGCCACGTCGGCGTTGTCTGGCAGGGCACGCCACGTGCGGCATCGCCCCAACCCACGCCGCGCATCCTGATCAGCCTCAGCACCTGCGCGTTCGCCGGCCAGCGCCGGATGCTGCAGCACATCCTCGATGCCATCGCCACGATGACGGTCGAGGCCGTCGTCACGGTGGGACCCGCCGTCGATGACCGCGGCCTGCGGGTTCCCGCCAACGCGGCCATGCATGCCTGGTTGGACCACGACGAGGTGCTGGCCACGGCATCCCTGGTGATCGGCCACGGCGGGCACAGCACGACGATGCGCGCGCTGTCCTTCGGTGTGCCGGTGATTGTCATCCCGGCGAATCCGCTGATCGACCAGAAGGGCGTCGGGCAGGCCATCGCCCGGGCCGGTGCCGGCATCACGTTGCCCAAACATGCCGGTCCGCAACGCATCCGCCGAGCGGTCGAGACGGTGTTGCACACCGCCGGCTACCGCGGGGCCGCCGCCACCCTGGGTGAGCAGATCCGGCGGGCCGACGGCGCCGAGCTCGCCGCCGACGCCATCACCGAGTACGTCGGGACCGCAACGGTCACCCCCGAACGGCGATGAGGCGCGTTACAGTCTCGCCATGGCCATCGACCCGTCCGCGGCGTCACTGCACGGCAGGGTCGCCGTCGTCACCGGCGGCGGTGCGGGGATCGGCCGGGGGGTGGCCGCCGGGCTGGCCGCGTTCGGCGCGCGGGTCGCCATCTGGGAGCGTGACGAGCCGACCTGCGCCGCCGCGGCAGCCGAGATCGGTGCCCTGGGCCTGGTGACCGATGTCCGGGATGCCGCGGCCGTCGACGATGCGCTGGCCCGCACGGTGGACCGGTTCGGGTCGGTGCACATCCTGGTCAACAATGCCGGTGGCACCTTTGCCTCGCCCTTGCTGGACACCTCGGAGAACGCCTGGGATGCGTTGTACCGCGCCAATCTCCGGCACGTCCTGCTGTGCACGCAGCGGGTCGCCCGCACGATGGTCGCGGCGGGCCATCCCGGGAGCATCATCAACGTCACCTCGATCGAGGGAGTGCGCGCGGCACCCGGCTACGCCGCGTACGCCGCGGCCAAGGCCGGCGTCATCAACTACACCCGCACGGCCGCGCTCGAGCTCGCCGAACACGGTATTCGGGTGAACGCGGTGGCCCCGGACTTCACCCTGACCGAGGGCTTGGCGGCGATGGCAACACCGCAACGCCTGGAGAATTCGGCGCGGATGGTGCCGCTGGGCCGGGCCGGTCACGTCGACGAGGTGGCCGGCGCCGCGGTGTTCCTGGCCTCGGACCTGGCCGGCTACATCACCGGTCAGACCCTGCACGTCGACGGCGGCACCCACGCCGCCGCCGGCTGGTACCGACATCCGGATTCCGGCCGGTACGTCCTCGGCCCGACCGGGGCACCGTAGCGGTGATCGAGTAGTTCTACGCAGCGCCGGGCTGCGACGGGTGCATTACGCTCACGTTTCGAGACGGCAAGCGTTTGCCATGAGCACGGCCTTGAGACGGAGGGTTTTCGATGAGGACATCTGCGCTTGCCGGTGTCGCGGCGCTGGCCACGGCATTGGGATTGATCCTGTCCGGGTGTGGCGCGGACACCAGGACCACCGAGGGCACGCCGACGGCTTCGCCGGACATCTCGCGGGAGTCCTCGACTCGCGAATCGGAGCCCAGAACCCCAGAGTCCGAGGTGCCCCCGCGTGACGAGGACGCCCCCGGGCCCAACGATACGATCGCCAGCTACATCCAGGACAACGGCATCGAGGAGACACCGGTCAAACCAGGTGATCCCGGCTCCCCCGTCATCGAGCTGCCGTTCCCGGACGGCTGGGAGGATGCCGGCGCGGACACACCCGAATGGGCCTACAGCGCAATGGTCTACACCGGTCCGGAGGCCGCCGAGTACACCCCGAGCATCATGGCGCTGGTGTCCAAACTGACCGGCGACGTCGACCCGGACAAGATCATCGAGCTGGCGCCCGGCGAACTGGAGAACCTGCCGGGCTATGAAGGTTGGAACGAGGGCGACGAGAGCACGCTGAGCGGGTTCCCGGCCTTCCAGTTGGGCGGTACGTGGCAGCAGGATGGGCTGACCAAGATCGTCGCTCAGAAGACCGTGGTCATCGAGGCCGCCGACGGCCTCTACGTGCTGCAGCTCAACGCCGACGGTTTGGAAAACCAAGCCGATATCATCGGTGCGGCAACCGATGTCATCGACTCGGAGACCGTCGTCACGCCCTAGCGCGCATGCAGGAACGGTCCCATCCACTGCTGTGGACGATGCCGGCGCACCGCAGCTTCGATGCGGGCGCCGGCATCACCGTATGGGGACACGGTGTAGCGGAAACAGCCGTCGGAGAGCCCCGGCGTCGGCGCAGCGACGGCTTGCCAGTCGTTGCGCAGCCGGGGATGATCGGCGACCCGCGCCGAGTCCGCGAGGTAGATCTCCAGCCCCGCCATGGTTTTGGTCTGCATGCCGCGATAAGTGCCGGTGTAGGAACCGAATCCGACGGCGGCGATCTCATGCCAGCCGATGGTGTCGACGACGCCGCCGTCGAATGGGTGGATGCCTGCGGCATCAACGATCAACCCCATACCGCGCAGCGTCTTGGGGACCCGCCAGGCGACCCACCCGAACGGCACCGCCAAGACGGCGATCCCGAGGCACCGCAGCACCAGATCGGTACCCGTGTAAGAACCCGCCAGCAGATATCCCAGCGGTACCAGCCAGAGCGCGGCGGTCGCGACCAACGCGCCGACCGCCAGTCCCGGGCCCCACTTGACCAGGACTATCCGCTCTGCACTCACCCGGACATTATGGCCTGTCCGCGCAGTACGCACCGGGTACCGGTGTACACGGTGGGCATGCACTTCATGCAGTGCACGCACAACGCGACGCCACTCTGTCCGCGGCGAAAGCGGTTGACCAGATCGGGTTCGCGCAACAGCGCACGTGCCATCGCGACGAATTCGAAGCCATCGGCCAGCGCCGTCTCGACGGTGGCCAGTCGATTGATCCCACCGAGCATGATCAGCGGCATGGTGAGCACATCGCGGAACTGCCGCGCCGATGCGGCGAAATAGGCCTCCTCGAACGGATACTCCCGAAACAGCCTGCGCCCTATGATCCGCAGTCCCCAGCCAACCGGCACCGGCTGGGATTCGATGAACTCGGCCATCGGGACCGGCCCGCGGAAGTAGTACATCGGGTTGCTCAGCGAACTGCCGCCGGTGAGTTGCAGGGCGTCCAGATGTCCGTCGGATTGCAGCAGCGCGGCGGTGGGCAGACTGTCGGTCAACCAGAAGCCGCCGGGGACACCGTCGTCCATGTTGAACTTGGCGGTGACCGCCACGGACTCTCCGACCTCCCGGCGTACCCGCTCGGCTACCCGGCGTGCCAGCTCGGCACGCCGGGTGACATCACCGCCGAAGCCGTCGGTGCGTTTGTTGAGGTTCGGGCTGAAGAACGAGCTGAGCAGGTAGCCGTGGCCCATGTGGATCTCGACGGCATCGAAGCCCGCCTCGACGGCATGGCGCGCCGCGGCACCGAAATCGTCGATCACCGAGGCGATCTGGGCCTCGGTGGCACCCCTGACCCGGCCCATCGCCGGTGCACTGAACCGGGTGCTCGGCGCCAGCGAGGGGGCACGGTTGGAGATCGTGTTGGCGACCAGTCCGGCATGCCCGATCTGGGCGCCGACCAGAGCTCCCTCGGCGTGCACGGTGTCGGTCAGCCGGCGCAGGTCTCGTCCGCGAGCCCTGTCCAACACGATGGTGTCCCGGTGCACCCGTCCGCCCGGCGAGATGGCCAGGTAGGCAACCGTGGTCATGGCGGCGCCGCCGCGGGCGACCTCGGCATGGAAGTCGATCAGCTCATCGGTGACGTTGCCGCGGGCCATCACGCCCTCGAAGGTGGCCGCCTTGATGAACCTGTTCTTCAACGTCAGCGGGCCGAGCGGATGCGGCGTGAAAGATTTCGATACCATTGGCATCGAAACATACCAGGAGGTCCGCATGCGCATCGCCATCACCGGCGGCACCGGCTATCTCGGCGCACACATCACCCGCGCGCTGCTCGACGCCGGACACCGGGTGCGCCTACTGGTCGAGCCCGCGACGCACGGCGCAACGGTCATCGCGCACCTTCGACGCCACGGCGAAGTGGCGACCGTCGAGGGCGATGTTCGCGATAACGCGTGCCTCGACAACCTGATGACCGGCTGCGACGCGGTGGTCCACGCGGCCGGAGTCGTCGGCACCGACCGCAGGCGCGCCCAGCTCATGTGGGAGATCAACGCCTACGCCACCGAGTCGCTGTTGCTGCGAGCCACCGGGGCCGGTCTGGATCCCGTGGTCTGCGTGAGCAGTTACAGCGCCCTGTTCCCCGCGCCGGACGGCGTCATCACCGAGAACACTCCGCCGGCACCCGGGCGCAGCCCGTACGCGCAGACCAAAGCGTATGCCGACCGGGCCGCGCGCCGACTGCAGGATCTCGGCGCGCCGGTGGTGATCACCTATCCCTCCAGCGTGGTCGGACCGGCGCTCGCGACCGCGCCCGGGGTGACCGAACGGGGCTGGGCACCGATCCTCGAATACGGTCTGGCCCCGCGGATGTCCGGCGGTATGCAGATGATCGATGTCGCCGATGTGGCCGACGTGCACCAGCGGCTCATGTCACCGGGCCGCGGACCGCAGCGCTATGTGTGCGGCGGCCGACTCGTCGCGTTCGACGAGATGATCGACCTGCTGGAACACGGCCGCGGTCAGCACATCCGGCGGATACCGTTGGCTCCGAGCGTTTTTCGGGGCATCGGGCGGATGGCCGACCTGACCGCGCGGTTCCTGCCGCTGGGTGACGGCATCAGCCACGAGGCCGCGCTGCTGCTGACCTCCGCGACGCCGACCGATGATGCGCACACCCTGACCGACCTCGGCATCGGCGAATGGCGCTCACCCGGCGCCGCCATCCTGGCCTGCCTGCAGCGCTGAGGTCAGCAGGGACACCAGCCGATCCTGCAACTGCGCGGAGTCGTCCTCGACGGCCACCGTCGTAACGAACAGCGCGGCGCCGGCCGCCATCGCCAAGGCTGCCCGCGCATCGGCCTCCGAGCCGTAACCCTGGGCGGCGAACAGCTCGACCGCCGGCGTGCTGAACCCCGCCCACAGCGACCTGCGCATCTCGTCGTTCTCGCGCAGCGCCAGCAGCAGACCGGGCACGGCCTCCCTGACATCGGCGCGGCCGAACAACAGGCGACTGCCGCGCACCACCCAGTCGATCCACCCCGTCAGATCGGTGCCGGAGAACGGCGACATATCGGGCGTCTCGCCGAGGATGGCGTGCAGCACCAGTTCGGCCTTGGAGGACCACCGCCGGTTCAGACTCGAGCGTCCCACCCCGGCGCGGGCAGCCACCAACCGCACGCTCAACTCATCCCAGCCCACCTCGACCAGCAGTTCCCGCGTCACGGCGAGCACGCGGTCGTCGATCGAGGCATCCCTCGGTCGTCCGATCATGCCCAGATTCAACCCCATGCGCCTTGGCCGGACCGACGGTACCGGGTAGGTTGGGCCGATATCAGCACGTTACTCACCAGTAGGGAGAGTCGGCATGCCCGCTCCGTCCGCCGCCGCCGCTTTCGCCCGTCTGCGGGCTCTCTGCGCCATCGAGGACATCGATGCCCGCCAGTCCCGGGCGATCTACGAGGTGTTCACCGGCAAGGAACTCACCACCATTCCGGTCGGCACCGCCGAGGACGTCTCCGCCGCCTTCACCAAGGCCCGCGCGGCACAGGCCGCCTGGGCCGCGCGACCGGTCCACGAGCGCGCCGCCATCATGGAGCGGTTCCGCAGCCTGGTCATCGAACACCGCGATTTCCTGATGGACGTGGCGCAGGCCGAAACCGGCAAGGCTCGCGCCGCCGCCCAGGAGGAGATCCTGGACATGATGCTCAACGCGCGCTACTACGCGCGCGAGGCGAACAGGCTGTTGTCTCCCAAACGTGTCCAGGGTCTGCTGCCCGGCCTGGTCAAGACCGTGGTCAACCACTGGCCCAAGGGCGTCATCGGTGTCATCTCGCCGTGGAACTATCCGATGGCGCTGTCGATCTCGGATTCCATCCCGGCGCTGCTGGCCGGAAACGCGGTCGTCGTCAAGCCCGACAGTCAAACCCCGTACTGCACGCTGGCCAACGCCGAACTGCTCTATGCCGCAGGTGTTCCCCGCGATCTGTTCGCCGTGGTGCCCGGGCCGGGATCGGTGGTGGGCACCGCGATCGTCGAGCACTGCGACTATCTGATGTTCACCGGGTCCACGGCGACCGGGCGCACCCTGGCCGAACAATGCGGGCGCCGGCTCATCGGCTTCTCGGCCGAACTGGGCGGCAAGAACCCCATGATCGTCACCAAGGACGCGAACATCGACGTGGCCGCCAAGGCCGCCACCCGCGCCTGCTTCTCCAACGCCGGGCAACTGTGCATCTCCATCGAGCGGATCTACGTCGAGCGTGAGGTCGCCGACGAGTTCATCACCAAATTCGGCGATCGGGTGCGCGGCATGCGACTGTCCACGGCCTACGACTTCACCGCCGATATGGGCAGCCTGATGTCCGAGGACCAGGTCAAGACCATGATGCGGCATGTCGATGACGCAACGGCCAAGGGCGCCACGGTGATTGCCGGTGGCAGGGCACGCCCCGACCTCGGGCCGCTGTTCTATGAGCCGACGCTGCTGACCGATGTGACCGATGAGATGGAGTGTGGACGCAACGAGACCTTCGGTCCCCTGGTCTCGATCTATCCGGTGGCCGATATCGACGAGGCCATCGAGCGGGCCAACGACACCGAATACGGGCTGAACGCCAGTGTGTGGGCGGGCAGCAAGGCCGAGGGTGAGGCCATCGCGGCGCGTCTGCAGGCCGGCACCGTCAATGTGGACGAGGGCTACGCCCTGGCATTCGGTAGCACCGCCGCACCGATGGGTGGGATGAAGGCCTCCGGCGTGGGCCGCCGACACGGTGCGGACGGCATCCTGAAGTACACCGAATCACAAACGGTCTCCACCGCACGGGTCATCAACCTCGATGCCCCACTCGGGATTTCGCAGACGCTGTGGCAGAAGGCACTGACCCCGATGATCCAGTTGGTGCAGAAGCTGCCCGGACGCTAGCTGCCGGCGATCCCGTCCAGACGCTTGGTGGCCTCTTCGAAGCCGCTGACGAGTTCGGCGATGATCTCGGCCACCGGACGGATCTCGTTCATCCGACCGACGATCTGGCCCACCGGCATCGCGACGGCCGTCGGATCGCTGTTCTCGTTCATCCGCTGATGCGCCTCGCTGACGAGGATGTTCTGCAGCGGCATCGGCAGCGGATCCGGCGCGCCCTCGGCATCCCAGGCGTCGGTCCAGCGGCTCTTGAGCAGCCGGGCCGGCTTACCGGTGTAGATCTTGCGTCGCACGGTGTCGGCGGACGTGGCGTCCAGCATGGCCTGCTGGATGGTCGACACACCCGAGGACTGCCGCACTCCGAGGTCGTACTCGGCCGAGGTCAGGAACGCCGAGCCCATCCAGACGCCCTGGGCGCCCAGCGCGAGTGCGGCGGCGACCTGGCGGCCGGTGCCGATACCGCCGGCGGCCAGCACCGGGGCTTTGCCGTCGAGGGCGTCGACGATCTCGGGCCACAGCACCACCGAGCCGATCTCCCCGGTGTGCCCGCCGGCCTCATGGCCCTGCGCGACGACGATGTCGACTCCGTTCTCGGCATGGCGCAACGCGTGTTTGGCGCTGCCGGCCAGGGCCGCCACCGGAACCCCGGCGGCGTGCGCCTGGTCGATGACGTCCTTGGGCGGCGAGCCGAGCGCGTTGGCGATGAGCTTGATCGGATGCTTGAGCGCGACCTCGACGTGGCTGCGGGCCACCGAGTGCAGCCAGCCCAGCACGCCCTCGGATTTCGCCTCGTCCTCCGGCAGCGGCGGCACACCCAGATCGGCCAGCGTCTTGGCGACGAAATCGCGGTGATCCTGCGGGATCAGCTTGTCGATGTCGACGCTGGTGCCCTCGGTGGGTACCTTGGCCGGCATCACGATGTCGACGCCGTAGGGCTTACCGTCGGTGTTGGCGTCCATCCACTGCAGGACGTTCTCCAGGTCGTCGGCATCGTTGAACCGCACGCAGCCCAGTACGCCGAGACCACCGGCCTTGCTGACCGCGGCGGCCACCTTCTCCGACGGGGTGAACACGAAGATCGGGTATTCGATCCCGAACCGTTCGCAGAGTTCGGTTCTCACGATGCGGCTCCTGCGTGCTTGGCGTGCACATCATCGGCGGCACGCTCCTCGGTGGTGTCCTTGGCCCAGCGGTAATCCGGCTTGCCGGCGGGCGAGCGCTTCACCTCGTCGACCAGCCAGAGGCTGCGCGGCACCTTGTATCCGGCGATCTCGGTGCGCACATGGGCATCGAGTTCGGCCAATGTCGGACGGGTGCCCTCGCGGGGTTGCACCACGGCGGCGACGTGCTGACCGAAGCGCTCATCGGGCACGCCGACGACCAGGGCATCGAACACATCGGGGTGGCCCTTGAGGGCGGCCTCGACCTCTTCGGGGTAGATCTTCTCGCCACCGGAGTTGATGGACACCGAACCGCGGCCCAGCATGGTCACGCTGCCGTCGGCCTCGACCTCGGCGTAGTCACCCGGAATCGCATACCGCACACCGTTATAGGTGCGGAAGGTCTCGGCCGTCTTCTTCTCGTCCTTGAAGTAGCCGACCGGGATGTGCCCGCACTTGGCGATGATGCCGCGCACTCCCGACCCGGGCACGACCTCGTTGCCGTCCTCGTCGAGCACCTTGGTGTTCTTGTCGATGGTGACCCGTGGGCCGCCGGTGTGGCTCTGCCCCTTGGCCACGATGCTGGTGCCGCCGAAGCCGGTCTCCGAGGATCCGATCGAATCGGTGATGACCCGGTTGGGCAGCAATTCCAGGAACTTCTCCTTGAGGCTGGTGGAGAACAGCGCCGCGGTGCTGGCGAGCAGGAAGAGCGACGACAGGTCGTAGGTGTTCCCTTCGTCCTGGTGGGCCAGCAGTGCGTCGAGCAGCGGCCGGGCCATTGCGTCACCGGTGAAGAACAGCAGGTTGACCTTGTGGTCGTGGATCAGGCGCCACACCTGGTCGGCGTCGAATTCCGGTGTCAGCACCACGGTCTGGCCGGAGAACAGCGCCATCCACGTCGCCGACTGGGTGGCCCCGTGGATCATCGGCGGGATCGGCAGCCGCACCATCGGTGCGTTCTCCTTGGCCTGCTTGGACAGGTCGTACTCATCGGCGATCGGCTCGCCGGTGGCAAAGTCGGTGCCGCCGAACAGCACTCGGTAGATGTCCTCGTGACGCCACATCACACCCTTGGGGAAACCGGTGGTGCCGCCGGTGTAGAGCAGGTAGATGTCGTCCTCGCTGCGCGGGCCGAAGTCGCGCTCGGGTGAGCCGAGCGCCAGGGCATCCTCGAACGGCACCCCGCCGTATCTGAGGTAGTCGTCGGCTGGACCTTCTGTGCCGTCCTCCACGACGAGGACGGTCTTGACCGCCGGCGTCTCGGGCAGCACGTTGGCGACCCGGTCGGCGTAGCGGCGCTCGTGGATCAGCGCGACCATGTCGGAATTGTCGAACAGGTACTTCAGTTCGCCCTCGACATAGCGGAAGTTGACGTTGACCAGGATGGCGCCGGCCTTGACGATGCCCAGCATCCCGATCACGATCTCGATGCGGTTGCGGCAGTACAGCCCGACCTTGTCGTCCTTCTTGACGCCTTGGTCGGTGAGGTAATGGGCCAGTCGGTTGGCCTTCTCCTCGAGTTGGGCGTAGGTCAGCTGTTCGTCACCGCAGATGAGGGCGACGCGGTCCGGCACGGCGTCGATGGCATGCTCGGCGAGATCGGCGATGTTCAGGGCCATGGCACCTAAACTAGAACGTGTTACATTTCGAGACAAGTCCGGGTCACGAATGCAGAGAGGCCATACCCGATGAGTGAGACCACAAAGGGCCCCGACGCCCTTATCGAGCAGCGCGGACACACCCTCATCGTGACGCTCAACCGGCCCGAGGCGCGCAATGCGCTGTCCGGCGAGATGCTCTCGATAATGGTCGAGGCCTGGGACCATGTCGACAGCGATCCGGAGATCCGCAGCTGCATCCTCACCGGGGCCGGCGGCTACTTCTGCGCAGGCATGGACCTCAAGGGCGCCACCAAGAAGCCGCCGGGCGACTCGTTCAAGGACGGCAGCTACGACCCGTCACGCATCGACGGCCTGCTGAAGGGTCGTCGTCTCACCAAGCCGCTGATCGCCGCGGTCGAGGGCCCGGCCATCGCCGGCGGCACCGAGATCCTGCAGGGCACCGATATCCGCGTCGCGGGCGAGAGCGCGAAATTCGGCATCTCCGAGGCCAAGTGGAGCCTGTACCCGATGGGCGGTTCCGCGGTGCGACTGGTTCGCCAGATCCCCTACACCATCGCCTGCGACATGCTGCTGACCGGCCGCCACATCACCGCGGCCCAGGCGCTGGAGTACGGGTTGATCGGGCACGTCGTCCCCGACGGCACCGCGCTGGACAAGGCGCTGGAGATCGCCGAGATCATCAACAACAACGGGCCGCTGGCGGTACAGGCGATCCTGAAGACCATCCGGGATACCGAGGGCATGCACGAACTCGAGGCGTTCAAGCCCGATACCGCCAACGGCATCCCGGTGTTCCTGAGCCAGGACGCCAAGGAAGGACCGTTGGCCTTCAAGGAGAAGCGGGCACCGAACTTCCAGATGAAGTGAGCCTTGGGCGCTCGGTGCGCACGCCCCACGTGGCGACCGCGCCTGCCACCCGATCGACGTCCGAGTCGGTATCGACCCATGCGTAGTGCGACGAGAGTTCGGTCATCCCGTTGATCGCGCATTCGTAGTGCACCCGGCGAACGACGCCGCGCAACCATGCCTGCGCTGCCGACCGGCGGTTCGGCGCGAGCCCCCGCAGCCGACAGGCCACCACCAGCCGGCGCGCACCACCGCCCAGCACGGCATCGACGGCCGCATCCGACGTATCACGCGCACAGCGTCCCCGTCGGCGCCATGCGATGCAGCCGTTGCCATCCACCAATGACTTTGTCGCACAGCCGGGATCGATGACGACCACGACCGTGTGAACCGATCCCTCCGACAGGGCAGGCGGGTCGCTGCGCCCGTCATGCGCGGAATGCCCGACACAGGGCGACGGACCGGTCACGACAGTCCGGCCGGCCGCCGTGACACGCTCGGCCACCTTCGCCACGAGCACACATTCCGGCCCGAAGAGGGCCACCGCCCCCACTGAGCTGGACATGACATTCTCCTATCACACGCGCTCTGCCCGGGATTCGACGTCCGCCAACACGGTCTCGATCACCCTGTGCGCCTGCGCGATACCGGAGCGGTAACCGGGCCCGACGTCCCCCGCCCGGTTCATCGCGACCGACAGCCGGTCGAGGATCCGCGCGAGTGCCGAGCGGATCATCGCGTGTTCCCGCCGCGCCGCACCGACGCCGTGGAGGTGCAAGCCTGAGGCCGATCTCGCCATCTCGTCCAATGCACAGATCCGCGCGTACCTGGTGGCCGAGGCGTGGCCGCGTCGGTACCCCGGATCGTCGTGTTCGGGAACCGTCGCGGTGATCATCGCGATCACCGCCGGCAGTTCGGCACCCGTTTTTGCGCACCCTTCATCGAGAAGCATTTTCCTTCATGTTCTTTCCACGAAACGTTGATCACAAATCCGTACGCCACCGAATAGCGAATTCGTCGACCATTTCGTTGGCGGCGGATTTGGTAATTCGCCGCCATGTGATCGCGTCAGCATCTCATTCGAGAGGACGCGACTCGATCCGGCAAAGAGCCCAGTGAAAACTGGTCAGCGCGATGGCTTTTTGCGGCGAACCACCGTCTCGGCCGAAAGTTTTTCGCGCTTGGCCGCCCTTTTCGCCTTGAGCGTCAGGGCTGCTTTTCGGAGCTCTCGCCCCTGAGATTTACTAGCCATTTTTCCTCCTGTGCGCTAGCAATACCTTCGAGGCCCGACCATACCCGAGAAAAAAATAAAAGCCAGTTGCCGAAAATGGTGGTTGTATTCGTCAGCCGTGCCGACGCCGGTATTCCGCGATCGCGCCCGGGTGCAGCGCGACGCTGCCGGTCTGGATCAGCGATTGCGCATCGAGGAACTGGCTGCCGATCGCCTGGGCAGGCACCAGCGAGGACGGGTCGTCGAGCAGCAGATCCACCAGGGTGGCGACCATCGCGTCGGCCACATCGCTGCGCGCCAGCAGCAGATTCGCCACGCCGACGGTGGTGACCGCGTGATGGCGTCCGTACACATCGGCCGGTACTCCGACGGGCTCGTAGGTGGTGCCGTATCGGCTCCGCAACGCACCGACCACTGTCGTCAGGTCGAGCAGGCGGATGTCGACGGGGGCATCGGCAAACGCGGGGGTGGGCAGACCGCCCGCCCACATGACGGCGTCCACCGTGCCCTCGGCCAGCGCGGCCGCCGCACCGTGCATCGGCTGCATCATCCGGCGCACGGCATCCGGGGCGGACAGCCCGGCGGCGGTGAGCACCCGCTCCGACAGTGTGGTCGCCCCGGACCCCGCGGCCCCGACACTGACCGTGCGACCCGCCAGGTCCGACGGCGCCATGATGGTGGAATCGTTGCGCACAGCCACCTGGAAGTAGTTCTCGTATACCCGGCCGACGGCGGCCAGGCGCCGGGCGTCCGCGCTGTCCTGGGCGGTGTCGCTGAGGCTCATTGCCAGCTCGGCGCGTCCTGTCCGCAGCATGTCCAGGTTCTGGGCCGAGCCGCCGCTGCGCAGCGGTTGCAGCCGCGCGGTGCCCGACCGGTGCGCCGCGGCGGCCAACAGTCCCGAGAACTCCCAGAAGAAGCCCCCGGGTTCACCGGCCGCCAGTCGTAGCGGGGAGCGGTCATCGTCGCCGCACGAGGCGACCGTCAGCGCGGCCGACAACGCCGCGAGGCCCCGCAGCGCGGACCTACGGTCCAGCACCGGGGGCGCGTGCGACGCAGACGACACAAGCGATCAGCGTAGGACGTCAGACGAACGCGCGACCCTGTTCCCGGTCCAGCGGCGTCTCGGACTTGTTCTTCAGCATGAACACGTAGACGGTGAGCGATACCGCGACCACCACCGTGACGTAGCCGATGAACCACGGGACATGGCCGCCGTCCTTGGCCGCCTGGTAGACCAGCGGGGCGGTGCCACCGAACGCCGAGTTGGCCAGGGCGTAACCCAGACCCACGCCCAGCGCGCGGATGTGCGACGGAAACAGCTCGGCCTTCACGATGGCGTTGATCGAGGTGTACCCCGTCAGGATGACGTAGCCGACGCACACGAGCGTCAGAGACGCTGCCACCGAGGTGGTTTGGGGCAGGAAGGTGATCAGCACGTAGGTGTAGAACAGCGCACCGACACCGAAGAACACCAGCACCGGTTTGCGGCCCACCTTGTCGCTGATCAGGCCGCCGATCGGTTGGATCGCCATCAGGAAGGTCAGACCGATCAGGTTGATCCACGTCGCTGTCATGCCGTGGTCCTCGTAGGTCGACTTGACGATCGCCGGGGCGTTGACGCTGTAGGTGTAGAACGCGATGGTGCCGCCGATGGTGACCAGAAAGCAGGTCAGCAGCGCCCGCCAGTGCCCGGTGACCAGCTCGCGGATGGATCCCGAGCCGTGGTCCTCGCCGCGGCGCACCGCGTCCAGCTGCTCTGCGGTCAGCGATTCGTCCATGCTGCGGCGCAGCCAGAACACCACCACCGCGGCCACACCGCCGATGAGAAAGGCGATCCGCCAACCGAATTCCTGGATCTGCTCGCGGTCGAGGAACACCTGCATGACCAAGAGCGTCAGCTGCGCGAGCACGTGCCCGCCGACCAGCGTGACGTATTGGAATGACGAGAAGAACCCGCGGCGCTCGCGGGTGGCGGCCTCGGACATGTAGGTGGCCGAGGTCCCGTACTCACCGCCGGTGGCGAAGCCCTGCACCAGACGGCACAGCACCAGGATCACCGCGGCCCACACCCCGATGCTCTCGCGGCCCGGAGTCAGCGCGATCACCAGTGAGCAGGCCGCCATCAGCGAGACGCTGAACGTGAGGGCCGCGCGCCGGCCCCGCCGGTCGGCGAACCGGCCGAAGAACCAGGAGCCCACCGGACGCATCAGGAAGGTGACCGCGAAGATCGCGTAGACGTAGAGGGTCGAGTTCTTGTCCGCCGAGTCGAAGAACTGGTTCTCGAAGTACGAGGCGAACACGGTGTAGACGTAGACGTCGTACCACTCGACGAGGTTGCCCGACGAGCCTCGCAGGGTGTTGAAGACGGCGCGCCGCGTGGCGGCCCGTGACGACACCGGTGCCGGCGCGCCGGGACCGTCCCCGAGAGGCTCCCGGGTGGCCGAACTGGTCATGTCTGTTCCTCCTTGTCCGCGACCCGCCGGACGGATACCGCCGTCATCGACGCCGTTGTCGCCTCCCCACTGTGAAGGCTGTCACAACCGTTTCGGAAGCCGCGACCGGAAGTCCTAACACTCCCTTAGGACGAAAGCGGCCCGTTGCCCGCGTCGGGGAGGCGGACCTGCACGCGGAGGCCTCCGGACGCAGCGGCGCCGATATCCACGGCTCCGCCGGCCCGTTCGGCCAGGGCGCGAGCGATGGCCAGGCCCAGACCCGATCCCTGCCCGACGGTGTTGGCGGCCCGGAAGAACCGGGTCGCGATGCGCGGCAGGTCTTGTGCGGGCACGCCGCGCCCGTCGTCCTGCACCAGGACCAGCACGTCGTCACCGCCCCGGCGAACGGCGATCTCGGCGTGCGCGCCGGCGCCGGCGTACTTGGCGGTGTTGCTCAGCACGATGTCCAGGATCTGGGTGAGATCGCGTCCGGACAGGGCGGCGCGGATGCCGCCCGGAGCGTCCGCGGTGACGGTGATGCCGGCGTCGGCGCATGCGGCGGCCCAGAACTCGACCCGCTCGGCGACCACGGCACCCACGTCGGATGTTTCCCGGGCGGCGTCGCGCTGCGACCGGCTCTCCGCGCTCGCCAGTGCCAGCAGGTCGTTGACGATGCCGGTCAGCCGGTCTACCTCCACGGTCGCCTTCTGGTGGGCGGCCGACGACGTCTCGGGCAGCACCATGCCCAACGTGTCCAGTCGCATGCGCAACGCGGCGAGCGGATTGCGCAGGGCGTGGGCCGAGTCGGCGACCAGCCGGCGCTGCGCATCGGATGCCGCGTCGACATCGCGGGCCATCGCGTCGAAGGCGGCGGAGAGCCGGCGCACCTCGTGCGGGCCGGCGTAGCGACCGGGTGCCGGTTCGTCGCGATCGTCGTCCGGTGGCGCAGGCACCCGGTCCCGGACGCGGCGCCGCAGTGATCCCGCCCGGTCGGCCAGCTCGGTCAGCGGACGCACCGTCCAGCGCGACAGCGCGACGGCGATGGCCGACGCGACGGCCAGCAATGCGAGCGCACCTGCGGCGATCAGCACCCAGGCGCGGGTGATCTCGCCGCGGGCGGCGTCGGTGGTGGCGGCCAGCACCACCGCGCCGTCGACCTGGGTGCCGGTGCCGACGGGTACGGCGATGAGAACCCGTCGCGGCGACCACGGCGTGACGGTGTCCGGGACGCGGCTGCGCTGGTTGCGCAACGCCTCGGAGACGGCCTCGGCGACCTCACCGGAGACGGCGTCCACCCCGGCCGCGGCGCGCGGCGCGCCGTCGCGGCCGACGACGACCACCGGCTCGCCGTAGAGGTCGTGGTAACGATCGAGCGCCCGCTGCAGTTCGGGATCGGGCGAATCATCGTCGCGGGCAGCCAGATCGGCGAAAAACGATGCCGCGGCGAAGCGATTCTCGCTGAACCGTTGCATCCGCTCGCGCCCCAGCGTCACCGCCAACGGCACCGCCAACCCGACGACCACGATGGTCGAGTAGGCGACGAGGACCAGCAGAACGCGCCGCCACATGTCAGCAACCCCAGCGGTAGCCGTACCCGCGGATGGTCGCGATGGCATCGGGCCTGCCGAGCTTGGCGCGCAACGAGGTCATGTGGACGTCGAGGCTCCGCGAGATCGCGACGTAGGCGTCACCCCATATCGCGTCCATCAACTCCTGGCGGCTGACGGCCTCGCCGCGGCGGGCCACGAGGTGGGCCAGTACCTCGAATTCCTTGGGGGCCAGCGCGATTTCGGCGCCGGCAACCTCGACGCGGCGGGCCCCGAGGTCGACGACGATATCGCCGGACTCGACCACGTCCTCATCGGATGTGGCGGCGGGGTCGACCCTCCGGCGGGCGGCGACCTCGATGCGGGCCCGCAGTTCGCCGAGCCGCGCCGGTTTGACCACATAGTCGTCGGCGCCCGCACGCAACGCGCGCACCACGGACCGTTCATCGTCACGCGCGGTCAATACGACCACCGGGATCTGGCTGACGCCGCGTAACCGGCGCAGGATGGTCATCCCGTCGTCGTCGGGTAGCCCGAGGTCCAGCAGCACCAGGTCGACGTCGCGGTGGCCGAGCAGCAGGTCGGCACCGCGGCGCATCCGCACCGGCGCGTGGCCCACTTCGGCCAAGGCGTCGACCAGTGCCTCGCCGACACCGTCGTCGTCCTCCACCACTGCGATGCGCATCGGGTCAAAGGTACGACAGTCACGCAAGGCGTCGCCGCCGGAGCGATCGGCTGCGTCAGTTCAGTCCCATCGCCGGACCCCCGCCGCTGCTGAAAACAGGTAGCTCCCGCGGGCGTTCTGTCTACGTGTCGTCAGCCGGCACGCCGACATGGCCTGCGCGGCTGAATCCATGTAGTGACGGCTTTGGAGGACCTCGGTCGGCCCCTGTCCATTTCCGCCGAGGAGACCGTCAGGCCAGAACCCGCTTCGTCGGACTGAACACCACCGGCATCGATTCCAGTCCGCTGACGAAGTTCGCCGGCCGCAGCGGCAGCATGTTCTCGTCGGCCAGCCGCAGATCCGGAAGTCGCTGCAATACCTTGGACAGCATGATCTTCAGCTCCAGGCGGGCCAGCTGATTACCCATGCAGAAGTGGGTCCCGAAGCCGAAGGCGACGTGGTTGTTCGGGCTGCGGTCGATCCGGAAGTTCTCCGGATCGCCGAAGACCTCCTCGTCGAAGTTCGCGGCTTCGAACATCAGCATGATCTTCTCGTCCTTGCGCAACTGCGTGCCGTGGAACTCGGTGTCCGCGGTCAGCGTGCGGCACATGTTCTTCACCGGTGAGGTCCAGCGCAACATCTCCTCGATGGCACCGGGCAACGTGTTGTCGGGATCGGCGACCGTCCGATCCCACTGATCACGGTGGCGCAGCAGCTGTTCGGTGCCACCGGAAAGGGTGTGCCGGGTCGTCTCATCACCGCCGATCAGGATCAGCAGTGTCTCCATGACGATCTCTGCGTCCTCCATGCGCGAGCCCTCGACCTCGGAGTTGACCAGGATGGAGAACAGGTCGTCGGTGGGTTCGGCACGACGCTTGGCGATCACGTCCATGGTGAACGCCGTGTACGCGGCAAAGGTGTCCATCAGCAGTTTGATGGTGTCCTCGTCGACATGTGAGCTCAGCCCGCACACCAGATCGTCGGACCACTTCAGCAGCAGTTCGCGTTCCTGTGGCAACACCCCGAGCATGTCGCCGATCACCGCCATCGGCAGCGGGGCGGCGATATCGCGGACGAAATCGCATTCGCCCTTCTCGCACACGGCGTCGACCAGGGTGTCGCACAGGTCGGCGATGGATCCCAGCTTGTCCATCACCCGCTTGCGGGTGAATCCGGCGTTGACGAGCTTGCGCCGCAACAGATGTGCCGGATCGTCCATGTCGATCATGTACGGCATGCCCGGCTGGTCGGGACGGATGCCCCCGGCGCTGGAGAACAACTCCGGGTTGCGCTCGGCGTCGAGCACCGCGGCGTGACTGGCGGCGGCGGCCTGCCCATTGCGATCCCGGAACACCGGTTCGTGCGCGCGCATCCAGCGGTAGGCATCGCGGGCGTTGCGGTCGGCGTAGAACCGGCCGTCGGCCAGGTCCACATCGGGCCTGGTATCGGACGTCGGCTGAGCAAGAACCTCGGTCATGCGATCTCCTCGGCGTCGGCGAAGGTCATTTCCACGTTGCGGGCGGAGCCGGAGAACATGGCGCGCTTGGGAAAGCCCAGCGCCGCGAGTTCCCGGCCGTATGGGTGCTCGCCCAGGCGCACCGTGACACCGCCGGGTCGGTAGCGCACACCCGTCATCGTCATCTGCCCCGACGTCAGCCGGGTGACACCGTCCAGGTGTGAATAGGTCGGGTGCACCTGTGGTGTGCCCGTGAAACGTGCCTGCACCGGCAGGCCCGGCTTGAAATCCATCCCGACCGCGAACTGTCCATCGATCGAGGTGTCGAAGGAGTAGCTGTGGCCGTCGCGAACGGTGAAGTCCGCCAGTACTTTCGGATATCCCCAGATCTGTCGGCCGGCCGCCAGGGTGAATTCACCGTCCACCGGCAGGTGATGGATGAAGGCGCCGGCCGCGCCGAGGGCCTTGAATCCGGTGGCGTTCGAACCGGGCGGATTGACCATGACGTTGGTGCCGTATTCCAGGTATGGGCCGAGATCGCCGTCGACATAGCGCATCAACATCAGCACCACGACAGCGCGGCGCGGCCGGTACCGGCAGACGGTCAGTCCGCTGTAGTCGATCATGCGTTGGGCGGCGTCGGCGTCCACCGAGAACATGGCCATGTGTTGCTCGGCGGTGCGGATGCGCACCGGCATGGTCACCGTCTCGCCGGCGATCGTGTACTGGGATGTGGCGTGGGTCACCCGCCCAATTTAGGACGCGGAGTAGACACCTGGCAAGGAAGTGTCTACTCGTGGGTCGCCTTCTTCCGGCGAGCTGGGGGCACCTCCCGCTTGCGGGGGAACGCAAAACTGCCGATTCCGGTGCCGAAAACCGCAACTTTGCGTCTGCTCGGCGATCACACGAGAGCGGCCAGGTCCTTGATCTGCTGCACAGACCGCGCGCCGACGACCATCATCGTCACACCCGAAGCCTCCCAGGCCTTGATCTGCTCCTTGACGTAATCCAGGTTGCCCACGATCGCCGAGTCGTCCACCAGCTCATCCGGGATGATCTTGGCCGCTTCATCTTTGCGATCGGAGCGGAACAGTTTGGTGACGTCGTCGACCACCTCGGCGTAACCCATCCGGCGGTAGACGTCGGCGTGGAAGTTGGTGTCCTCGGCGCCCATGCCGCCCATGTAGAGCGCCAGGTGCGGCTTCATCAGCTCCATGATCGCCGGACGATCATCGGTCACCACGACCTGGGCGGTCGCGCAGATCTCGAAGGTCTCCCGGGTGCGCCGGGCACCGGGACGGGCGAAGCCCTCGTCGAGCCACTCGTTGTACATGCCGGCGATGCGCGGCGAGTAGAAGATGGGCAGCCAGCCGTCGGCGATCTCGGCGGCCAGTGCCACGTTCTTGGGCCCCTCGGCGCCGAGCATCACCGGGATATCGGCACGCAAGGGATGGGTGATCGGCTTGAGCGGCTTGCCCAGACCGGTGGTGCCCTCCCCTGCCAGCGGCAGCGGATAGTGCGGGCCGTCGCTGCGCACCGGGGCCTCACGGGCCCACACCTGGCGCAGGATGTCGATGTACTCGCGGGTGCGGGCCAGCGGCTTGGGGAACTTCGCGCCGTACCAGCCCTCGACGACCTGCGGACCCGACACGCCCAGGCCGACGACGTGCCTGCCGCCGGAGAGGTGGTCCAGGGTCAGCGCGGCCATCGCCAGTGCAGTGGGCGTGCGGGCGGACAGCTGCAGCACCGAGGTGCCCAGCCGCATCCGCGTGGTCTCCCGACCCCACCAGGCCAGCGGGGTGTAGGCATCCGAACCCCAGGCCTCCGCGGTGAAGACGGTGTCGAAGTTCGCCTCCTCGGCGGCGGCGACGAGTTCCGCATGATTTTCCGGCGGCTGCGCGCCCCAGTAACCCAACTGCAGACCCAACTTCATAGCTTCTCCAGACCTGTCCTTGAAACCATTCTTAGAACCTGTTCTACTCGATGCCGTGACCACAGGCCAAAGCAGCCCGGTGCAGATCGACAAGCATGAGCGGCCCCTCTCGGCGCCGCTGAGGCTCTCATTCGACTACACCCGTTCAGTCGGACCGCTCCTGTCCCAGTTCTTCACGGCACTGCGCGAGCGACGCATCGTCGGCGTACGCGGTTCCGATGGCCGGGTGCACGTCCCTCCCGCTGAGTATGACCCCGTCACCTACGCGGCGTTGACCGAGGTGGTGCCCGTCAGCGCGGTCGGTACGGTGCAGTCCTGGACCTGGCAGTCCACGCCGCTGGAGGGCCAGCCGCTGGACCAGCCGTTCGCCTGGGCGCTGATCCTTCTCGACGGTGCCGACACCCCGTTGCTGCACGCGGTCAAGACCGCCGAGGGCGCCATCAAGACCGGTGACCGGGTACATGTGCACTGGGTCGACGAGCCCGTCGGCGCGATCACCGATATCGCCTACTTCCTGCCGGGCGAGGATGCCGAGCCGGAGGGGCAGCCCGACGACCGTGAGCCGGTCACCGTGCAGGTGACGCCGAGCTTCATCGAGATCCAGCACACCGCTTCGCTGCCGGAGACGACGTTCCTCAAGGCGCTGGAGGAGGGCAAGCTGCTCGGCGGGCGCACGCGCAACGGTCGCGACGGGCAGCCGGGCAAGGTCTACTTCCCGCCGAAGGAAGCCGATCCGGCCACCGGCCTGGAACTCGACGAGTTCATCGAGTTGCCGGACAAGGGCACCGTCACCACGTTCGCCGTCATCAACATCCCGTTCCCCGGGCAGCGCATCAAACCGCCGTATGTGGCCGCCTACGTGCTGCTCGACGGTGCCGATATTCCCTTCCTGCACCTGGTCACCGAGATCGATCCGGCCGACGTGCGGATGGGCATGCGGGTGCAGGCGGTGTGGAAGCCCCGCGAGGAGTGGGGCCTCGGCATCGACAACATCGACTACTTCAAGCCCACCGGCGAACCCGACGCCGACTACGACTCCTACAAGCACCACCTGTAAAGGCCTGCATTCACATGACTGATATCGCAGTGGTGGGCTTCGCGCACGCGCCCCACGTCCGCCGCACCGACGGCACCACCAACGGCGTCGAGATGCTGATGCCGTGTTTCCACCAGCTCTACGAAGAGCTCGGCATCAAGCAGACCGATATCGGCTTCTGGTGCTCGGGATCCTCGGATTACCTTGCCGGCCGGGCCTTTTCGTTCATCTCGGCGATCGACTCGATCGGCGCCATCCCACCGATCAACGAATCGCATGTCGAGATGGACGCCGCCTGGGCGCTGTACGAGGCCTATATCAAGCTGCTGACCGGCCAGGTCGAGACCGCGCTGGTGTACGGCTTCGGCAAGTCCTCGGCGGGCACCCTGCGCCGGGTGCTGTCGCTGCAGACCGACCCGTACACCGTGGCGCCGCTGTGGCCGGACTCGGTGTCGATGGCCGGCCTGCAGGCCCGCGCCGGCCTGGACGCCGGCAAGTGGACCGCCGAGCAGATGGCTCAGGTGGCGCTGGACGCCTACGCCGCCGGCGGACGCACGGACAAGCACGAGGTCACGGGCAGCATCGAGGACTTGCTGGCCCAGCCGTTCTTCGCCGACCCGCTGCGCCGCCACGACATCGCCCCGATCACCGACGGCGCCTCGGCGATCGTGCTGGCCGCCGGTGACAGGGCCCGCGAGCTACGCGAGAACCCGGCCTGGATCACCGGTATCGAGCACCGCATCGAGACCCCGATCCTGGGTGCCCGCGACCTGACCACCTCCCCGTCGACAGCCGCGTCGGCGGCATCGGCGACCAACGGTGACGCCGGCTCGATCGACGTCGCCGAGATCTACGCGCCGTTCACCCATCAGCAGCTCATCCTCACCGAGGCCATCGGCCTCGGCTCGAAGACGAAGATCAACCCCTCCGGCGGCACGCTGGCCGCCAACCCGATGTTCTCGGCGGGCCTGGAACGCATCGGTTTCGCCGCTCAGCACATCTTCGACGGCTCCGCGTCGCGGGTGCTGGCGCACGCCACCAGCGGTCCTGCGCTGCAACAGAATCTCGTCGCCGTCCTGGAAGGGAAATAGTCATGGCGGGCAAGCTCGCAGCGGTTCTCGGAACCGGGCAGACGAAATACGTCGCCAAGCGCCACGATGTGTCGATGAACGGCCTGGTGCGTGAGGCCATCGACCGGGCGCTGGCGGACTCCGGCTCGACGTTCGACGATATCGACGCCGTGGTGGTCGGCAAGGCGCCCGACTTCTTCGAGGGCGTGATGATGCCCGAGCTGTTCATGGCCGATTGTGTCGGAGCCACGGGTAAGCCGCTGATCCGGGTGCACACCGCCGGTTCGGTGGGTGGCTCGACGGCCATCGTGGCGGCCAGCCTGGTGCAGTCCGGCAAGTACAAGCGCGTGCTGACGATGGCGTGGGAAAAGCAGTCGGAATCGAATGCCATGTGGGCGTTGAGCATTCCGGTGCCGTTCACCAAGCCGGTCGGCGCGGGCGCGGGCGGCTACTTCGCCCCGCACATCCGCGCCTACATCCGCCGATCCGGTGCCCCCAACCACATCGGTGCCATCGTGGCCGTCAAGGACCGGCTCAACGGCGCCAAGAACCCGTTGGCGCACCTGCACCAGCCCGATATCACCGTCGAGAAGGTGATGCAGTCCCCGATGCTGTGGGACCCCATCCGCTACGACGAGACCTGCCCGTCCTCCGACGGCGCCGCGGCCCTGGTGATCGGCAACGAGGAGGCCGCCGAGGCGCATCTGGCCGACGGCCATCCGGTCGCCTGGATCCACGCCACCGCGTTGCGCACCGAACCGCTGGCCTACGCCGGGCGTGATCAGGTGAACCCGCAGGCCAGCCGCGACGCCGCGGCCGCGCTGTGGCGCGACGCCGGGATCACCAGCCCGATCGACGAGATCGACGCCGCCGAGGTGTACGTCCCGTTCTCCTGGTACGAGCCGATGTGGCTGGAGAGCCTGGGCTTCGCCCCCGAGGGCGAGGGCTGGAAGCTCACCGAGGCCGGCGAAACCGCCATCGGCGGTCGCATCCCGTTCAATCCGTCCGGCGGCGTGCTGTCGTCGAACCCGATCGGCGCCTCGGGCATGATCCGGTTCGCGGAGTCCGCCATTCAGGTGATGAACAAGGGCGGCGATCACCAGGTGCCCGGTGCCCGCAAGGCGCTCGGGCACGCCTATGGCGGTGGCGCGCAGTACTACTCGATGTGGGTCGTCGGAGCGGACAAGCCGGAGCAGTGACCGCACCGGTCACCCTGGCGGGGCGGCGGTCGCGCGAAGCGGCCGTCGCCCGCGACAAGGACGCCTGGCTGGCGCTGTTCGCCGATGACGCCATCGTCGAGGATCCGATCGGGCCGTCGCATTTCGATCCGGACGGTAACGGCCATCGCGGGAAGGAGGCGATCGCCGCATTCTTCGACAAGGCGATCGCGCCCAGCGAACTGGAATTCCACTTCGAGAAGACGTATGTCTGCGGCGACGAGGAGGCCAATGTCGGCCACATCGTGATCGTGGCCGCCGGCTACCGGGTGGTGGCCGAGGGCGTGTTCACCTACCGGGTGAACGCCGACGGAAAGATCGCCGCGCTGCGTGCGTACTGGGAGTTGGAGCAGGCCGCGGCCACTGCGCAACCGATCTGAACCGCCCGATCGCGTAGTCTGGGAACCGATTTCATTCCCGAACCGAACGTAGTCGATGTTGTCCCGATCACATTTCGTTGCCGCCGCCGTGCTCGTCGCAGGCCTGACGGCGTGCGCGCCCTCGCAGCCGGGCGCGCCCAGCAGCGCTGCGCCGACGCTGCCCGCGTTCACCACCACCAGCGCGGCACCGACCGCCAACGCGACCCCGGAGGGCTCCGACTACACCCGGCTGCTGCTGACCGCGGCCGATCTCAGCGATGCCGAGGACACCTTCACCGAGCGGCACAAGGAGAGCTCACCGGGCGGTCTGCCGGGAGCCAGTGCGTTCTTCGTCAACGCGCAGGACACCCGGGCGATCAGCTCCACCATCCTGGTCTATGACAACCCGGGCACCGCGGCGACGGCACTCAAGCAAGCTCAGGGCACGTTGGACACCCGCGTGACCGGGACTCCCGTTCCGGCCGGTATCGGGGCCGACAGCGTCATGGTCCGGGGCAGCGACCCGAACGAGGCCAAGGACATCACCGTCTTGATGTTCACCCAGGGGCGCGCGTTGGTCCGATTGGAGTTCCAGAGCGCCGGCGGTGACGCCACCACCGACGGGTTCGTCACCAATATCGGCAAGATGCAGCAGATCGCGCTGCGCGCCGGGCTGGGCGACGCCAACTAGTCCAGCTGCTGCAGACCGTCGCGGTACCGCTGCGCCAGGTTCTGATAGATCCCCGCGCTCGTGCGCACCCAGTTCTCGGCGCCGGTGCCGGCCACCGGCCCGCGGATCTCGGCGGGCGCACCGGCGACCACCACATCATCGGGGATCTGGGTGCCGCCGATGACCACGACATCCCCGATCAAAGTCGCCGCCGGCGCCACGAATGCTTCCCGGTCGATCCTGGGTATACGGCCTTCGAAGGAGTAAACCGGCATCGTCTGGATATACCGCGTGATCCTTGCAGGTAGCCGAGTTTGCGTTGCGCGACGGCGGGGCAAAACTGTAACGTGTTCTAGTTAGAGAGACCAGATACGGGAGGCCCGCCGTGACGACCGAGACAGCCGGCATTCGTGAGATCGACACCGGCGACCTGCCCGACCGCTTCGCGCGCGGTTGGCACTGCCTGGGACCGGTGAAGGATTTCCTGGACGGCAAACCGCACGGCATCGAGATCTTCGGCACCATGCTGGTGGTCTTCGCCGATTCCGAGGGCAATCTCAAGGTGCTGGACGGCTACTGCCGGCACATGGGCGGCAACCTGGCCCAGGGCAGCATCAAGGGTGACACCGTGGCCTGCCCGTTCCACGACTGGCGTTGGGGCGGTGACGGCAAGTGCAAGCTGGTCCCCTACGCCAAGCGCACCCCGCGGCTGGCGCGCACCCGCGCCTGGGAGACCGACGTGCGCGGCGGCCTGCTGTTCGTCTGGCACGATCACGAGGGCAACCCACCCCAACCCGAGGTCCGGATCCCGGAGATCCCCGAGTTCGGTGATGACGGCTGGACCGACTGGCGATGGAACACGATGCTCATCGAGGGTTCCAACTGCCGCGAGATCATCGACAACGTCACCGATATGGCGCACTTCTTCTACATCCACTACGGGTTGCCGACGTACTTCAAGAATGTCTTCGAGGGTCACATCGCCAGCCAGTACCTGCACAACGTGGGTCGGCCCGACGTCAACGACCTCGGCACCACCTACGGCGAGGCGCACCTGGATTCCGAGGCGTCCTACTTCGGTCCGTCCTTCATGATCAACTGGCTGCACAACAACTACGGCGGTTTCAAGGCCGAGTCGATCCTCATCAACTGCCACTACCCGGTCAGCCAGAACAGCTTCGTGCTGCAGTGGGGCGTCATCGTCGAGAAGCCCAAGGGGCTGGACGAGAAGACCACCGACAAGCTGGCCCGGGTGTTCACCGAGGGTGTCTCCAAGGGCTTCCTGCAGGACGTCGAGATCTGGAAGCACAAGACCCGCATCGACAATCCGCTGCTGGTCGAGGAGGACGGCGCGGTCTACCAGATGCGCCGCTGGTATCAGCAATTCTACGTCGACGTGGCCGATGTGACCCCGGACATGACGGACCGCTTCGAGATGGAGGTCGACACCACCATCGCCAACGAGAAGTGGCATGTCGAGGTCGAGGAGAACCTCAAACTCCAGCAGGATGCCGCCGAGCGGGACGCGGCCGAACAGGGCTCTCCTGAAAAAGAACCGGCCCAACCGAGCTGATGACCACCAGCGACGAGCGGACCGAAACGCCAGACGGCGGTCGAAATGTCGGCCCCGCCGACGTTGATGATCTGGCCCGCTCGATGCTGCTCCTGCACGGCGGGCACGACGACGACCACGACCACGACCACGACCACGACCACCCGCCGGCTCGGCCCGGTACCGGCAATTGGTCCAAGGCACCGGATTTCGGTTCCGATCCCGAGCGGGCGGCTGCCGTCCACGAGGCCACCCAGCGGGACAAGCAGCGCTATCTGACCTCCGGGCTGGTCGAGGTCGACTGCCGGTTCTGCCACGCCACCGTGCAGGTCAAGAAGCTGGGCGCCGAACACACCTCGGTGCAGTGGAATACCGCGGCGGCCAAGCGGTGTGCGGTGTTCGACGAGATCCGGGCCGCCGGTGGCGACCCGGCCCGGGCCCGGTCGTGTCACCGGCTCACCGACAGCATCAAGCACGCCATCGCCGAAGGGTGCCTGGAGGAGTTCTCCAGCGCCCCCTCCCCCGGCGACGGCTAGGTTTTCTCTTGCGGTTTCGGTGAGGATACGTGCGCGCGCCGCACGTATCCTCACCGAAATCACAGTCCCTTGAACCGCTGCTTGACCTGTTCGTCGGTCAGCCCGTAGTCGCTGAGCGAGTAGCTGTGCTTGGGTGCGCGCGGCCCCTTCTTGCTCTCCTCATGGCTGTCGGTGATCGCCTGCCGTGCTTCGTCGGTGAAGTCGATACCGAAAGTGCGGTAGATGCCCTCCACCGCGCCCACCGGGTCCTTGACGAACTCGAAGTAGTCGACATCGCAGAACTGCGCCGGATCATGTTCGGCGCGTTCGGCGTTGAACAACTCCAGCCCGCGCGACCAGGTCTCCATCGAGTCGGCACCGATGACCTCGCCGCGGAAGGTGTTCGACCAGCCCTCGGTGGTGTGCTGGGCCAGCGAGCACATCGACGCCATGATGGTCTCGACGGGGCGGTGGCACTGCACGACGAGCGCGTCCGGATACGTCGCGAACAGCGCGTCCAGGGCGAACAGGTGGCTGGGATTCTTGAGCACCCAGCGCTTCTCGGGCTCGTTCAGCCCGATCAACTGCAGGTTGCGACGATGCCGCGCATACGATTTCGTCCAGTCCTGCTGTGCGAGCCAGCGCGAGTACGTCGGGATGTGCGCCAGCGTCTCGTAGGACACCGAGTGCAGCGACTGCCGCAGCAGCTGCCAGCACTCCTCGACCTCGTCGGCCGTCATGTAGTGCAGACCGGTGTAGTCCGGGTTCTCGGCATGCGCCTTAGAGAACTGCGCGTCCAGCTGCTGGAACACCGGGTTCTGCGACCAGGTCTCACGCGGCGGACGAGGCTGGGGGAACTCGGCCAGCCACAGCTCCAGGCCCTGATGGCGCGGGTCCGCGGTGAGCAGCCGGTGGATGACGGTGGTGCCGGTGCGCGGCAGTCCGGTGACGAAGATCGGTCGTTCGATCGGGACGTCGGCATGCTGGGGGTACTGCGTGAACGCGGCCTCCGAGACCAGCCGAGCCACCAAGGCGTTGCGCACGAAGAAGCGCTGCATCTTGCTGCCGAGCTCGGTCAGGTCGGCGTCACGCTGATATGCCTCCAATAGGACGCTCAGCGCTTCCTTGTAGTTGTCGCCGTCATCACCGAAATCGGTCAGGCCGCAGGCCTTGGTGGCCGAGGCGTGCAGGTCCTCGACGGTGCCGACGTTGGTGCGTGTCATCAGAACTTGTACTCCCCGCAGTTGACATCGAGCGTCTGCCCGGTGATCCCGCTGGACAGATCGCTGGCCATGAACAGGATCGCCGAGGCCACCTCATCCTCGGTCGGCAGCCGCTTCAGGTCGCTGTTGATCGCGGCCGCCTTGTAGATCTCGTCCACGGTCGTGCCGTACTTGCCGGCCTGATGCTCGAAGTAGCCCTGCAGCGTGCCGCCCCAGATATAGCCCGGTAGTACCGAATTCACCCGGATACCGGATTCGCCGAGTTCACTGGCCAGCGACTGCGACATCGCCAGCAGCGCCGATTTGGCCAACTTGTAGGCGCCCTGCTTGGGATCGGAGTGCCGGACCACCATCGAATTGACGTTCACCACCGAGCCTTTCGCCTCGGCCAGCGCCGGGGTGAAACCCTGGATGAGCCGCAGCGCACCGAGCACGGTCAGTTCCACCGTCTCGCGGATGTGCTCGAAGCTGGTCTTGGCGAACGGTTTCATCGACGGCACCCGGAACGCGTTGTTGATCAGCACGTCGACCTTGCCGAACTCGGACAGCGATGTCGACACCAGGTTGTCCACCTGCGCCTCATCGGTGATGTCGGTGCCGACCGCCAGCGCCTTGTGGCCCAGCGCGGTCACCTGGTCGGCGACGTCGCGCAACCGGTCCACGGTGCGAGCCGCCAGCACCACATCGGCGCCGGCCTCGGCGCACCGGCGAGCCAGCGTGGTGCCCAGCGCCGGGCCCACCCCGCTGATCACCACAACCTTTCCCTCAAGCATGTTCAGCCCACCATCCTCTCGCCGATCTGCCTCTGCCGCAGCGCAATCCGCGCGCGCCAATCCTCATCGGAAATCTTGTTCGACTCGTAGTGCGGCAACGCCGCGGCGATATCGGCCACATCGACGATCTCCAGCGTCGGGCCGTCGCCCTCGGTGAGCGCACGCGACACCCGCTGCCAGCGGAACTGCAGATATCCCTTGTTGTGCCCGAGGGTTTCGCACCAGTTGGTCACGCCCGGATTCGCGTCGGAGACGACGATGCGGATCTTGCCGTCCGGATCCGCCTGCGCCTGCGTGCCGTTCAGCGAGGTCTGGTGGTTGATGTAGTCCAGGGAGATGTACCACAGGCTGCCGAGCTGGAATCCGAGGTAGGGCGCGTCGGTGACCGGGAGTGTGATGACGATGGCCTGCTGCGGCGTGATGTCGTAATGCCCGACCGACGAGTACTGGGTGGCCAGTCCGCCCGGCGTGAGCCGCGGAGCGGTCAACGTGTTGACCGGCAGGTTGTCGTAGAACCACTTCGGGAACTGCAACCACGTCTTGACCCGCTGGATCAGTTGCTTGCCCGCCACCGAGTACCGCTTCTCGATGAGCTCCTTGGTCAGCGGTGGCGGTGCGGTGCCGGCGGTGTCGGTGCGGGCGATCGCGAACGATCCGCGCTGAGCCGACCAATCGTTGTAGACCTCGCGAATCACCAACTGCGACGGGGTGTCCGGGGTGAACCGCCATTCGAAGGTGCCGTCGGCGGCGATGTCGAGTTTGCGGTCGTCGAAGGCCGTCTCACTGTCGGGCACCACCTCATCGGTGTACTCGCCGCCGAGCAGTTGGAAGCTGACATCGGTGGTGGTGCCGCGGCGGCCGGTGACGACGTACTCGTGGCCGGGTTGCACCCGGGTGCCGAAGTACATGGTGTCCGGATTGTCCAGGCCCATCTTGGTGAACGGCCCGGTGCCGCTGTGCAGGAACGGGTGGTCGCGATCGTAGTCGAACGCCACGTGGGTGCATGCGGCGATGCAACCGGCAAGGTATTGCAGACCTTCGAGCAGGTCGGCTTCCGATTCGATGAACGGGGCCTCGCACACGAGGCGCTCCGCCTCGGCGATGGCGTCGGCCAAGGGTTGTGAATACATACCGGACAACTGCCTTTCGTTCCAATATTGGACCGCAGTGGTAGAGTTTCCGACCCGAGACTAGAACGCGTTCTAAAATGCGTCAACGTGGAGGTGGCCGATGCCAGCGGACAAGACCGTCACGCGCGCTTCGCCGCCCACCGCGCGGGTGGTCGCGGTGCTCGACTTCCTGGCCGCCCACCCCCACGACCGGTTCGGGCTTTCCGAGCTGGCCCGCCGCATCGGGCTGAGCAAGCCGACCTGCCTTGGCATCCTGACCACCCTCACCGAGGCCGGCTATCTGGTGCGCGATGCCGGTGATGGCGCGCGCGACAAGACCTACCGGCTGGGACCGGCCCTTATCACGCTCGGACACACCGCACAGGAGTCGCTGCGAGTCAGCCCGGCCGCGCGCGACGAACTGCGCCGGCTGTCGGAGGCGTTCGGCGTCACCGCCGCATTGTCCGGCGTGGTCGACGATCGCATCACCCTGCTGGAACTCGTCGCGCCGCCCGGCACACCGGTGACGGTGCGTGTCGGACAGAGCTACCCGTTCGCCCCACCGGTGGGTCTGATGTTCGTGCTGTGGGACGACCGTGCGGTCACCGATTGGCTGGGCAAGGAGCCGACGATCCCGCTGCGCACCGATACCGCGCGTTTCGACCGGGTCGTCGCCCGATGCCGGGCCAGCGGTTACCTCGTGGAGCGCCTCACCCCGGGCGGGCGGCGGCTGTATGCCCTGATGGCGGGCATGTCGAACACACTGCCCGACGAACTGCGGGCGCTGTTGGGTGAGCTGGTGTCCGATATCGGCGAGCGGGTCTATCTGCCCGGAGAGGACGGGCCGCACACCCGCCAGGACATCAGCGTGATCGCCGCCCCGGTGTATGACCATCACCGACATCAGGTGATGGTGGCGACCATGCAGGTCGGATCGGCACTGACCGATGACGAGATCACCGAGCGGGCATCGGCGCTGGTTCAAACGGCCGACGCGGTCACCCTCGCACTCGGTGGCCGCAAGGGCCACGGGTAGCCCGTTTCGCGGCTCGCCGGCGCGGGTAACCTCGACGGCGTCTGGGGGTCTTCGAGAAAATCCGAGTTCAGGAGTTCAACATGAAGATCAAGACGTTCATGGGGGGTCTGGTCACCGCAACGGCGCTGAGCCTCGGGGCCATCGCGTCCGCCGGAGCGGTCGGCGCCGATCCGAAACATGACGACATCTGGCTGCCGGGTGATCCGCCCGGGCAGAACCCGTGGGGTCCGCCGGGGCAGGTCAAGAAGGCACCGACACCGTTCTACGGCACGCCGCCGGGGCACTGGGGCGACCCGGTCCAGGTCGGGCTGCCGCCGTTCTGGCTGCCGCCGGTCGAATTGCTGCCCGTCGGCTACCCGGTGCCGGGCGGCCCGTTGCCGGTGGTGTGGAATCCGGGCAACAACGCCTTCGGCGTGTGGGTCGGAGACGGGATCTTCATCAACATCCCGCTGCCGTAGTCAGCTCACGACGGCCGGCGCGAACGGTAAGACGTCGGTCGCGCCGGCCGCTCGCACGCTGCGGGCCGCCATCGTGAACGTCCAGCCGGTGTCGGTGAGGTCGTCGACGAGCAGCACGACGTCCCCGTCGATGGGCGCGACAGGCTCCCATGCGTCGTGCAGCGCCGCCACCCGGTACGCCGAGTTGGCCGCCGTCACCGGCCGATGCTGCGGCGCATAGCGCAGGACGCCAAGGTCTTTGAGCTTCCCCACCGCTGCCAGTCGGGCGGCCAGGGTGCGGATGAGCTCCGGGCGGCGCACCGAATCCAACGCCATCACTGCGGTGGGTCGCCGCGACCAGTCCCAGGCCTTGAGTACCGAGACGGCGGCGGCGAACACCTCATCGGGCACGGCCGCATCCGGCGTGTCGAGCAATGCGCGAAGTCGAGCGCCCCAGCCCAGATCGGTCAGCCGGCCGATCGCCCGACCGGGTGCCGGCCCGTCGCCGATACGCCCGGACAGGTCCAGGCCGACCTTGGCCATCCCGGTGGGCCATTGCTTGCGCGGGCTGATCTCGACACCCGGGCGCATCAGCTGTTCGCGGGTCGCCTCGGCGGCGCCGGGATCCACCTCGGCGCGGTAGCGCGGGCCGGCGCAGTTGTCGCACCGTCCGCAGGGTTGCGGGCCGAGTTCGGGATCATCGAGTTGCTTGCGCAGGAACACCATTCGGCATTCTCCGGTGCTCTGGTAATCGAGCATCGCCTGCTGCTCGCGCTTGCGTGCCTCGTCCAGGCGCCGATAGCGCGGTTCGTCGTACTCCCAGGTCTGCCCGGTGGCGATCCAGCCACCCTTCACCCGCCGGACCGCACCGTCGACGTCGAGCACCTTGAGCACCATCTCCAACCGGGACCGGTTGAGGTCCACCAGCGGCTCCAGTGCCGCGGTGGACGACGGTCGGTCGTACTCCAGCGCGCCGATCACGTTGCGCACCATGGGTTCCGACGGAAAGGCCACCGAGGCGAAGTAGCGCCAGACATCGGCGTCCTCGCGGCCCGGCAACAGGATCACCTCCGCACTGTCGGTGGAGCGGCCGGCACGCCCCACCTGCTGGTAGTAGGCGATGGGTGACGACGGCGCACCGAGGTGGACGACGAACCCGAGATCGGGCTTGTCGAATCCCATCCCGAGCGCCGAGGTGGCGATCAAGGCCTTGACCCGGTTGTTCAGCAGGTCGTCCTCGAGCTGCTCACGTTCGGCGGCCTCGGTGCCGCCGGTATAGGCCGCCACGGTGTGCCCCTGCTCGCGCAGCAGGGTGGCGATATCACGCGCCTGCGCGACCGTCAGGGTGTAGACGATGCCCGATCCCGGCAGCGAATCCAGATGTGCGGCAAGCCAAGCCGCCCGCTGCGCAGGTCCGCCGGCCTGCACCACCGACAGCCGCAGCGACTCGCGGTCCAGTCCGCCGCGCAGCACGAGCGTGCCGTCTCCGGAGCCGCCGACGCCCAGCTGTGTCGCGACATCTTCGACGACCCGGTCGTTGGCGGTCGCGGTGGTCGCCAGCACGGGGATGTCGGCGCCCAGTTCGGCGATGAGGGTGCGGATACGGCGGTAATCGGGCCGGAAATCATGCCCCCAGTCCGAGACACAGTGCGCCTCGTCGACCACCACCAGGCCGGCGTCGGCCGCCAGAGCGGGCAGCACCGCGTCCCGGAAGTCGGGGTTATTCAGCCGTTCCGGGCTGACCAGCAGCACGTCGAGGTCCCCGGCACTTACGCGCCGGTGCACGTCCTCCCACTCGGTGACATTGCTGGAGTTGATGGTCGCGGCGCACACGCCCGCCCGATCCGCGGACTGCACCTGGTTGCGCATCAGCGCCAGCAGCGGCGACACGATCACGGTCGGACCCCGACCCGCCGCGCGCAGCAGTTTGGCGGCGATGAAGTACACCGCGGATTTGCCCCAGCCTGTGCGCTGCACCACCAGCGCACGTCTGCGGTGCACGACCAGCGCCTCGATGGCCGTCCACTGGTCATCGCGCAGCACCGCGTGCGGCCCGGCCAGCTGTTCCAGGATCGCCTGCGCCTCGATGCGGGTGGTCATCGGACCATCGTGCCAATGGGGTACGACGTCCCCGCTCAGCGGACCCTGGCGATGACATCCAGATCCACCCCGCGCGCCACCGCCAGGTGCACGGGATGCCTGGCCGCGCCGCGCCGCAGGTCCACCGGGCCGTGCGGGGAATCCCAACCCCAGTCGTCGAACGCCCGCCTGGCGTCCTGCACCGTCGGCAGTGCCGTCGTGGCGATCCCGGCAAGCAGATGCACCCCGGAGTAGGTGGTCTCGGCCATGGTCCCGGGCACGGGTGCGGCCGATTCGCCGGCCGGCCCGGTGCCGTTGACCAGGTCGAACGCCCGAGCGAACCCGGTGCTGAACTCCGCGGCCGCCGCCGAGGCCAGTCCGGCGAACCACCCCGCCGAGATGAACAGATTGCCGGTCGCCTCGGCTCCGCTGGCCAGCACGACGGTCTCGTCGGTGAACGGGCTGAAGCGGGTCATCGTGGCGTCCAGCCCGGCGTCGGCGAACGCCCGGTTGAACCGCACCGCATCCGAGCCCACCAACAGCGTGATGACGCCGTCCGGTTCGGCGGCGGTGATCTCGGCCAGCACCCGGGACCAGCCCTGCGGATCATCGAGGCCCAAGCGGACGAACCGTTGTCCGACGATGCAGATGTCCGAACCCTGCAGGCCCGCCCGGGTGGCCCGCGCCGACCCTCGCGGCCAGACATAGTCGTTGCCGATGATGAACCAGCGGCGCAATCGCAGTTCGGTACGCAACCAGCGCAGCGAGGCGATGATCTGATCGCCGGGGACCTCGCCGCTGCACAGCACGCCGTCGCTGCGTTCGCCGCCTTCGTACGCCGCGGCGTACACATAGGGGACGCGACCGCCCACCACCTTGGCGATGGCCTGCCGGGCGTTGGACAGATGCCATCCGGTGACGGCATCGACGGCGCCGCTGTCCACCAGGTCCCGGATCGTGGCGGCCACCGTGGCCGGTTCGCCGCCGGCGTCGACATGCACGAAGTGCACCGAGCGGCCCGCGACACCGCCCGCGGCGTCGATCTCGGCGGCCGCCAGCTCGGCGGCCGCGCGGCACTCCAGCCCGAAGATCCCGGCCGGCCCGCGGCCGGGCAGCGCCAGTGCCACCCGAAATTCCGACCTGGACCGTTTCACCCGATCGGCGGTATCTGGCATGCTGTTGATTCCCGCAATCTCCTGCACCGGCGAACAGCCCGATCGCAAAGGCCAGCCATGGACGACGTCGTCGAGACCCTCGCGTTGCTGCGACGCGCCGCCGTCGTCGCCGCGACGATCGACGACGCGCTCGCCGGCACCGATCTCACCGTGGACCGTTGGCGCGCGCTGCACGTTGTGCAGCAGCACCCCGGATGCTCGATGTCCGACATCGTCGAGGCATTGGCAATCCCGTCCACCTCGGCGACACGCATCATCGATGCGCTGGTCGAACTCGGCGCGGTTTATCGGACCGTCTCCCCGCAGGACCGCCGCCGAGCCACGCTGCGAGCGTCGTCGCATGGTGCCGAACTCCTCCGAACCGCGGAGTCAGCAATCGCCCCAATGCTTTTCATCCGGGAAAGTGACCCCACGCCAATCTAGGACGTGCGTGTTTCGCCATTGTAAATCGATCGGGCCCCGCGGATGGGGCGATCGGCCACAGCCGTGACAATCGTGTGAACGACCGCGCTGTCGCCGAGTTGTCCCTTGACGGGGCGGCCAGTGGGTGTAGGTTCGTCATTATTCCCAAATGGGAACATTCGGACGACCGGCGGAGGGTCCTGTGCCACGCTATCGCTATCGCTGTCCAGTCGACGGCCTGTTCGACGTGCACTTCGGACTCGGTACCGCACCGACTGCGACCGAGTGCCAAACATGTTGCGCGACAAGTCGACGGGTGTTCACCGCGGGCGCCATCCTGACTTCGGATCCCGCGGGCACCCGCGCCCTGCAGCTGCACGCACAATCGCAATCCGCACCGGCCGTGGTCCGCAGAGCAGCCGGCGCCTCCGATCCTTCCCGCCGCCGCTACGCCGATCCGCGCCACCGAATGCTGCCCAAACCCTGAAATCCTCTGCACTGAAACACTTTTCCGACAACCGAGGAGCCGACGATGCCCGATGTGATCTTCCCCGTCGACCAGAGCAAGCCGTTCCGTGAGCAGCAAATCGTCGGCCACAACCGGTGGCATCCCGACATCCCGGCCGTCGCGACGGTGAAGTCCGGAGACAGCTTCCGCGTCGAGTCCAAGGAATGGTTCGACGGCACCATCGTCAACTCCGATGACGCCGACGACATCCGCGACTGCGACCTGTCGATGGTGCACCAGCTGTCCGGGCCCTTCGCCGTCGAGGGCGCACAGCCCGGTGATCTGCTGGTCGTCGACATCCTCGATGTCGGCCCGGTTCCCCAACAGAGCGGACCGGTCGCCGGCCAGGGCTGGGGTTACACCGGAATCTTCGCCAAGGAGAACGGCGGCGGCTTCCTCACCGACTGGTTCCCCGCCGCGTACAAGGCGATCTGGGATTTCACCGGCCAGAAGGCCACCAGCCGGCACGTCCCCGGCGTGGAGTTCACCGGTCTGATCCATCCGGGCCTGATGGGCACCGCGCCCAGCGCCGACCTGCTGGCCAGCTGGAATCACCGCGAAGCTCAGCTGATCGCCACCGACCCGGATCGGGTGCCGCCGCTGGCTTTGCCGCCTCAACCGTCGAATGCCGTGCTCGGCAGCCTGACCGGTGCCGATTACGAGCGGGTGGCCGCCGAGGCCGCCCGCACCGCCCCACCGCGGGAGAACGGCGGTAACCAGGACATCAAAAACCTGTCCAAGGGTAGCCGCATCTTCTACCCGGTTTTCGTCGACGGTGCGAACCTGTCCCTGGGCGATCTGCACTTCTCCCAAGGAGACGGTGAGATAACCTTCTGCGGCGCAATCGAAATGGGCGGATACATCGACCTCCGCGTCGAGGTCATCAAGGGTGGCATGGAGACCTACGGCGTCACCACCAACCCGATCTTCATGCCCGGCAACGTCGAGCCGCGGTACTCGGAGTTCCTCACCTTCGTCGGATTCTCCGTCGACCAGAACGGCACCCAGCATTTCCTGGACAGCACGCTGGCCTACCAGAATGCCTGCCTGAACGCCATCGAGTACCTGTCCAAGTTCGGCTGGACCCGTGAGCAGGCGTATCTGATTCTCGGCGCCGCACCGGTCGAAGGTCGCCTTTCCGGAGTGGTCGACGTGCCGAATTCGTGTGCAACGCTCTACATTCCGACCGCCATCTTCGATGTCGACGTCCGCCCGTCCAGCACCCCACCGCAGCGGGTGGACCGCGGCCAGTGCGCGGTGAGCAGCTGATGCCCGCCCCCACCGATGCCGAGTTCTTCGCGCTCGGGGACTTCACCCTGCGAAGCGGTGCCACGTTGCGGGACGCCACGCTGGCCTACAAGACCTACGGCACGCTGGCCGCCGACAAGTCGAATGTGATCGTCTATCCCACCTGGTATTCGGGGTGGCACACCGACAACGAATGGCTCATCGGCCCCGGTCGCGTCCTCGATCCCGCCGAGATGTTCATCATCATCCCGAACATGTTGGGCAACGGGCTGTCGTCGTCACCGTCGAACACGCCGGCGCCCTACGACGGGCCGCGCTTTCCCGCGGTCACGTTTTATGACCAGGTCCGGGCGCAACACCGGCTGGTCACCGAGAAGTTCGGCGTCACGTCGATCGCGCTGGTCACCGGGTGGTCGATGGGCGCCGGGCAGACCTACCAGTGGGCGGTGAGCCATCCCGAGATGGTGCAGCGCGCGGCACCGTTCTGCGGGTCCAGCATCACCGCGCCACACAACAAGGTGTTCCTGGAGTCGCTGGTCGCGGCGCTGACCGCCGATGCCGCCTTCGCCGAAGGCGCCTACGACCCCGAGAAGCCGCCGCTCAAGGGTTTACGCGCGTTCGCACGTGTGTACTCGGGCTGGGGTTACTCGCAGGCGTTCTACTGGGAGGAGACGTGGCGCGAACTCGGGTTCTCCTCGTTCGACGATTTCCTCTACGGCTTCTGGGAGGCGTTCTTCCGGGATGGGCGCGACCCCAACAACCTGATCACCATGATCGGCACCTGGCACAGCGGAAACGTCGGCGACACACCCGGTTTCGACGGTGATGTGAAAAAGGCACTGGCCTCGATCAAATGCCCCCTGCTGGCCATGCCCGCCGAAAAGGATCTGTACTTTCCGCCAGAGGACGAACAGTGGGCAAGCCAGTTCATCCCCCACGGTGAGGTCAAGGTGATCCCGGGCATCTGGGGACATTTCGCCGGCGGCGGCGCCAACACCGTCGACACCGATTTCATCGACGCCGGGCTACGCGAACTGATGGCCAAACCCGGTTACACGCCGACAAGCTAGCCGCGCGTCAGGCGTTCTGCGCCTCCTGCTCGCGCTTGATCTCCAGGGCGATGTCGATGAGTTGGTCCTCTTGGCCGCCGATGAGTTTGCGTTGGCCGGCGCGGTGCAGCAGCTGGTGTGCGGGTACGCCGTAGCGTTCGGACTGGCGGATGGCGTGCTTGAGGAAGCTGGAGTACACCCCGGAGTAGCCCATGATCAGGGCGTTGCGGTCGAGCAGGCACTCGGCCGGCATCGCGGGCGCGACGACCTCTTCGGCGGCATCGGCGATATCGAAGAAGTCGATCCCGGTCTTCACGCCGATCTTGTCGAACACCCCGATCAACGCCTCCACCGGCGCGTTACCGGCACCGGCACCGAAACGGCGGCACGACCCGTCGATCTGCTTGGCCCCGGCCCGCACGGCCTCAATGCTGTTGGCGACCCCGAGCCCGAGGTTCTCATGCCCATGGAAACCGACCTGCGCATCATCACCGAGTTCGGCCACCAGGGCACTTACCCGATCGGAGACCTGGTCGAGGACCAATGCACCCGCCGAATCCACCACGTACACACACTGACAACCCGCATCGGCCATGATGCGGGCCTGGGCGGCCAGCTTCTCCGGGGAGATGGTGTGGCTCATCATCAGAAACCCGACGGTCTCCAGCCCGAGTTCGCGGGCCAGCCCGAAATGCTGAATCGACACGTCGGCCTCGGTGCAGTGGGTGGCGATCCGGCAGATCTCCCCACCGTTGTTCTGCGCCTCCTTGATGTCCTCCTTGGTGCCCACCCCCGGCAGCATCAAAAAGGCGATCTTGGCGTCCTTGGCGGTCTGCGCCGCGAGCTTGATCAACTCCTGCTCAGGGGTTTTGGAGAAGCCATAGTTGAACGACGAGCCACCCAGGCCGTCACCGTGGGTCACCTCGATGACCGGCACCCCCGCGGTATCCAACGCGGCAACGATGGAACGCACCTCATCGGCGGAGAACTGATGGCGCTTGTGGTGGGACCCGTCGCGCAACGACGTGTCGGTCATCCGCACGTCCCACACCGGGTTGAAGAAAATGTCACTCATGCCTGTGCTCCCGCTCCGACGCGTTCCTTGGCGATTTCCTCGCCGACCTTGGTCGCCGCCGCGGTCATGATGTCCAGATTCCCCGCATACGGCGGCAGGTAGTCCCCGGCACCCTCGACCTCGACGAACGTGGTCACCACATGCTGGCCGCCGTTGACCACCGACGGCTCATCGAACTGCGGCTCGTTGAGCAGCCGATACCCGGGCACATACGTCTGCACCTCGGCGACCACCTCCTTGATCGAGGCGGTGATCGCGTCGTGGTCAGCATCCTCGGGAATCGCGCAGAAAATGGTGTCACGCATGATCATCGGCGGCTCGGCCGGATTCAAGATGATGATCGCCTTACCGCGCGCCGCCCCGCCGATATCGCGCACCCCGGCGCTGGTGGTCTTGGTGAACTCATCGATATTCGCGCGCGTGCCCGGCCCCGCCGACGCAGAAGACACCGACGCCACGATCTCGGCATACGGCACATCCACCACGCGACTGACTGCGTACACCATCGGGATCGTCGCCTGCCCGCCGCAGGTCACCATGTTCACATTCGGCGCATCCAGATGCGCGCGCAGATTCGCCGGCGGGATCACCCCCGGCCCCACCGCGGCCGGGGTCAGATCGATCGCGGTGATCCCGGCCTCGGCATACCGCGGCGCGGCATCACGATGCACATAGGCACTGGTCGCCTCGAACACCACATCGGGCAGCTGCGACTGATTCAGCAGCCAGTCCACACCCTCATGGGAGGTCTCCAACCCCAGCTTGCGCGCCCGGGCCAACCCCTCGGATTCCGGGTCGATCCCGATCATCCACCGAGGCTCCAGCCAGTCCGAGCGCAACAACTTGTACAACAGGTCGGTGCTGATATTGCCCGACCCGACAATGGCAACAGAAAGTTTCTCGGCCATACCAGGCTCCTACTCGAAAGAAAGACGGACCGAACCTAGCCCGTCGAACTCAGCTACGAAATCGTCACCCGGGGCTGCATCTATCGCACGCATGCACGCACCGGGCAACACGATGTCCCCCGCACGCAACCGCACCCCGAACTGATCGACCTTGCGCGCCAACCACGCCACCGACGTCACCGGATTACCCAACACCGCATCACTGCGGCCTTCGGCGACCTGCTCACCGTTGCGCCGCAGCACCGCGTTGATGTTCTTGATGTCTATATCCTTGGGCGACACCCGCTCCCGCCCCAACACCCACCCCGCCGAGGACGCATTGTCGGCGATCGTGTCGCACAACTTGATCTTCCAATCGGTGATCCGGGTATCGATCAACTCGATCGAGGGCGCATACGCCGCCGTCGCGGCCAACACGTCATCTTCGGTGCACCCCGCCCCAGGCAGATCATCGGCCAAGATGAACCCCACCTCGACCTCCACCCGCGGATACAAAAACCGTCCCGCCGTCACCGGCTTGTCCTCGAAAACCTCCATATCGGCCAGCAGATGACCGTAATCGGGCTCATCGACACCCATCATCTTCTGCATCGCCTCCGAGGACAGACCCACCTTGTGGCCCACCACCCGAGCACCCTCAGCCACCCGCTGACGAATGTTGATCAACTGGATCTCATAGGCATCCACCACATCGATGTCGGGATACCGATCTGTCAACGGCGTGGTCGCAACCCTGCTGCGCTCGGCCTGAGCCAGGTCGGCCGCGAGTTCGTCGCGGACCTCGTCACTAAGCATGCTGGTGAATTCCCCTCATAAGCTTATTAAGCCTCCGACCGGCACAGTTGCTGGCCTGTTGTCGAAAGGCACCGCAATTCTATAACGTGTTCTACATGACTGGACAGGTGTACGACGTCATCGTGGTCGGCAGCGGCGCCGCCGGCATGGTCGCCGCCCTAACCGCTGCTCACCAGGGTCTCTCGACAGTAGTCGTTGAGAAGGCGGCGCACTATGGCGGTTCGACGGCGCGTTCCGGCGGCGGCGTGTGGATCCCGAACAACGAGGTCCTCAAACGCGACGGGGTCAAGGACACGGCCGCCGAGGCGCGGAAGTACCTGCACGCCATCATCGGCGACGTGGTTCCCGCGGAAAAGATCGACACCTACCTGGACCGCAGTCCGGAGATGCTGTCGTTCGTGCTCAAGAACTCCCCGCTGAAGCTGGGCTGGGTGCCCGGGTACTCCGACTACTACCCCGAGACCCCGGGCGGCAAGGCCACCGGCCGATCGGTGGAACCCAAGCCGTTCAATGCCAAGAAGCTCGGGCCCGACGAAAAGGGCCTGGAGCCGCCCTATGGCAAGGTGCCGCTGAACATGGTGGTGCTACAGCAGGACTACGTTCGGCTCAACCAGCTCAAGCGCCACCCGCGCGGTGTGCTGCGCAGCATCAAGGTTGGCGTGCGTTCGGTGTGGGCCAACGCCACCGGCAAGAACCTGGTCGGCATGGGCCGCGCGCTCATCGCACCGCTGCGCATCGGCCTGCAGAAGGCCGGGGTGCCGGTGCTGCTGAACACCGCGCTGACCGACCTGTATGTCGAGGACGGTGTGGTGCGCGGCATCTACGTGGTCGCATCCGGTGACTCTGCGGGTGCCGAGCCGACGCTGATCCGGGCCCGCAAGGGCGTGATCCTGGGCTCCGGTGGCTTCGAACACAATCAGGAGATGCGCACCAAGTACCAGCGCCAGCCCATCACCACCGAATGGACCGTCGGTGCGGCCGCCAACACCGGCGACGGCATCCTGGCCGCTGAGAAACTCGGCGCCGCACTGGAACTGATGGAGGATTCCTGGTGGGGGCCGACGGTCCCGTTGGTCGACGCACCGTGGTTCGCCCTGTCGGAGCGCAACTCGCCCGGTTCGATCATCGTGAACATGGCCGCCAAGCGATTCATGAACGAATCGATGCCCTATGTGGAGGCCTGCCACCACATGTACGGCGGTGAGTACGGCCAAGGGCCGGGTCCGGGTGAGAACGTCCCGGCCTGGCTGGTCTTCGACCAGCAGTACCGCGACCGCTACATTTTCGCCGGATTGCAGCCCGGACAACGCATCCCGAAGAAGTGGCTGGAATCCGGCGTGGTCGTCAAGGCCGACAGCCTCACCGAGCTCGCCGAGAAGACCGGTCTGGCCGCCGATGCCCTGCAGGCCACCGTCGAGCGGTTCAACGGTTTCGCCCGCTCGGGCATCGACGAGGACTTCCATCGCGGTGAGAGTGCCTATGACCGTTACTACGGAGACCCGACCAACAAGCCGAACCCGAACCTCGGGGAGATCAAGCACGGGCCGTTCTACGCGGCGAAGATGGTGCCGGGTGATCTCGGCACCAAGGGCGGTATCCGCACCGACGTGCACGGCCGCGCGCTGCGCGATGACAACTCCGTGATCGAAGGTCTCTACGCCGCAGGTAATGTCAGCTCGCCGGTGATGGGCCACACCTATCCCGGTCCGGGTGGGACCATCGGCCCGGCCATGACCTTCGGTTACCTCGCCGCCCTTCATCTGGCTGGAAAGGCCTGATATGCCCATCGACGTCGAAAAGGCGCTCGCCGCCGACCTGGATCCCATCGAATTCTCTTGGAACAGCAGCGATATCCAGCTGTACCACCTCGGCCTGGGCGCCGGCGCGGACCCGATGGACGAGCGCGAACTGCGTTATCTCACCGACAACACCCCGCAGGTGCTGCCGACCTTCGGCAATGTCGCGGTCAGCTTCCACATGACCGAGGCGCCGACGGTGCAGTTCCCAGGTATCGACATCGAGTTGTCGAAGGTATTGCACGCCAGCGAGGGTGTGACGGTCCCGGGCCCGATCCCGACCAGCGGCAAGGGTTTCTCCAAGCAGCGGTTCACCGAGATCTGGGACAAGGGCAAGGCGGCCGTGATCGTCAGCGAGTCCACGGTCACCGATGAGTCGGGCACCGTGCTGTGGACGACGAGGCGCTCCATTTTCGCCCGCGGCGAGGGCGGTTTCGGCGGTGAGCGCGGCCCGTCCACCTCCGTGGAACTGCCAGATCGCGCGCCGGACGCCGAGATCGCCCTGCCGACGCTGCCGCAGCAGGCGCTGCTGTACCGGTTGTGTGGTGACCGCAACCCACTGCATTCCGATCCCGGCTTCGCCAAGGCCGCCGGGTTCGACCGACCCATCCTGCACGGGCTGTGCACCTATGGCATCGGCGCCAAGGCCATCGTGGACCACTTCCTCGATGCCGACGTCTCACAGGTCAAGAGCTACGGTGCCCGGTTCGCCGGCACCGTGATCCCCGGTGAGACCCTGCAGGCCAACATTTGGCACCAGGACGGCAAGTTCATCGGGACGCTGACCGCACCGAGCCGGGACAACACCGTGGTGCTGTCCGGGGTGGAGCTGGTCCCGGCTTGATCGATCCTCCGGGCGGGCTAGACCTGCCGGGACAGGTCCTCGCCGCCGGTGGTCGGACGCGAGGGACCGTGCGGCGCGATGGGTGCGGGTCCAGCGGTCGACCCTCCTTCACTCGGCCCGGCCGCCGCTGACTCCCGCGAGTCCAGCTGCACTTCGCGCTGATCCTGCTGCTGCTCGCGGGCGTTCTGACCGGCTTCGCGCTGGTCCTGCTTGTTCTCGCGCTCATCTTGCTGCGCATCGCGCTGATTCTGTTGCGCCTCACGCTGCTCCGGTGTCGGCGCGCCCGGCGCGCCCGGCGGCGGACCACCGGCGGGACCGCCCGGTCCCTGGCTCTGTTGGTTCTGCTGGGCGGCCTGGGTGCCCTGTTGAACCGCACCCTGGGCGGCCTGCATGGCCTGCTGCATCAGCTGGCCGAAGCCTCCGCCGCCGCCCTGGCCGCCGCCTCCGCCGCCACCGCCGAGGCTGCTCGCGGCCTGTTGTGGCATCTGCGCCAGTTGACCCAGTTGGCCGGTGAGCTGTCCGAGCATGCCACCCACCTGGCCCACCGACTGGCCACCCGATTCATCTCCGGTGTGGTAGGCCGCCTGTGCGGCACCGACCTTGCCCGAGAAGGTGTTCTCCTTGGCTGCCAGTGCGGTCACGTTCGCCGTCATCGACGCCTCCAGCGTCGGCAGCACCGAGGCGATGGTCATGCTCATGGCATCCGCCCCGGGCGGGATCACCGGCATGGGTGGCAATTCGACCGATGCGGCATTCCAGCTGATGCCTTCAGGTTTACGTAGCGGACTGCTCATGGCGGTTCACCAATCCTCGTCGACGTCATCTTCGGCCAGGTCATAATCCAGCGACTCGGGTAACGCCAGACCGGATTTCGTGCCACCACTGCTGCCGCGCTGACCCATCATCGGCGCACCCATACCGCCCATACCGCCACCGGCGGCCACCGGTGCCAGTCCGCCAATCGCCCCGGCTCCCGCGTTGGCGCCCGATGGCGCCACCGACACCGGTGGCGTGCCCACCAAACTGGCCATGAGCGGTGACTGCGCAGATCCGCCACCGCCGCCGGGCAACGACGCGGCCCGCATCATGCCCGCACCGGCCGCGGCACCGCCACCGCCGGCGAGCGGGTGGTTGGAGAATGCCGAGAACGGCGAGATACCGCCGGCGCCCATCCCGCCGCCGCTGCCGCCGCCCAGCATCGAGGTGAGTTGTTGCAGCGGTTGTCCGACGGTCTGCATGAGCTGCTGCGGCGCCTGGGTCACCTGCCCCATCGCCTGGCCCAGCATCTGCGGCAGCTGCCCGACCAAACCCGCCAGCTGACCCATCATCTGCATGGCCTGGCTGGGGTCGGCCTGAGCGACCTGCTGCGGACCGACGGCGGGCGACCCCGGTGACGGAGTGCTGGCCGGGGCGCCGATGGTGTTGGCCATCGAGGACGCACTGGCGGTGACGGCAGCGGTGTTCTGCGACAGCCCCATCATGATGCGACTCTGCACCAGTTCCTGGGTGTTGCTGAACGGCATCGACTGGATCGCCATGCATTCGGCCTGGGTTTCCTGGGCGACGATATTGGCCATCGTCTTGGCCTGGATGACGGCGGCCTCCATGGTGCGCAGTTTGGCCGCGATGGCCGCGGCCTGAGCGGCATTGGCCTCATGGCCGCCGATGATGGTGCTGGCCTCGCCGGCCGCCGCCATCGACGCGCCGCCCTCCCACTCGCCGGTCATCTTCATCAACTGGCCCTGCTGTTGCGGCACGACGGTGCCGCCGATCTTGGCAGCCAACGCCTCGTACTGCGCCGCGGCCGCTGCCAGCGCATTCTCGTCGACGTTCGGCCAACCCGGACCGGTGACCGTTTGCCCCCCGTATGGGCTCACATCAGGCTGGATCCCCATGACGACGAGATTACCGCGCTCCGGGCCAACCCCCACGCACTAAAATCAGCCCAGGATCAGGCCCGACGTCGGCACGCCGGTACCCGCCGTGACCAGCACGTGTTCCACATTGTCGACCTGGTTGACCGAGGTCCCGCGCAGCTGACGCACGCCCTCGGCGATGCCGTTCATCCCGTGGATGTAGGCCTCGCCGAGCTGGCCGCCGTGGGTGTTGATGGGCAGCCGCCCGCCGATCTCGATGGCCCCGCCGGCGATGAAGTCCTTGGCCTCGCCCTTACCGCAGAAGCCCAGCTCCTCGAGCTGGATCAGCGTGTACGGGGTGAAGTGGTCGTACAGGATCGCGGTCTGGATGTCATCGGGCGACAGACCGCTCTGCTCCCACAGTTGGCGGCCGACCAGCCCCATCTCGGGCAGCCCGAGTTCCTCGCGGTAGTAGGAGTACATGGTGAACTGGTCGGTCCCCGCGCCCTGGGCGGCCGCCTCGATGATCGCCGGGCGGTGCTTGAGATCCCTCGCCCGCTCCGGGGTGGTCACCACGATGGCCACACCGCCGTCACTCTCCTGGCAGCAGTCCAAAAGGCGCAGCGGCTCGGCGATCCACCGGGAGCTCTGGTGATCATCGATGGTGATCGGCTTGCCGTAGAAGAAGGCCTTGGGGTTGGTGGCGGCGTGCTTGCGGTCGGCAACCGACACCGCACCGAAATCGGCACTGGTGGCGCCATACTCGTGCATATAGCGTTGCGCGATCATCGCCACGGACGCGGCCGGGGTGCTCAACCCGTGCGGGTATGACCAGCTGTACTCCACCCCGCGGGAATCAGCGTTGACGGTGAGGCCGCTCATCACCTGACCGAACCGGAACTCCGAGCGTTCGTTGAAGGCCCGGTAGGCCACCACGACCTCGGCGACCCCGGTGGCCACCGCCAGCGCGGCCTGCTGCACCGTGGCCGCCGCGGCACCGCCGCCATAACCGATCTGGCTGAAGAACTTCAGGTCACCGATCCCGGTCGACCGCGCGACGGCGGTCTCCAGGTTGGAGTCCATGGTAAAGGTGACCAGACCGTCGACATCCGCGGGTGTGAGCCCGGCGTCGTCGAGCGCGTCGAGCACCGCCTCGGCTGCGAGTCGGAGTTCGGAACGGCCGGAGTTCTTCGAGAAGTCCGTGGCGCCGATGCCGGCGATCGCGGCTTTACCGGAGAGTGTCACTTGTCCCCCATGGTGAGCGTCGAGGTGGCGATGACATGGTTGCCCAAGCTGTTGGCGCCCACCACTTTCAGGGTCACCAGGTCACCGTCGATCTCGGTGACCTCACCGCTGAAGGTGATGGTGTCGTAGGCGTACCACGGCACCCCGAGACGCAGCTTGATCGACTTGATGCGGGCAGCGGACCCGGCCCAGTCGGTGACATAGCGCCCCACCAGACCGGTGTCGGTCAAGATGTTGACGAAGATGTCCTTGGAACCCTTGGCCTGCGCCTTGTCCCGGTCGTGGTGCACGTCCTGGTAGTCGCGGGTGGCGATGGCGGTCGAGACGATGAACGTCGGGTCGCCGTAGATCTTGAGTTCCGGCAGTTTGGTGCCGATCTCCACCGTCATCGTCATGCTTGCGGCTCCCATGCGTACAACGTCCAAGCCGGGCTGATCTCGCTGTCAGGAAAGTCGATATACGTAGCGGTGACCGGCATTCCGATCTTGACCTGCTCAGCGTCGACGCCGCGCAGCTCACCCAGCATGCGCACGCCTTCTTCCAGCTCGACCAGCGCGATGACGAATGGCAGCGTGCGGCCCGGGACCTGCGGCGCGTGGTGTACGACGTAGCTGAACACCGTGCCCCTCCCGGAGGAGACGAGATAGTCGGCAGGCGAATCCTTGTCGGCCCACACGGCGGGCACCGGCGGGTGCTGCAGGGTGCCGTCGGGACGACGCTGGATGCGCAACTCGTGTGCGTTGACACCGTCCCAGAAGAACTTCGTGTCGCGCGAGGACGACGGCCGCATCAGCTTGTCCGGGTCGAGATCCTCGGGGATATCGGCCGTTTCGGCCTTCGCCGCGTTGGCCGCAGGCAGGAACTTCATGATGCGCCAGTCCATGTCGGCGACTTCCTCGTCACCCACGTGCCAGCGGATCTTTTGGTTGATGAAATACCCCTCGCCGAGGGCGGTCTGCTTCGGTCCGACGATGCCGACGATCTCGGCGCTCATCACGACCTGCTCACCGGGCTGCAGATACCGGTGATAGGTCTGATCACAGTTGGTGGCGACCACACCGACATACCCGGCGTCGTCGAACATCTTCATCGCCCGCCCCAGCGGATCATCGTCGGAGCGGGTGCGTCCCAACCCCATCATGGTCCACACCTGGATCATCGCCGGCGGGGCGACGATACCGTCGTGGCCGGCGGCCTTTGCCGCGTCCTCGTCGACGTAGATCGGGTTCGTGTCGCCGATGGCATCCACCCAATGGTGGATCATCGGCTGGTTCACCGGATCCCGCGCCACCGTGGGCTGACTGGTACCCGACGACAGGATCTGCTCGATGCCCTGCTGTAGATCGCTCATCTGTGCCCTCTGCTCTTCGCGCAAGCGCTCATCGCGGGACCCTCGGCACCTTGAGACCGGCCGCGGCGATCATCTCGCGCATCACCTCGTTGACACCGCCGCCGAAGGTGATGACCAGATTGCGCTTGGTCATCTTGTCCAGCCAATCCAGCAGCCTGGCGGTATGCGGGTCCGCCGGATTGCCGTAACGCCCGACCACCTCCTCGGCCAGCCGGCCGACCTCCTGGATGCGTTCGGTGGAAAAGACTTTCGTCGCGGCTGCATCGGCGACGGCGATGGTCTCCCCGGACGCCGCGACCTGCCAGTTGAGCAGTTCGTTGACGCGCCAGATCGACTTGATCTGGCCGAGCAACCGACACGCGCCCTCCTGCTCGACGGGTACCACGCCGTCCGATCCGGGCGTGGACGCCCACTCGTAGACCTCGTCGTAGATACCGGCGATGCGCCCCGCCGGGCCCAGACCCACCCGCTCGTGGTTGAGCTGGGTGGTGATCAGCTTCCAGCCACCGTGCTCCTCACCGACCAGCATGTCGGCCGGTACCCGCACATCGTTGTAGTACGAGGCGTTGGTGTGGTGCGCGCCGTCGCTCAGGATGATCGGCGTCCAGGAGTAACCGGGGTCCTTGGTGTCGACGATCAGGATCGAGATGCCCTTGTGCTTGGCGGCTTCCGGATCGGTGCGACAGGCCAGCCAGATGTAGTCGGCGTCATGGGCGCCGGTGGTCCACATCTTCTGGCCGTTGACGATGTACTCGTCACCGTGGCGGACCGCGGTGGTGCGCAGTGCGGCGAGGTCGGTGCCGGCCTCCGGCTCGGAGTACCCGATAGCGAAATGCACCTCGCCGGAGAGGATTCCGGGGAGGAACTTCTTCTTCTGCGCCTCGGTGCCGTGCACCTGCAGGGTGGGACCCACCGTCTGCAGCGTCACCATCGGCAACGGGATATCGGCGCGATTGGCCTCATTGATGAAGATCTGCTGCTCGATGGGGCCGAAGCCGAGGCCGCCGTACTCCTTGGGCCAGCCCACACCGAGCTTGCCGTCGCTGCCCATCCGTTTGATCACCGTGCGGTAGGTCTCGTTGTGCCGATCGGACTCCATCGCCGCGGCCTCTTCGGGGGTGACCAGCGTCGAGAAGTACTCGCGCAGTTCGTCCTGCAGCTTGCGCTGTTCTGGCGTCAGTTCGATGTACATCAGGCTCCTACCAGATCAAGCCGATACGAGGGACCGCCGAGCAACCGGGTCAGGTCCTTGATCGATGAGAAGTAACGGTCCATCGGGTAGGTGATGTCCATACCCATACCGCCGTGCAGGTGGTGGCACAGCCGCATCGCCGGTGGGGCCTGCGAGCTCACCCAGTATCCGAGCAGAGCCAGATCGTCGTCGGCGTCGAGCCCCTCGGTGAGCCGATAGACCACCGACGTCGACACCAGGGCGATGGTGCGCGACGCGATGTAGATCTCCGACAGCTGCGCGGCGACGGTCTGGAAGGTCGACAGCGGGCGGCCGAACTGCTCGCGGGTCGCGACATAATCGGCGGTCAGCCGCAACGCACCGGCGACCAGGCCGGCGGCGAACGCACCGATGCCTGCGAGCGCCAACTGGTTGACCCGGTGCGTCGTCGCGCCGTCGAGCACGCCATCGACCTGCGCCCCGTCGAACACCACCACATACTCATCGGTGCCGTTGGCGGCCGGCGTCTTGGTCAGCGTCACCCCCGCGGCCGTCGGCGCGATCACCGCAACCCCGCCGGCCGCGGTCACCAGTAGCCACTTCGCGGTTTCGGCATAAGGCACACCGGTTTTGGTGCCGGTCAGCTTGCCGTCGGAAAGCGTCACCGAGGGGTTCTCCGGCAGCGAGACACCGGGTTCGTTGAGCGCGGCGCTGAGCACAGCGCCCTTGGCGACCTCGGCGAGGTAACGATCCTGCTGTGCTTCGGAGGCCAGCTCGAGCAGGGGCAGCAATCCCAAGCCGAGGGTGGCCAGCGCCGCCCCGGTGGTGCCGTGCCGCCCGATCTCGGTCAGCGCGGTGGTGACCTCGGGCAGTCCGAGTCCATCGCCACCGAGGCGCTCCGGCACGGCCAAGGCGGCCACACCGCCGGAAACCAGTGCGTCCCAACTGTTGTCCCGCTCCAGCACCGAGGTCACCACATCGGCGACGGCCTGCTGCTCAGCGTTCGGCGTGAAATCCACCCGCGTGCCCCTAGCTTGCCGACGCGCCGGTGTAGTCGACCTGCCAGTGCTTGATCCCGTTGAGCCAACCGGACTTCAGGCGCTCGGGTTCACCGATCGGTTTGATGTCCGGCATCACATCGGCGATGGCGTTGAAGATCAGATTGATGGTCATCCGGGCCAGGTTGGCGCCGATGCAGTAGTGCGCACCGGTGCCACCGAACCCGACATGCGGGTTCGGGTCGCGCAGGATGTTGAACTCGTGCGGGTTCTCGAAGGCCTCCTCGTCGAAGTTGGCCGAGCGGTAGGACATCACCACCCGCTCACCCTTCTTGATCTTCACGCCGTTGAGTTCGGTGTCCTCCAGCGCGGTGCGCTGGAACGCCGACACCGGTGTGGCCCAACGGATGATCTCGTCGGCCGCGGTACCGGGCCGCTCCTTCTTGTACAGCTCCCACTGATCGGGGTGCTGCGCGAACGCGATCATGCCGTGTGTGGTCGAGTTGCGGGTGGTCTCATTGCCGGCGACCGCCAGCATGACGACGAAGAAGCCGAACTCGTCGTCGGAGAGCTTCTCACCGTCGATATCGGCCTCGATCAGCTTCGTCACGATGTCCTCGGTCGGGTTCTTCGACCGTTCCTCGGCCATCTTCATGGCGTAGGTGATGAGCTCGAACGAGGACATCGCCGGATCGATATCGGCGTACTCGGGGTCTTCCCCGGCGGTCATCTCGTTGGACCACCGGAACAGCTTGTCGCGATCCTCCTGCGGCACACCGAGCAGCTCGGCGATGGCCTGCAGCGGCAGCTCGCTGGCGACCTGCTCGACGAAGTCACCGACCCCGTCGGCGGCGGCGGTTTCCGCAATGTTGCGAGCGCGGTTGCGCAGTTCGTCTTCGAGCCGACCCACCGCGCGCGGGGTGAAACCGCGGGAGATGATCTTGCGCAGCCGGGTGTGCTGCGGGGCGTCCATGTTCAGCAGCACGGCCTTCTGCAGGTCGATGGCGTCGCGCTGCATTTCCTGCGGCCAGACCGGGATGGCACCGTCGGGCGAGCTGCCGAACACATCGCTGCGCTTGGACACCTCTTTGACGTCGGCGTGCTTGGTGACGATCCAGTAGCCCTTGTCGCCGAAGCCGCCGGTGCCACCGGGCACGTCGACCCAGTGGATGGGCTCGGCGCGACGAATCTCTGCCAGTTCCTCGACGGGGAGGCGTTCGAGGTTCAGACTGGCGTCCAGCGGGTCGAAGCCTTCGGGCAGGTTGGGGCTGGCCATGCGGAGATCTCCTTGCTCAAATCGGGGCATGTCTGCTGGCGACTACGGATACCGAGACAATTCCTTCTAGTGCCACTTGCGAACCATTGAAACATGCCTTCACCGCAGATAAAAGGCGCGGCAGCATCGTCGCTTGTCAGAGTAATGAAACGTGTTCTAGCCTGACAAGCATGGGTAATCCTGTCATCGTCGAAGCCACCCGCAGCCCGATCGGCAAGCGCAACGGCTGGCTGTCCGGCCTGCACGCCACCGAGTTGATGGGGGCCGTCCAGAAGGCTCTCGTCGAGAAGGCCGGCATCGAAGCCGGAGATGTGGAGCAGCTCATCGGCGGCTGCGTCACCCAGTTCGGCGAGCAGTCCAACAACATCACCCGCGTCGGCTGGTTGACCGCGGGTCTGCCCGAGCATGTCGGCGCCACCACCATCGACTGCCAGTGCGGCAGCGCCCAGCAGGCCAACCATCTGGTCGCTGGGCTGATCGCCACCGGCGCCATCGACATCGGCATCGCCTGCGGTATCGAGGCCATGAGCCGGGTGGGCCTGGGCGCCAACGCCGGTCCCGACCGCAGCATCATCCGCGCCTCGTCGTGGGACATCGACATGCCGAACCAGTTCGAGGCCGCCGAGCGGATCGCCAAGCGCCGCGGCATCACCCGCGCCGATCTGGACGCCTTCGGGCTGGCTTCGCAGGCCAAGGCCAAGCGCGCCTGGGATGAAGGGCGATTCGACCGCGAGATCTCCCCGATCTCGGCGCCGGTCCTCGACGAGAACAAGCGGCCGACCGACGAATGGGCGCCGGTCACCCGTGACCAGGGCCTACGGGACACCACCGCCGAGGGTCTCGCCTCGCTCAAGCCGGTGATGGACGGCGCCCTGCACACCGCGGGCACGTCCTCGCAGATCTCCGATGGCGCGGCCGCGGTGCTGTGGATGGACGAGGACAAGGCGAAGGCGCTGGGGCTCAAGCCCCGCGCCCGCATCGTGGCGCAGGCCAACGTGGGGTCGGAGACCTACTACCACCTCGACGGTCCGGTGCAGTCGACGGCGAAGGTGCTGGAGAAGGCGGGGATGAAGATCGGCGACATCGATCTGGTCGAGATCAACGAGGCGTTCGCCTCGGTGGTGCTGTCCTGGGCCCAGGTGCACGGCGCCGACATGGACAAGGTCAACGTCAACGGTGGCGCGATCGCGCTCGGCCACCCCGTCGGCTCCACCGGCGCGCGCCTGATCACCACCGCGCTGCACGAGCTGGAGCGCACCGATCAGAGCACCGCGCTGATCACCATGTGTGCCGGCGGAGCTCTCAGCACGGGCACCATCATCGAGCGGATCTGAGCCTTGGCCTCCGACGCCGAACGCATCGCCGCCGCCCAGGCCTATATCGACGCGCTGTCCAGCCATCGGGCCGACACGGTCCCGTTCCACCCGGACTGCATCCGCATCGAGATGGGGCTCAAGACCGGACGCTCGGGAGAGCATCTGCGCCGCAGCCTGAACAACGGCCCGCAGTTCAAGGTGATCGAGAAGACCACACCACCGAAGTTCACCGTCGACGGCGACCACATCCGCGCCGAGTTCGACGTGCTGACCAAACCGCGCCTTTTCGGGCGGCGGGTGTGCTCGCATGTCGACGAGACCTTCCATATCCCGGTCGACGACCCTCGGATCCACCACATCCGGGCATCGCTGAAGCCGTTCATCAGCCGATAGGGTTCCGCAATGGCCACACCACCCAAGCCCCTGAGCCCCAAACAGGTCGAAGGCCTCAACTCGAAGGCAGTCGGCACCGGCATCAAGTGGATGTCGCGCGCCAATACCTGGCTGTTCAAGAAGTCGGGCGGCAGGCTCGGCAACAAGTTCCTGCGCGGCGCCGAGGTCGGCATCCTCACCACCATCGGCCGCAAGTCCGGGGAGCCTAGGGACAGTCCGCTGTTGTTCCTGCAGGAAGGCCGGCGCATCGTGCTGGTCGCCTCGCAGGGTGGCCGGGCCACCAATCCGATGTGGTACCTGAACCTGAAGGCCAACCCGAACATCTCCTTCCAGACCAAGAAGGAGAAGCTGGAGCTGGTGGCCCGGGAGGCGACCGACGCCGAGCGCGACGAGTATTGGCCCAAGCTCGACGCCATGTATCCGGACTTCGCGAACTACCGCTCCTACACCGAGCGGAAGATCCCGATCCTGATCTGCGACCCGGCGTAGCGCCGCGAGGCCGTCAGTCATCTGACTGATGTGCACGCACCGTGCGTGCGCGATAGTCACCCGCATGGAGTCGGCCCTGCGCGTGACCTCGTTGTCGGGATTACCCGAGGAATCGCCGCACCCGGTGACTGTGTCAGGCGTCGACCTGGTGCTGATCCGCCGCGGGGATGCCGTCTCGGCGCTGTACGGCAGATGCGGCCACCGCGGCGCCCTGATGTCCGACGGCCACATCGACGGCGACCTGCTGGTCTGCGGGGTGCACGGCTGGCGGTACGACGCCGACACCGGCGTCTCGCCGGTGAATCCGACTGTCGCACTGAGGAAGTTCCCGGTGTGGGTCACCGGTGACGACGTGTACGTCGACCATGCCGCGGTGACGGAGTTCGCTCGGGCGAACCCGCAAACCGACGGTGACGACGGGTATCAGGGCAGGTGGGTCGCGCCGTCGGACACCGCCGAGGAACCCTTCGTCACGGCGATCCACGAGTTGGCTGCGCACGGCCTGAGCCGGGTCGGCAGCCACGGCGCGGCGGCGGCGATGGGCGTGCCCCGCGATCAGCTGCCATCCTGGGATTCGATCCAGATCGTGACCGCACAGCTCGCCCGGCTGCCGCTGCTCGACCACGAGGACGTGGATGCGACGACGGTGATCGGTCCGAAGGCCGAACGGCCGCTGGTCCTCGACATCCCGCTGTTCGTCAGCGATATGAGTTTCGGCGCACTCTCCGAGGAGGCCAAGACCGCTCTTGCGATGGGTGCCGAACTGGCCGGGACCGGCATCTGCTCCGGGGAGGGCGGCATGCTGCCCGAGGAGCAGCAGGCCAACTCCAGATACTTCTACGAGCTGGCATCGGGCCGGTTCGGCTGGAGCTTCGACCGCATCCGCCAGGTACAGGCCTTCCATTTCAAAGGCGGCCAGGGGGCCAAGACCGGAACCGGCGGCCACCTGCCCGGTAGCAAGGTCGTCGGCAAGATCGCCGAGGTCCGGGGGCTGCCGCCGGGCACCGCCGCCATCTCACCGGCCCGCTTCCCGGATTGGACGTCGCTCGGCCAGTTCGCCGACTTCGCCGCTCAGGTACGCGAGGTGTCCGGCGGTATCCCGGTCGGCTACAAGATGAGCGCCCAGCGCATCGAGCACGATATCGATGCCGCCCTCGCCATCGGTGTCGACTACCTGATCCTCGACGGTCGCGGCGGCGGGACGGGAGCCGCACCGACGATCTTCCGCGACAACATCTCGGTGCCGACCATCCCGGCGCTGGCGCGGGCGCGACGCCACCTCGACCGCAGCGACGCGGGCGGGATCACCCTGGCCGTCACCGGTGGAATCCGAACTCCGGCCGACATGGTCAAGGCGCTGGCACTGGGCGCCGATGCGATCGGCCTGTCCAACGCGGCACTGCAGGCCATCGGATGTGTCGGCATGCGCGCCTGCAACACCAACACCTGCCCGGTCGGTATCGCCACCCAGGATCCTCGGTTGCGCGAACGCCTGCCCGTGCGACTGGCGGCCGAACGCCTGGACCGCTTCCTGCACGCCACCGTCGACCTGATGAAGGTGCTGGCCCGGGCCTGTGGGCATCGGCGCCTCGCCGATCTACGACTCGACGATCTCGTCACCTACGACCGTGACTTCGCCTACCTCAGCGGGGTCCCCTATGCAGGAGCAATGGCACTTTGACGACCCCGGACGCCCGCTGGCACAAGGCCGTCGACATCGACGCACTCGACGACGGCGAGGTGACGGTGTGCCCGGCCGGGCTCAAGACCGTGGCCCTGACCAAACTCGACGGCCGGTACGGCGCCGTCGACAACCGGTGCCCGCACCAGGGCGGCCCGCTGGGCCAGGGGACGCTGGAGAACGACAAGATCCGTTGTCCGTGGCACGGTTTCGACTTCGACCCATTTACCGGCGAAGCGGCCGGCGGACCGGATTTCGACGTCCCCACCTATCCGGTCGAAGTGCGCGACGACGGTGTCTACGTCCAGGTGCCGGAGTCCGCGGACCGCGCCCGCACCGTCAGCGACGTACTGGTCGAGACGATGACCAACTGGGGCGTCGACACGGTGTTCGGCATGGTCGGCCATTCCAACCTCGGTATCGCCGAAGCGTTTCACCGCGCCGAAACCACAAGCAAGCTAAAGTATTTCGGGATCCGACACGAGGGCGCAGCGGCGTTCGCCGCGGCCGCGTATGGCAAGCTCACCGGCCGGCCCGCCGTATGTTTCGGTATCGCCGGACCTGGCTCGACCAATCTGCTCACCGGTCTGTACGACGCCCGCTCCGACCGGGCACCGGTACTGGCGATTTCCGGGAACGTCGACTCCGCGGTGGCAGGCAAGGGTGCCTTTCAGGACATCGACCTGCTCGCCGCATTCGCCGATGTGACCGTCTACTCGGCCATGGTCCGCGCCGGATCTGATCATGCCGAACTGATGACGATGGCACTCAAGCACGCCATCCTGGAACGCGGCGTCGCACACCTGGTGCTTCCCGACGAGGTTCAGGTGTTGCCCGACTCCGCGGCGCCGTCGAGCCCCGCAGGGCGCATCCCCGACTTGCGGGTGGCGCCGCCCGCCGAGGCGCTGGAGCGGGCCCGCGAACTGATCAACACCGCGCTTCGGCCGGTCATCGTCGTCGGGGCCGGCGCGAGATTCGACATGCCGGCTGTGACCGCTCTCGCCGAACGCCTGCACGCGCCGGTGTTGACCACCTTCAAGGCGAAAGGACAGATACCGGACAGCCATCCGCTGGCCTGCGGGGTGTTGGGGCGATCAGGCACCCCGGTGGCCTCGTGGATGATGAACAAGGCGGACCTGATCCTGGTCTTCGGTGCATCGTTTTCCAACCACACCGGCATCTCCCCGTACAAGCCGACCATCCAGGTCGACACCGACCCGATGATGCTGGGGCGGTTCCGTCCGGTCGAGGTTCCGGTACTCGGTGACGTCGGGGTGACCGCCTCGGCGTTCTTGGACGCTGCGCGACCGCATTCCGCGCTCGTCGACCAACGGACGGAAGTCGCCGAACGGTGGTCGGTCTGGCGCACCGAGAAGGCCCGCCGCGCCATTCGCGCGCCGGGCGGAAAGATCTCCGCGGCAACCATTTTTGAGACACTGTCCGGGCAGCTGCCCGAGCATGCCGTTCTGGCGGTCGACGTCGGCAACCATGCCTACGCCTTCGGCAGGTACTTCGAGGCAAAGGAACAGTCGGTGCTGATGTCGGGGTATCTCGGTTCCATCGGTTTCGGATTTCCCGCAGCCATGGGGGCCTGGGCAGCCGCCCCCGACCGTCCGATCATCGCCATCACCGGCGACGGTGGTTTCGGTCAGTACCTTGCCGAGATCACCACCGCCGTGAAATACGGCATGAACATCACCCACATCCTGCTCAACAACGGCGAACTGGCGAAGATCAGCGAGGAACAGCGCAGCGCCGAATACTCGGTGTGGCAGACATCGCTACACAATCCCGACTTTGCGGCCTACGCCCGTAACTGCGGCGCACACGGCGCCCGGGTGACCGACGCCCGCGACCTCGGGCCGGCAATCGCTGCGGCGCTGGATCACCCAGGCCCTGCACTGGTCGAGATCCTCACCGACCCGTCCGGTCACTGACCCGGCCGATCCACGTCGACGATATCCCGGAGCTGATGGCGGCGGCTGACGCCGAGCTTGGGATACACCTTGTAGAGGTGCGAGGCGATTGTCCGCGGCGAGAGGTTGAACCGTTGGCCGATCTCACGATTGGTGAGACCGGATGCTGCCAGCGTCACGATCTGGCGCTCCTGAGCCGTCAGCGAGTCCAGGCCGTCGACTGCCCGTGCACCGGCCCCGGAGATCCCCGCCGCCCGCAACTCGGCGCGCGCAATCTCCTGCAGCGGAACCGCACCGAGTCGCTCGAACACCTTCAAGGCGGTCGTCAGCTGGGTCCGGGCTTGGGCCGGCCGCCGGACCCGGCGTAGCCATTCCCCGTAGTGCAGACGAGCGCGCGCCCGTTCCAGAGGCCACTGGTCACCGGCCGGGTCGGTGACCGCGAGCCTATGGTGACGTTCGGCCAGGCCGGCCGACGCGGTCAGCGCCAGTGCCTGATGCCGCAACAGCCGCAACCGGTCCGGCGGACGCGACCCCAGATTCCGGCCGATTGCGGCGATCAGCGATCGCGCCTCGTCTGTGTGCCCGCCCCGCACTCCCGCCCATGCCAGATCGGCTACACCACGGTGTGACACCACGAAGTGCGCGGGCACACCGTCGGCGTCGAACAACTGCCGGAACGACCGATAAGCGGTGTCGAAGTCACCATGGGCCAGGGCGCTCCATCCGATCGCCCGGGCCAGCGCCACGGCGGTCGCCACACCGCCCTTGTCCGCCATCATCCGCGCGGCATCGTCGAGTGCGGCGTCGGCGCCGCCGGTGTCACCGCGGACGGCCAGCAGGTGAGCCCGCACCACATGGCTCTCGGTGTGCAACAGGGCGAGATCGTAGACGACACAGAGGCTTCCGACCTCGTCCAGCAGTTCGTCCAGTTCGGACCAGCGGCCGGTATCCAGCAACGACCAGGCCAGTGCGGCCATCGCGTAGGTGAATCCGCGCATACCGCCCGTGGCCGTGAGTTGGCGGACCGCCTCCCGTAGCTCGGCCACGGCCAGCGCACTGTCCTCGGTCACGTGGGCCATCTCACCGACGATCAGCCGGCGATACGGCTCCACGGCGGCGGCCATCGGCTGCAGCCAGCGCCGGTCCCACTGCGCGGGCCGGTCGACGCCGTCGGCGTACATCTGGATGTACTCGCGTTGCAACGGGATCGACTCCGCGGGCAGCGGCATCGAGAAAGCCGTCGGGGATCCGGTGGCGTCGGCCGTCTCGTCGAGCCAGCGCCGCAGGTTCGACCGCTCGGCGTGGTTCCCCGAATAGTGGGCAGCCGTGGCCGCGACATAGAGCAGACCGAGCCGCAACCGGCTGTCGGTCGGCCCACTACCGTCGAGATGGCCGCGGATGGCGTCGTATGCCTCTGCGGGGCGGGCAGCCTGCACCAGGATCGAGGCGCGGGTCAGCACCGCTTGCCCAGTGATCTCCGGGTCGTCCGAATGCTGCAGCGCGCCTTCGCTCAGAGCCTGCGCCCAGGCCGGGTCGCCACCGAAGTTCGCCGCCGCGGCCGCGATGGTGAATCGGCGGGCCGCGTCGGCACCGTCGGGACTCAGCTCGCCGGCGCGCTGCAGCGCACGGGCGACCTCCAAGTAGCCGCCGCGCCTTCGGGACTGGTGCGTAGCCTGTTCCAGCAGGGCGGCAACGGTCTCGTCGGGCCCCGTTGCCGCGGCGGCCCGATGCCAGGCGCGGCAGAAGTCGTCGAGGAGCGGCGATGCGGCCAGCGCCATGTGCGCCGCGTTGCGTTCCTCGCGGTCGGCCTCGGCGTAGGCGACACTGCGAATCAGTGGCTGACCGAACCGAATTCGGCGATCGTCGTCGATAGTGACGATCCCGGCCGCGATCGCAGGGTCCCAGCGGTCCAGTTGGTCGCCATGACCTGCTGCGGCGGTGAGTATGTCGACGTCCTCATATCCGGCGCCGGCCGCTGCAAAGACGACCAATCGGCGGGCGTCGGCCGGCAGTTCGGACAACTGGGTGGCGAACAAGGCACGGGCGAATCCGCCACCGACCGTGCCGTAGACCCGGAAGACGTCCGAGCCGGATCTGCCGTAGAACTGTGCGGACGCGATGATCGCCATGGGGTTACCCCCGGACCACCGGATGATCTCGCCGACCACGCTCGGATGAGGTATGACCGACTGCGCTTCGATCAGCTGTGCCGCTTCGCCGTTCGACAGTGCCGGGATGTCGAGGACCGTCAGTGCGGAATCGAGTCCGGCCAGAAGGTCCAGTTGTCGGGCACTCATCAGGATGCGTATCGGTAGGTGCGGAATACGGCCGAGCACATAGCCCAGGACCTGGCGTGAGTCCGGATCGAGCCGGTCGAAATCGTCCAGCACCAACACCAGTGCCTGGCCGGCGGCGGTCAGCAGCGCCAGCACGGCCTGCTGGATCAGCGCGGGACCCGGTACCGCGCTGTCAACGTCGGCGCTCATCACACCGCGCAGCGCGTCGCGTAGCGGTGGCGGCAGTTCCGCGACGCGGTCGGCGATGGGTCGGAGAATCTCCGCCAACGCCGTGAACGGCGGCACGTGACCGGGCTCGGTCCCGGCAGCGAACAGTACCCGGGATGGCGTGGACACCCGGGACATGGCGTGCCGCAGCAGCCTCGACTTCCCGATACCGGGCTCACCCACCAGAACGATCCCCTGAGGCGCGTCGGCCGCACCTTCGGCCACCTGACCGACCAGGCGCACCAGAGCGGACCGACCGATGATGGGCGCAGCCGATCCCTCGCGTGCCATCGACGTCGATGACCGCATGCCCCTCCTAACGCAAGAGTGTCCGAGCATCATCTGCTGTGGTTCGAGCGAGATGCCGTGTCGGCAGCAAAGACTCAAGATCTGCTCTGGTTCAAGTCGGTGGCAGCTCCCTCAGTTGTCGACGCGAGGTGATGCCGAGTTTGCGGAAGATGTTGCGCAGGTGGGTTTCGATCGTGCGTGGGCTCAAGAAGAGTTGCGCACCGACCTCACGGGAAGTTGCCCCGGTCGCGACCAGTCGGGCGATGGTCAGTTCCTGGGCGGTGAGCGCGTCGGTGGGTTGGGCGGTCCGTTTGCGCGGATGCTCACCGGTGGCACGCAGCTCGCGGGCGGCGCGTGCCGCGAAGGCTTCCGCCCCCATGTCGGCCAGGAGGGCGTGCGCGGTACGAAGTTGTTCACGGGCGTCGTGGCGGCGGCCTTCCCGACGCAGCCACTCACCGAAGACGAGGTGGGAGCGGGCCAGGAAAGCACCCATCCGGCAACGTTGCAGCCGCGCGATGGCCTCGCGATAGTGCTTCTCGGCTTCGTACCCCGTGCTGGTCAGCGCACGCGATCGGGCGGCGACACCGTGTGCCCAGTCGGTACCGCCGGCCCGGGCTCGCATGCTGAGCTCTTCCATGGCATCGGCAGCGGATGCTGAATCGCCTGTTCGGGCGGCGGCCTCGACGAGTTCGTGGAGGGCCTGACATCTGACCGATGGCTCGTAGGTGTCACGTGCTCGGGAAGCGGCGTTCTGCGCTGCCTGATAGTTACCGAGGCCGTTGTGCAGCACCGCCATCGCACTCATGGCCACGGAGGCCTCGATACCCCGGGGGCATTGCGTCGCCTCGGTGGAACCGGTGGCGGACCGCTCACCGGTCGGTGAACCGACGCCACGCCACGCGTCCAGCAGCGTGCGCGCGTAGCTCAGCGGCTTGACACCCGTTGCCGCCGATATCTCGGCGGCTTCGTCCGCGAACTCGGCGGCGCGGGAGAGTTCACCGGTGTAGATCCGCGTGCATGACGCGGTAACCAGCGCGGCGGGCAACGTGGCGAGGGCACCGGCTTCGCGTGCGAGTCGTACGTAGCGATCGGCCAGAACGATGGCCAGTTCGTCGTCGAACAGTGCCGCAGCGGTTCGCGTGGCCAGCCACAGCCAATTGCCGGCGTCACCGGCCCGGACGGTCTCGACCGCCGGCACGTGCTCACGGAATGCCTCGAGCGCCCGCCGCAGGGCAGGGGTTCCGGCGTCGAATCCTTGCGTGTGCACGGCCACCAACCCACCGAGCAGTAGGTCCACCGGCCCAGGCGATCCGGTCGGCACGGTTGCAGCCTTGGCGGTTTCGGCGATCTCCAACAGGCTGGGCCCCACGCCCGAGCCACCGGTGATGGTCGCCGCGTCCAGGGCCTGCAGGTAGGTCTCCCGAGCCAATGCGGGGTCCAGGGGATCCAACATCCGGGCGGCGTTCAGCAGCATGGCCGGCGCCTCACATCCCTGGGTGAGGTGGAATGTGGTCTGGGCGCGCAGCAGTGCCAGACGGGCGTGCTGCAGCGCGTCGAGGTGTCCGGCGTCCACACTCTCCAGCAGTGTCAGCGCCGCACGCGGCGCGCCGGCGCAGTGCTTGGCGTTGGCAGCATCCAGCGCGCGTCTCGCCCGATGGCCAGGCTCCGGCGTCAGGTCGGTCGCGCGCCGAAGGAACGCAGCCGCGGCGCCGAATCCGCCGCGGTCCAATGCACGACCGGCAGAACGCTCCAGGTCGGCGGCGGCGCCCTCGTCGGTACCGAGCACCGATTGTGCGCGATGCCAGGCGCGGCGGTCCGGATCGGTCTTCGGGTCGGTGGCGGCTGCCAGGGCGCGATGAACCCGACGGTGCTCCGGTGCCGTGGCGGCACGGTAGACCGCCGAACGCACGAGCGGATGGCGGAACCGAACTCGGTCGCCGACCTCGAGCAGCCCCGCGTTCTCTGCGAATGCGGCTGCCTCGCAGTCGATCCCGAGATGCTCAGCCGCTCGCCAGAGCAGGGCTACATCACCGGTCGGCTCGGAGGCAGCCACCAGCATCAGTTGTTGCGTCTCGGCCGGAAGGCTGCCGGAGCGCCGCCGGTAAGTTTCCTCGATGCGGCGCGGAACACTCATGGCGTCGGGGCGTTCGAAGCCACCGGCCAGCTGCACCCCGGTGGGCAATTCCAGCAGGGCCAACGGATTTCCGCGCGCCTCGGCGATGATGCGGTCGCGGACCCCGCGGTCGAGCGGGGCGCGGACGGCGGTCGACAGCAATGTCCGGGCATCAGCGTCCTGGAGACCATTCAGGCTCACCTCGGGCAACCCGGCGAACAGGTTGCCGCCGCTTTCGCAGGGGTCGCGCACCGCGAACATCAACACCATCCGCTCGGCGACGACGCGGCGCGCCACGAACGCGAGAACTTGCGCCGACGCCTGGTCCAACCATTGTGCGTCGTCGACGAGGCACAGCATCGGCCCCTCTTCTGCGAGGAGATTGAGGACGGCGAGCCCGACCAAGAACCGGTCGGGCGCGGCGCCGGACCGATTACCCAACGCAACGCCCAGCGCGGTCTGTTGGGGTTGCGGCAGCGTTTCGATGCGCTCGAGCAGCGGTGCGCACAACCGGTGCACGCCGGCAAACGCGAACTGCGTCTCGGACTCCACGCCGACCGAGGTCCCTATCCGGATTCCCAGGGAGACAGCGGTGTCGTGGGCGTGCTGCAGCAGAGCCGATTTTCCGATGCCCGCTTCCCCGCGGACCACGAGCACGCCGCTGCGTCCCGCGGGCGCCTCGGCCAGGAGTCGGTCGATCGCGTCGAGTTCTGCGCGGCGACCCAGCAAGCCCCCGCCGTGCTGGCCGGTCCGGGCGTCCCACATTCCACGCGCCACCCGCACCGACGGCCGGTGCGTGGGCAAGGCCTCATCGCCTGAGTCGATCAGTCCGACATACACGGAGGGCGCCTTCCTACGACGCTGAATATCCGTACCGAGCAGAGGGTTGTGACCCTCGACCGGGAACGCGACGCCGACCATCGAAACGTACGAGACGGTTCGCGCCGTGTCAATACGGACCGCACCGTATCGCATCCGGAAGAGCCCTCGCTCGTTTACGGTGTGCGATATGCCGGCCAACCGAAGCGAGCGTTCGCGTCGTGCCATCCTCGACGCGTCCATCTCGATGATCGGCGAGCTCGGGTACGACGACATCTCGATCGAAGCGATCGCCAGGCGAGCAGGCGTGAGCAAACAGACGATCTACCGCTGGTGGCCGTCCAAAGGTGCGGTGATACTCGAAGCGGTAACCGACAGCCTCAGCACTGTCGTCACCCTGCCCGACACCGGCGACATCATCGCCGACGTTCGGACCCAGCTGACAGCCATCCTGGATCTGATCACGACCACCGGCTTCGGACCGGCTTACCGATGCCTCATCGCCGCCGGCCAGTCCGATCCCGACCTGCTGCACGCCCTCTCCGACGAGATCATAAGACCGAACATCGAGGACTTCCGGGCCCGCGCCACCCTGGCGCAGCAACGCGGCGAATTGAGCGCCGACGCCGATTGGCAGACCATGCGCGACCTGCTCTACGGGGTCGTCGAGTACCGGCTGGTCCACGCTATGCCGCTCGAACCTGCGTACATCGACGGTGTCCTGCAGATCGTCTTCCAGGGAGTGCGCTAGCGGATCGCCCCCCGGCCGTGGCGGCCGGTGACCACGTAAGGGATTTTCACCGACGCGAAAGCGACGGTTGCGCGGCGAACCTGTTGACACGGGAAAAACCCCGACCGCAAACGGAGGTCGATGTGAACAATCTCGAAACTGTTGCACCACAGGACATCGGGAGCCACCACACGCGGGCATCGGACGAGACCGATGCCGAACGGACAGCGCGTTTCGAGCGCGACGTGATCCCGCTGTTGGACACGCTCTTCGGTGCGGCCATGCGGATGACCCGCCACCGTGCCGACGCCGAAGACCTGGTGCAGGAGACCATGGTGCGGGCATACGCAAGTTTCGGGACGTTTGAACCAGGAACCAACCTCAAGGCCTGGCTGTACCGAATTCAGACCAATGCCCACATCAACGGTTACCGCAAGCGGATGCGCCGCCCCGCCGAACTGTTCCTCGAGAAGTTCGACGACCGGCAGCTGGGTGCCGAGGCCGGGCGTTCGCCCAGAGCATTGCGGTCCGCGGAGGTGGAAGTACTGGAGTCGTTGCCCGACGACAACATCAGGAACGCTCTGGACACTCTGCCCGTGACCTTCCGGATGGCGGTGTACTACGCCGATGTCGAGGGACTGGGCTATAAGGAGATCGGTGCGATCATGGGCACACCGCTGGGAACCGTCATGTCACGTATTCACCGCGGTCGTTGCCGGCTTCGTGACCTGCTGGCGGACATCGCCGTCGCCAACGGGTACGGACGGGCTCACCGGCACGCGGGATAGTCCCGCATCGATGATGTTGCACGCCGGTCCGGGTGACCACCGCTGTTCTGCGGATCTTCATCTGTGATCCGTGCCGGCTCGCTAGGGTGATCCGATGGTCATCGGGGCACGTCGGCGGTCACTGGAACTCCTGTTCGCGGTGCTGACCGCGGCGGTGTTGTTCATCGTCACCGCCCTGCCGGCCGCCGCGCTGACGGTGACGTTCGTCCGGCACGGCGAGTCAGAAGCCAACGCCTCGCACACCATCGACAACTCGATCCCTGGCGCGCCGCTGACCACGTTGGGTCAGGCGCAGTCGGAGGCGGTGGCGGCGGCGCTGGCCGGCAACGGTGTGGCCTATGACGCCATCTATGCCTCGAACATGGTGCGCACCACGCAAACTGCGGCGCCGTTCGCGGCCGCCACCGGACTGACGCCGACGGTCCTGCCGGGCTTCCGCGAGATCAATGCGGGCTGGTTCGAGGGCTCCTCGGATGCTGGGCTCGGCGGCATCGGGTACGTGTTCGCGCCGGCGTTGTGGACGGTGGGACTGCGATCGGTCCCGATTCCCGGCGGCGCCGACGGCAACACCTTCGACGCCCGCGTCGACGAGGCGTTGCAAGTGGTCGAGGAGTCCGGGGCGCAGAACCCGGTGGTGTTCTCCCATGCCGCGACGATCATGTTCTGGACCATGATGAACGTCGACAATCCGGACCTGCTGCTGATGCTCACCCACCGGTTGCAGAACACCGACGTGGTGGTCGTCGACGGCAGCACCGAGGAGGGCTGGACGCTGAAGTCCTGGGCCGGCCGCGAGGTCGGGCCCGCGTCGCTGGGCACCAAACTGTTCGTCAACGTCCGCGACCTGGTGGTGACACCGCAGGCCGCGGTGTACGACGTGGTGCAGGCCTTCCGCACCGGCGATATCGGCGCGATCGCCAAGGCTGTGCGGGACGGTGTCGGTGACGTGCTGAGGGCACCGACCAGATTCGCCGCCGCGGTGGTGCGCGATGTGGTGCAGGCCGTCGGCGATATCGTGCGACCCCGACCGCGGGCTGTGGCTCCCGAACCCGAGCAGGCACCGGCGCCGACCGCTCGGGCCGCGGCGACGGAGCCGGTCGCCGTCGACCCTGAGCCCGAGCAGCACACCGAGGAGTCGCCGTCGCTTCGGCCGGCCGAGCAAGCCGAGCCCGGGCGGAAGGTGCGCACCAGTCGGACCGCGGGCAATCCCGCGTTGCGGGCGGTGGACACGAAGGACGCGGCGGAGGCGACCGACGACACCGATGTGACCACCGACAAGGCCGGCACCGACACCGAGTCGCTCGACAAGCCGGAGAAGGCCGAGCAGGACAACGCGACGTCGGCGGCCGACTTCACCGCCGACAACTCCGCCGACGACTCCGACAATGGCACCGACAATGGCACCGACAAGGCGGCCTGACCGCCTGTAATTGCTGCGTCCGACCGTCGCGCCGGCGTGCAAGACTGATCCACATGGGTGTGCTCGACGCGTTCCTGTCGACGTGGTCGAACGCGCGCAACACCTTCGGTCAGGGCGTCCCGCAGGACGGCAGCGGCTTCGACCAGAGCGTTGCGCTGACCGCCCTGCAGCAACGGCTCGATGCGGCCGCACCCGGTGCGCGTTGGACCGGCACGGCCGCCTCCGCTTATGACGCCGTCAACAACGAACACCGCCGAGTGATCGGCGCGTTGGCCGATCTCGATCGACGGCTGAGAGACCAGATCGACATGTCGGCGCGCGTGGTCAGCGCCGGACGCACCGGCCTTGACGAGGTACGCCGATGGGTCACCGATGCCGCCGCGTCGGTCCCGCGCAATCCCGCAGGCGAGCGCATGCTGGTGCCGATCGTCAGCAAGGGCATCGGCGAGGTCAGCGATATCGTGCTCAGCTCGAACCGCGAGCTCGACGCCATCGGGGCGACGATCCGGACGCTCGGCGACGAGTACATCACTCTCGGCGATCAGAAGTTCGGCGGCCGGGACCAGCCCGACACCGATGCAAAACACGAACCATCGGCCCCGTACGAGCGGGCACTGCGGGACGCGGGACTGCTGAGTGGACCGCCACCGGAGGGCCTGTACAGGGAGTGGCTGCACAACGCGGAGCGCCAGGGCCTCCCGCCGGAGACCATCGTCGACATCGCCCGTCGGCACGACATCACACCGTCGAGCTTCGACGTGTTGTCCGGCATGCAACGGGTCAAGGATCCCGACGGTAAGACGTTCTTCCAGCTTCCCAATGGCACGTCGGGTGAGGATGCCCGCAAGGCGGTACTGATGACCTACATCTTCAACGCCGGCACCGACTACGGCGAAGGCACACCGAACGACTTCATTCCCGAGCCCTACTCGGCCGACGAGGTGCAGCGCATCATCGACCGGCAGGCCGCCAACTCGTGGACCTATGACGACGACGTCCCATTCATCCTGGACGCCGACGGCGCGCTGATGACCACCCCGAACGGCATGCTGATGGGCATGGGCGGAAATTGGCTGCAGGACCAGTTCAGTTGGCGGGGCGGCACCGCCTGGGGTGACATCTTCATGGAGAACATCGACCACGGGCACAACCCGGGCGAGCAGTTACGCGCGATGGTGGAATCCGGTGTCTCCCGAGGCATCGGTGCGGACGGGAATCCCGTCGCGGGGCGACTCGACCTGGATCGGCTGCTGCACCACGAGGAGATCCACTCGCGGCAATGGGCGGATAAGGGCTACTTCGGGATGCTGTGGGCCGTGGCCACCGATTCTGCCGGCATCGAGGAAGAGGCGGGTCTCGGCGACGGAGGTTACAAGTGATTCGGCGGCTGCTGGCCACCGCTCTCGCCGGCACGTTTGTGTCGGGCTGCCATGTGGTGGGCCCGGATCCCGACGCCGCCTCCCTGCCACCGGTGTTCGGTGCCCGGGTCACCGACGGAAAGCTGCACCTGTCCACGGGCAGCCCGTGTAGCGACGTGTCGCGCGTGGTCGTGCTGTTCACTCCCGACGCCGGCCGCCTGACCCTGGAACCCCGCGGTGGTGGCGCCGCCGAGGTCGAGTACCTGACGGTGGGAGGCCCGTATGGCGAACTGGAGGTCGCCGAAGGACTGCCGCACGGATTCGACTGGCGCACCGCGGAAGAGGTCACCCTCATCGTCACGTCGCCGCAGGGTTCCGGTTCGACACCGACGAGTATCGCCGAGGTCATCGACGGATCAACCGCGCACTCCGAGGACACCTTCTACTTTGAGGGAATCGGCTGGCTCAACCCCGATCAGGTCGCCGAGCAGAACCGCAGGTCGCTGCTGACGGTCTGCACCGACGATCCCGCCTCGAAGTGACATCGGTCATCGCGCGGGCCGTCGCCGGTCTGCTCGGTTCGACAGCGGGCCTGCTGTGGCTGCTGTGCATGTATATGGTTGCGCGGTCCGGCTTCTCGGCGGATCCGGCCGTCGATCCACACGGCTACGCGCTGATGTTCGGCACCGTCGTCGGGCTGATCGCCGGTTTGCTGTTCACCGTGGTGCTGCCCGCGGCGTTTCCCGTCGAGCACCGCAGGCGGGCGTTGCGACGATGCCTGGTGGTCTTCATCGCGGTCACGGCACTGCTGTACGCGGCACTGTACGTACATTAGCCGGAGTTTGCCTCGCGGCAGTTCGGGGCAACAACACCGGCATGGTCGATGTTCGGAACTCGGGGCTGCTGGCGTGGACGATGAAGAACTTCGCCCGGGCACACGTGTGGGCCTACCAGAAGACCGATGGGGTGATCGGCTCACGTCTCGGCTGGCTGCCGGCGGCGCTGATCACCACCACCGGACGGCGCAGCGGGCAGGAGCGGGTGACCGCCACCCTGTGCCTGCGCGATGGCGACCGCATCGTGCTGCCGGCGTCATTCGGCGGGCGCGATCATGACCCGGCCTGGTACCTCAACATCAAGGACGACCCGGCTGTCCAGGTGCAGTACGGCTCCGACAAGCGCGACATGCTGGCCAGGGACGCGACACCGGAGGAACGGAATCTATTCTGGCCCAGGCTGACCCGGATGTACCCGCCCTACCGCGGATACCGCGAGGCCGCCGACCGCGTCATCCCGCTCGTGGTCTGCGAACCGCGATGATGCCGGTGCGGGTCAGGCGCCGAAGACCGGCAGCGGTGTGCGTGACTTGGCCAGCAGGTCGCTGACGACGGGGCCGAGCTCGGCCGGATCCCAGCGGGCACCCTTGTCGATCTCGCCGCCGCGGGCCCAGCCCTCGGCGACCCGGATGATGCCGCCCTCGACCTCGAAGACCCGGCCGGTGACCTCCCGGGATTCGACGCTGCCCAGCCACACCACCAGCGGGGAGACGTTCTCCGGGGCCATCGCGTCGAATTCGGCGTCCTGCGTGGCCATCATGTCCGCGAACACCGTCTCAGTCATCCGGGTGCGCGCCGACGGGGCAATCGCGTTGGCGGTGACGCCGATTCGGCCCATCTCGGCCGCGGCAACCAGGGTGAGCGCGGCGATACCCGCCTTGGCCGCACTGTAGGTGGCCTGCCCGACGCTGCCCTGCAGCCCGGCACCGGAGCTGGTGTTGATGATGCGGGCGTCGACGGCCTTGCCCGCCTTGGACTGTGCCCGCCAGTACGCCCCGGCATGCTTCATGGTGGCGAAGTGACCCTTGAGATGCACCGCGGTGACGGCGTCGAACTCGTCCTCGGTGGCGTTGACGAACATCCGGTCCCGGACGATGCCGGCGTTGTTGACCAGGACATCCAACGTGCCGAAGCTGTCGATGGCGGTCTGGATCAGTCCCTCGGCCTGCGACCAGTCCGCGACGTTGGCGCCGCTGGTGACGGCTTCGCCTCCGGCGGCGGTGATCTCGTCGACGACACCCTGGGCCGCGCTCCCCCCGCCGGCGGGTGAGCCGTCGAGGCCGACACCGATATCGTTGACCACGACCCGCGCACCCTCGGCGGCGAAGGCCAGCGCGTGCGCCCGTCCGATCCCGCCGCCGGCGCCCGTCACGATGACTACCCGGCCGTCGAGCAAACCCATTGGTGTATCTCCCTCTACTTGATGTCAGCTGTGGTGGTCGACAGATAGTGCGGCGGCTCGCCACCGCCGTGCACCTCGAGTGAGGCGCCGCTGATATAGGAGGCCGCCGGGGACGCCAGAAACGCGGTGGCCCAACCGATATCGTCGGGCTTGGCCAATCGGCCCAGCGGGACGTTGCGGGAGATGGCCGCGATGGATTCGGCATCACCGTAGAACAGCTCGGACTGCTCGGTCTCGACCATTCCGACGACGACGGAGTTCACCCGTACCCGGGGTGCCCATTCGACGGCCAACGTCGAGGTGAGGTTGTCGATACCGGCCTTGGCCGCGCCGTAGGCCGCGGTGCCCGGGGTCGGCCGGTGCCCGCTGACACTGGAGATGTTGATGATGCTGCCGCCACCGTCCTGGTTCTGCATGACCGCGTTGGCGTGCGTGGACACCGACAGTGCGCCGATCAGATTCAGCTCGATGATCTTGGTGCTGAACTTCGCCGACGCATCCGCGGCGAGGACATACGGAGATCCACCGGCGTTGTTGACGACCACATCGATGCGGCCGTGCCTGTCGAGGATCGTCGCGATCAGCGCCTTGACGGCGTCGTCATCGCGGATGTCGCAGGAGTGGAACTCATGCGGAGATCCGTCCCCGGGTCGGCGCGCACAGGTCACCACGGTGGCGCCCTGGGCGGCGAAGACATCGCTGATGCCCAGGCCGACACCGCGCACCCCACCGGTCACCAGGACCACCCGGCCGCCCAGTTGCAGATTGATTCCAGCCGCATCGGTCACTGTGCTAGCGTACCAAGCAAGTGCTTGCTTAGGTAGCGACCCCACCAGGGAGTGACATGACGATCACCACCACGACAGTCGAACCGGGCATCGTCTCGGTGACCGTGAACTACCCGCCCGTCAACGCCATCCCGTCGCGCGGCTGGTTCGAACTGGGCGACGCCATCACCGCAGCCGGGCGCGATCGCAGCACCCACGTGGTGATCCTGCGGGCCGAGGGCCGCGGCTTCAACGCCGGCGTCGACATCAAGGAGATGCAGAACACCGAGGGCTTCACCGCGCTGATCGACGCGAATCGTGGCTGCTACCACGCCTTCCGGGCCGTCTACGAGTGCGAGGTCCCGGTCGTCGCTGCGGTCAACGGCTTCTGCGTCGGCGGCGGTATCGGGCTGGTCGGCAACGCCGACGTGATCGTCGCCTCCGACGACGCCAAGTTCGGCCTACCCGAAGTCGAGCGCGGCGCCCTGGGCGCGGCCACACACCTGTCCCGGCTGGTACCCCAGCATCTGATGCGCCGGTTGTTCTTCACCGCCGCCACCGTGCCCGCCGAAACGCTGCACCATTTCGGCTCGGTGCACGAGGTGGTCCCGCGCGCCGATCTCGACGAGGCCGCGCTGCGGGTGGCCCGCGATATCGCCTCCAAGGACACCCGGGTGATCCGCGCCGCCAAGGAGGCGCTGAACTTCATCGACGTCCAGCCGGTCAACGCCCGCTACCGGATGGAGCAGGGCTTCACCTTCGAACTCAATCTCGCGGGCGTCTCCGACGAACACCGCGACGCGTTCGCCGGCACCGAGAAGGGGTCGAAGTAGCTATGGCAGACAAGAGGACAACGCTGGATGAGGCCGTCGCCTCGATCGAGAGCGGCATGACGATCGGCATCGGTGGCTGGGGCTCGCGACGCAAGCCGATGGCGTTCATCCGCGCGCTGCTGCGCACCGACGTCACGGATCTGACCGTGGTGACCTACGGCGGGCCCGATCTGGGCCTGCTGTGCTCGGCGGGCAAGGTCAAGCGCGTCTACTACGGCTTCGTCTCATTGGACTCGCCGCCGTTCTACGACCCGTGGTTCGCCAAGGCCCGCACCAGCGGCGCGATCGAGGCCCGCGAGATGGACGAGGGGATGTTGCGGTGCGGCCTTCAGGCCGCCGCCCAGCGACTGCCGTTCCTGCCGATCCGGGCCGGACTGGGCAGCGATGTGCGCGCCTTCTGGGGCGACGAGCTCAAGACCGTCAAATCTCCCTACGACGACCAGGAACTCATCGCGATGCCCGCGCTGAACCTGGACGCCGCCTTCGTGCACATGAACCTCGGCGACGAGCGGGGCAACGCCGCCTACACCGGTATCGATCCCTACTTCGACGATCTGTTCCTGATGTCCGCCGAACGTCGCTTCCTCAGCGTGGAGAAAGTGGTTTCCACCGAAGAGCTCGTGAAGTCTGTTGTCCCGCAGCAGATGCTGATCAACCGGATGATGGTCGACACCGTGGTCGAGGCGCCGGGCGGCGCGCATTTCACCACCAACGAGCCCGACCACAAGCGCGACGAGAAGTTCCAGCGCCACTACGCCGAGGCCGCCGGTTCCGACGAGACCTGGGCCGATTTCGTCGCGACCTACCTGTCCGGCAGTGAGGCCGATTACCAGGCCGCGGTTCGCAAGTTCGCAGAGGACGCCAAGGAGGCCGCGAAATGATGTCCGTGACCCGTGCCGAGGTGTGCGCCGTCGCGTGCGCCGAATTGTTCCGCGACGCAGGCGAGATCATGGTTTCCCCGATGACCACCATCGTCGGTGTCGGGGCCCGGTTGGCCCGGCTGACCTTCTCCCCCGACATCGTGCTGACCGATGGCGAGGCCCGCATCATCGCCGACACCCCGGCCATCGGGGCACCGGCCGCCATCGAGGGGTGGATGCCGTTCGGCCGGGTCTTCGAGACCCTGGCCTGGGGTAAGCGTCATGTGGTCATGGGTGCCAACCAGATCGACCGGTACGGCAACCAGAACCTGTCCGCGTTCGGGCCCATCCGACACCCGACCCGGCAGATGTTCGGTGTCCGCGGCGCACCGGGCAACACCATCAACCATGCCACCAGCTATTTCGTCGGCAACCACTCCAAGCGGGTGTTCACCGACGCCGTCGACATCGTGTCCGGAATCGGTTGGGACAAGATCGATCCGGCCAATCCGGCGTACCGCTTCGCCAACATCCACCGCGTCGTCACCAACCTCGGCGTGTTCGACTTCAACGGTCCCGACCACCAGATGCGCGCGGTCTCGCTGCACCCCGGTGTCCAGGCCGAGCAGGTCGCCGAGAACACCTCGTTCGAGGTGCACGGACTGGCCGAGGCCGAGACCACCCGGCTGCCGGATGCCGAGGAGCAGCGGCTGCTGCGTGAGGTGATCGATCCGAAGTCGCTGCGGGACAAAGAGGTCAAGGTTTAAAGATGGCGAAATTGGTCACGCCGCTGACCGAGCTGGTCGGCATCGAGTACCCCGTCGTGCAGACCGGGATGGGATGGGTGGCCGGCGCCCGGTTGGTGGCGGCCACCTCCAACGCCGGCGGCCTGGGCATCCTGGCCTCGGCGACCATGACCCTGGCCGAACTGCAGGCCGCCGTCACCAAGGTCAAGGCCGCGACCGACAAACCGTTCGGCATCAACATCCGTGCCGACGCCGGCGACGCGAACGACCGCGTCGACCTCCTGATCCGCGAAGGGGTCAAAGTCGCCTCCTTCGCCCTGGCCCCCAAGCCCGACCTGATCGCCAAGCTCAAAGACGCCGGGGTGGTGGTCATTCCGTCGGTCGGGTTGGCCAAACACGCCAAGAAGGTCGCCGGCTGGGGAGCGGACGCGGTGATCGTGCAGGGCGGTGAGGGCGGCGGGCACACCGGTCCGATCGCCACCACCCTGTTGCTGCCGTCGGTGCTGGACGCCGTCGCCGACACCGGGATGCCGGTGGTGGCCGCGGGCGGCTTCTTCGACGGCCGCGGCCTGGCCGCGGCGCTGTCCTACGGCGCCGCCGGCGTCGCGATGGGCACGCGTTTCCTGCTGACGTCGGACTCGACGGTGCCCGACGCGGTGAAACAGCGCTACCTGCAGGCCGCACTCGACGGCACCGTGGTGTCCACTCGGGTCGACGGGATGCCGCACCGGGTGCTGCGCACCGGCCTGGTCGAGAAGCTGGAAAGCGGTTCGCCGGTGCGCGGATTCACCGCCGCGGTGGGCAACGCCCAGAAGTTCAAGAAGCTGTCCGGCATGACGTGGAAGTCGATGATCACCGACGGCCTGGCCATGCGGCACGGCAAGGATCTCACCTGGTCGCAGGTCATCATGGCCGCCAACACCCCCATGCTGCTCAAGGCCGGTCTCGTCGAGGGCAACACCGACGCCGGTGTGCTGGCATCCGGCCAGGTGGCCGGCATCCTCGACGACCTGCCGAGCTGCGCCGAACTGGTGCCCCGCATCGTCGACGAGGCCGTCGAGCAGCTCAGGAAGGCCGCGGGCTTCATCGCCGACTGACACCGTCGCTTTTCGGGTACTGCCTACAGATGCCCGATTTGGCGCAGTGGTTCCTGACCGCGCAGGAGCGCGGTAACCCGCATACGCGACTGCCCGCCTGGTGCGAGGGCAACCTGGCCGAACCGCTGATCCACGGATCCAGTTACTTCGACCGCCTGGTCACCGAGGTCGAGTCCCTGCGCGCCGGTGACTACGTCTTCTTCACCGACTGGCGCGGTGATCCCGACCAGTTGCTGCGCGATGACGGCCCGACGATCGGTGACCTGTTCTGCCGCGCCGCCGAACGCGGTGTCGTGGTCAAGGGGCTGATGTGGCGCTCGCATCTGGACAAGTTCGCCTACAGCGAGGAGGAGAACCAGCACCTCGGCGAGACGATCGAAAAGGCCGGCGGCGAGGTGCTGCTCGACCAACGCGTCCGCTTCGGCGGGTCACACCACCAGAAGCTGGTGGTGATCCGCCACCCCGGCGAGCCCGAGCGCGATATCGCGTTCGCCGGCGGGATCGATCTGTGCCACTCCCGTCGCGATGACGCGTCGCATCGCGGGGACCGGCAGGCGGTGCGGATGGCCACCTGTTACGGCGAGCACCCGCCCTGGCACGACGTGCAGTTGCAGGTGCGCGGTCCCGTCGTCGGTGCGCTGGATCTGTCGTTCCGGGAACGTTGGAATGATCCCGCACCGCTGGACACACTCAACCCCATCGCGTATCTGCGGGACAGATTGCGCGGTGCGGATCTGGACGCCGGCGAGCTTCCCGACCAGCCGCCCGACCCACCCCCGTGCGGCCCGCATGCGGTGCAGGTGTTGCGCACCTACCCCGACGGATATTTCGAGTATGACTTCGCGCCGACCGGTGAGCGCAGCATCGCCCGCGGGTACAGCAAGGCGGTACGCCGGGCCCGCCGGCTGATCTACCTGGAGGACCAGTACCTGTGGTCGAAACGGGTGGCACAGTTGTTCGCCACGGCGCTGCGGGACAACCTGGACCTGCAGCTGGTGGTGGTGGTACCGCGGCACCCCGATGTCGACGGCCGATGGTCACTGCCGCCGAATCAGATCGGCAGACATGAGGCCGTGCAGATCTGCAGCCGGGCCGGACCGGGCCGGGTGCACGTGTTCGATGTCGAGAACCAGGCCGGCACGCCGGTGTACGTGCACGCCAAGGTGTGCATCGTGGACGACATCTGGGCCAGCGTCGGCAGTGACAACTTCAACCGGCGCTCCTGGACGCACGACAGCGAATTGTCCTGCGCAGTGCTGGATTCCGAGGGACTGTTCGCCCGTGATCTGCGGTTGCGGTTGCTGCGCGAACACCTGGACCGTGCGCCGGACGGCAGCGCGGACGGTGGTTTGGCCGACCCTCGAACTGCGGTGGCCGAGATCGTCGAGTCGGCCGCCAACCTCGACGCCTGGTACGACTCGGACTGCAGGGGGCCGCGTCCGCCGGGGCGGCTGCGGACCCATCGACCCGAACCCCTGCGCCGGTTGACCCGGCTGTGGGCGGAGCCGGCATACCGGATGTTCTACGACCCCGACGGCCGCAATTATCGCGACCGGCTGCGCGGCCGTTGGTGATCGGGCCAATCCGCCACGGTCGATGTTCGTCTTTCCTACGCTCAGCCCATGAAGACCAATGCGGCGATTCTGTGGGAGTACGGCGGCGACTGGACGGTCGAGGAGATCGACCTGGACCCGCCGGGTGCCGGTGAGGTGCTGGTGTCCTGGGAGGCCACCGGCCTGTGCCATTCCGATGAGCACATCCGCACCGGAGACCTGCCGGCCCCGCTGCCGCTGATCGGCGGCCACGAGGGTGCCGGCATCGTCCGCGAGGTCGGGCCGGGAGTCATCGGACTGGCTCCCGGCGACCATGTGGTGGCATCGTTCCTGCCCGCCTGCGGTCGTTGCCGGTTCTGTTCGACCGGGCATCAGAACCTGTGCGATCTCGGCGCGATGATCATGGCCGGCACCCAACTCGACGGCACCTACCGCCGCCATGTCCGCGGTCAGGATGTCGGCGTGATGGCCCTGGTGGGCACCTTCTCCCAGTACGGCACCGTGCCCGAGGCATCCATCGTCAAGATCGACGACGATATCCCGCTGTCGCGGGCCTGCCTGCTCGGCTGCGGTGTGACCACGGGCTGGGGCTCGGCGGTCAACACCGCCGATGTGTCACCCGGGGACACGGTGGTGGTGATCGGCCTGGGCGGCATCGGCAGCGGCGCCATCCAGGGCGCCCGACTGGCAGGCGCCGAGAAGATCGTCGTGGTGGAGCCGGTGGAATCGAAGCGGGACTTGGCTTTCCGGTTCGGCGCCACCCACTTCGTCACCTCACTGGAAGAGGCCACCGCGCTGGTCGCCGAGCTGACCCGCGGCGTGATGGCCGATTCGGCCATCCTGACCGTGGGCCTGCTGGAGGGCGCGATGCTCGAGGATGCCGCCAACATCGTCCGCAAGGGCGGTGCGGTGGTGATGACGGCACTGTCGACGATGGCCGACAACTCCCCCACCCTCGGCATGATGATGTTCACGCTGTTCCAGAAGCGGCTGCTCGGCAGCCTCTACGGCGAGGCCAACCCGCGCGCGGACATTCCGCGCCTGCTGTCGCTGTACCGCGAGGGCAAGTTGCTGCTCGACGAGACCGTCACCCACGAGTACAAACTCGCCGAGGTCAACGAGGGCTACCAGGACATGCGCGACGGCCGCAACATCCGCGGGGTGATCCTGCACGACCATTGACGGTCAGTGCATCTGCACCAGGGGTTGCCCGGTGGGGATGACGTAGGTGGACAGCATCAGCGTGCGCACCGTGCCGACGTTGAACGCGTCATGCACGGTGTTGGCCGGGATCTGGAACGGTTGTCCGGCCTGCACGTGCAGCGGCGGCCGGTCGTCGAAGCGGAACTCGACATCGCCGGCGACGATATAGCCGATCTCCGGGCCGGGGTGCGCGTGCCGACCCGACCGGGTGCCGACCGGGATCTCGGTGCGGGTCTGCACGATCTCGAATCCGGGTTGGGGTGCGGGAACCCGCTGGAGTTCGGTCATCGTCACGCCCGCCGTCGGCAGCGGGTCGGCAGACGCCACCCCCGCCTCCAACGCGCAGGCGGTGCCGGTGACGACGGCCAGCACGGCGATTCCGGTGAGACGCTTCAGTGAGTGCTTCATGCACTCCATGACACCCGCCGCGCTTGATCAAGTCCAACGATGAGGATTGATGGGAGTCATCGCCGAAATTGATCAGAGCCGTTCGATGATGGTGACGTTGGCGGTGCCGCCGCCCTCGCACATGGTCTGCAGCCCGTAGCGTCCGCCGGTGCGCTCCAGGGTGTTGAGCATGGTGGCGAACAGCTTCGCGCCGGTGGCACCGAGCGGGTGGCCGAGCGCGATCGCGCCACCGCTCGGGTTCACCTTGGCCGGGTCGGCGCCGGTCTCCTTCAGCCAGGCCTGCACCACCGGCGCGAAGGCCTCGTTGATCTCGACGGTGTCGATGTCCTCGATCGACAGACCGGTCTTCTGCAACGCGTAATGGGTGGCCGGGATGGGGCCGGTGAGCATGAACACCGGGTCGTCACCACGTGCGCTGATGTGGTGGATGCGGGCACGCGGCTTGAGGCCGTGCGCCTTGACCGCACCCTCGGACGCCAGCAGCACCGCGCTGGCACCGTCGGAGATCTGGCTGGCCATCGCGGCGGTCAGCCGGCCGCCCTCGACGAGGGTCTTGAGGCCGGCCATCTTCTCCAGCGTGGTCTCCCGCGGGCCCTCGTCGGTGACGAAGCCGGCCCCATCGGTCTGGACCGGGATGATCTCGTTCTCGAAATAGCCTGCACGGATGGCTTCTCGGGCGCGCTGGTGGCTGGTCAGCGCGTACTGCTCCATGTCCTCGCGCGACAGGTTCCACTTCTCGGCGATCAGTTCGGAGCCGCGGAACTGCGAGATCTCCTGGTCGCCGTAGCGGTGCAGCCAGCCCTTGGATTCGTTGGTCGGCGACGTGTGGCCGAACTCCTTGCCGACGATCATCGCCGAACTGATCGGGATCTGACTCATGTTCTGCATGCCGCCGGCCACGATCAGCTCGGCGGTACCGGACATGATCGCCTGCGCGCCGAATGAAATGGCCTGCTGGCTGGATCCGCACTGGCGGTCGACGGTGACACCGGGGACCTCCTCGGGGAAGCCCGCGGCCAGCCAGGACAGCCGGGCGATGTTGCCGGCCTGACCGCCGACGGCGTCGACGCAGCCGGCGATGACATCGTCGACGGCGCCGGGGTCGACGTCATTGCGGTCGAAGAGGCCGCGCCAGGCGGCCGCGCCGAGGTCGACGGGATGCACGCCGGCCAGCGATCCGTTGCGCTTGCCGACCGCGGTCCGGACGGCATCGATGACGTAGGCCTCAGGCATGGGGAGTCTCCATTCGTTATCCGGTTCTGGTGATGCCGCCAAGAACGATGGCGAGGTATTGACGGCCGACTTCCTCGGCCGTGAGCGGTCCACCCGGCTGATACCAGCGCACCGACACCCACGTGGTGTCCCGGATGAAGCGGTAGATCAGGTCGACGTCGAGATCGGGCCGGAACGAGCCGTCGGCAATTCCGTCGTGCAGCAGGTCGACCCACATCTTGCGCTGCTCGCGGTTGCGCTCGTCGACGAACGAGAACTGCGCCAGCGAGGACAGCCGCTTGGCCTCGTCCTGGTAGATGACCACCTGGGCGTGCCGGTGTTCGATCGCCTCGAACGAGGCCATGAACAATCCTTGGAGCCGGTCCAGCGGGGTCGATTCGGTCGCCAGGACCTGCTGATAACGCTCGAAGAGCCAGTCGAGGAAATCGCGCAAGACCTCCTCGACCATCTGCTCCTTGGATTTGAAATGGTGGTACAGGCTTCCCGAGAGGATGCCCGCAGAATCGGCGATATCGCGGACCGTGGTGGCCTTCAGGCCGCGCTCGGCGAACATCGTCGCGGCGAGCTGCAGGAGCTCGTCGCGGCGGCTGGCCGGCTGCGTCATTCGGACAGCTTACCAACCAAGCACTTGCTAGGTCGACACGGGCGACGCCCACGCGATAATTGGGCATCAAGTGTGATATTGGTCACACCCATGGGCGAGCTCACCGGCGCCTGCGCTCCCGGCCGGATGACCGCCCGAGACCACGTCGCGGCAACGGCGCACGCGTGTCACATTTCAGCAACACCGCCATGCGACGACGGTGAGATGTTCGACCCGCTCAATCCGGTGGAACCCCCACGCGACAGCGACGAATGTGCGATTCATCCGGCCGCTCCGGGCACCGTACACCTGTATCGCAGACCTCGATCGCAGACCCGGTCAGCTAATTCGCTCGCGATTCAATGGGGACCTGACGTTTGCGCAAAATACCCATACTGCCAGCATTGTCTTCCTACCCTTGAAACGGTCCGTCCGACGTCGAGCAACCGTGCGAAGGGGTAACCGCTCATGGAAATATCCGCCCGCTCCTATTTCACAACCGGAATGGCCTTCACCGCGGCGAGCGCCATCGCGCTCACCCCGCTGGTGGTGACCCCCACCGCGGACCGCACCATCGCGCTGCCCGCCGTGAGCACCGCCGACGTCCGACTCGCAGCGGTGATCGATCCCGCCGATGTCGACAGGCTGATCGCCGCGCTGCGGGCCGGACTGGCCGATGTGAATGCGGGGATCGACTCCGCCGAAACGTTCGCGACCGACACCCTTGCCGATGTGCTGGCCGAAGCCGAACGGCTCAACACCGGACTCTGGACCAGATTGATCGCCGCGGCCGGAACCGGGGCGCTGGGCACTCTGGTGACCACCATCGGCAACTACTCCCAGGCGAGTCTGGCGATGACCTCCGCCAGCATCAACGGGGCCGCCAGTGCCGTCGTCCCATTGCCCGGTGACATCACCGACATCATCGGCAGCACCCTGATCGGATCGCTGAACACCGCCCTCTACGCGATCACCGACGTCATCAACAATCCGTTCAAGCTCGCCAGCTACACCGGCCTGCTCGCCGGGGTGGTGAACATCATCGGTGACGCCCTTGTCGCCCAGGACCCGACGTATCCCACCGGCCTGCTGCCGGGTGTTGGTGGCTCGGGCCTGTTCGGCACGGTGCTGTCCGCCACGGTCGGCGGTGTCATCAACGTCATCGGCCTCGGCAGTTCGGGACTCACCGGTCAGGTGAACCTCGCGGTGGACACGCTGAACGGTGCACTGGACGGTATCGCCCAGCAGAGCGGCAGCGAGCTCGTCGCCGGCTTGGTGGGCCTGATCCAGGGACTGGCGCTCAACCCCGTCAAGATCATCAACAACACCGGCGTTCTCGGTGGGCTGGTCAACATCGGGTTCCCGGTGATCGCCGCGGTGGACCCGATCGTGAACGCCGCATCCGAAGCGGTGGTGGGTGTGCAGACCGGCCTGAACGTCGCACTCGACGCCATCGGCAATGCGCCCCTGGAACTGGAGAGCTACACCACCGCCCTGGGCGGGCTGTTCAACGGCGGATTCGATGTGACGGGCGCGGGAATCTCCGCCGGCACCAGCGCGCTCGCCCTGCCGGGAAGCGTGCTGGCCGGGGTGACCACGACCACCGCGGCACTGGTCACCGCGCTGACCACCAATCTCGCCGAGACCGTCGCCGGGCTGCTGACTCAGGTCGGCCTCGACCGGGCGGCCGAACTGACGCTCGAATTGGCCGGCTCGGTGAACTATGCGGTCAACTGGGTCCGTGATGTGGTCGCCACCGAAGTGATAGGCGGGATCAACAACGCCATCACCAACGCCGGCGCGACGCTGACCAACCTCAACGAGAACGCCCGCGAGGTGATCAACGACCTGCTCGGCTACAACCCGGTTTCCGGCCTGCAGCCGCAACCGGCCGGGGCCCGTACCGCGGAGTCGGACACGCTTGAGGGCACCGGACCGGCCGAGGGTGCCGCCGAGGGTGTTGCCGATGCCGCCCTTGTCGGCGACACCGCAGCACCGGAGCCCGAAGCGGCCACCGCACCGGTCGTCAGCGAGGTGTCCCAGACCGAGCCGACCGACCCGGTCGACGAGGTCACGGCCGACGACGACGAGCCGGCGCAGAGCGACGGTTCCGAGGTCGACGACGGTTCCGAGAGCACTGATTCGCTGCGCACCGATTCCGAGAGCTCCGAGCAAGCCGACCGCCCCGCGGGTTCCGAGGAGTCGGAGAGCTCGGGTGACGGCGAAAGTGAACAAGCCGAGTCCGCAGCCGATTCGCGGGCGCAGGAACCGGCCGGTGAACGGACCACCCAGAAGGGTGCAGATGCCGGCAGCGACGACTGACGAGCGTTCTTCGGACTCGGCTCAGCGCGAGAACCCCGGCCAGTACTGCTCACATCCCACGGGCAGGTCGGCAAGGTACGGATGATCGATCGCGCGGTGCCGCGACAGGTTGAACAGGTACCAGGGATCGTCGGCCACATCTTGGCGGTCGACGCATTGGCGCACCGGTTCGGGCAGTCGCTGCACCGCGGGGTCGATATCCGCCGACAACCCGGACAGGTATTTGGCATCGAGCAGTCCGGTCCGCTCGAACCGGTCGATGTTGCGGTCGGCGATCAGCCGTTCGGGGTTCAATGCCGCCAGTCCGAGCAGCGCGACCACGCCGGCCATCAGCGCCGCGCGCGGCAACCACGTCGCCGTCATCCGGACGCCGGACGCGGCCACCAGGACGAACACCATCCCCAACCACAACTCGATGGTGATCACCATCAGCCGCTCGGTGCTGAATCCGTAGGCCTGTTGATAGACCCACATCCGCATGATCGCCGAGACGACGACGACAACCGATGTCGCGCACAGTGTTCCGACGAGCAGCCGCAATGCCATGCGGTCCCGCCCGCCATCGGCGACCCGCAGCACCACCGCGATCACCAGCAGCGCGAGTGCCGACACCCACAACAGTTGCCAGAACCCTTGCCGGGCGTACTCGGCGTACGTCAGACCCTCGGTGGCCAGCACATGGTTGTGCCCACCGAAGAGCACCGCGGCCTGCACCGCGACGAAGGCGACGAACAGCACGTCGAGCGCGGCCAGCGGTAGGGCCCATTCCCACCGCGGCACCGGATCACGGCGCGCGGGGGCCAGCGCGTCCAGTCGCGGCGCGCACCGCACCAGGTAGCCCCCGCCGAGAACGAACAGCAGCACCAGCGCGAAAACCGCGACGCGGCTGACCATGTCGTCGGTGTCGATCGTCGGGACGAGGCTGCTGACGAAGCGGTCGAAGGCCGGATCGGCGCCCATGAACAGGCTTCCGAACACCAGCACCAGCGCCACGGTGACGCCGCCGACAACCACGATGCGCCCGGCGTTGGGTACCTGGGCCCGACGCGGCAATCCGCGCTGCGCCCAGCCGATCACGCGCGCTGGCAGCAACCACGGCACGAATCCGGCACCCGCCACCGCCGTCCACGTGTGGCCCCCGATCAAGGTGTGCCAGCCCATCACCCAGGCCGCGGCCAAGCACAGGCCGCCGACCCAGTCGGCTGCCAGCACACCCGGCACCGTGAGCAGCGCCAGCGTCAGGGTCACGCCCAACGCCTCGAAGCGGGTCGGTGTGCGCCCCGCCGTGCCGTACACGGCGGCGAACACCATGACGCCGACAACAAGGTAGCCGATGCTGAGTTCGGCCGGGCGCCACAGCGCGGCACCGATCAGCGCGACGGCCGTGGCAATCCCGGTGAACCGCGATGGGGCGGCGGCCAGTGGGTCCAGCGACCAGATCCGGCGCGGCCACACCGTGAAACCGGGCTCGCCGTGTCGGGGCGGCAGTGGCCCCAGCATCGGCGGCAGCGGGGGCATGCCGGGAGCCATCATGGTCATCGCGAAACCTCCAGCTCGGGGATCGCCACCCGGATCCGGCATCCGCCGGGGGTGTCCAGCACTTCGATCGAGCCGCCGTGCAGGTCGACGGCCCAGCGGGCGATGGCCAACCCGAGGCCGGTGCCGCCATCGGAGGTGCCGCCGCGGGTGAAGCGTTGAAACATGCGCTCGCGCTCCGCTTCCGGGATGCCGGGCCCGTCATCGCACACTTCCAGGCGCAGCCCGGACGCCGACCAGGCACGCACGGTCACCCGGCCTCCCGGCGGGTTGTGCCGCACGGCGTTGTCCACCAGGTTCACCACGACCTGGCGCAACCGCGCGGGATCGGCCACCGCGGTGAGCCCGGGCGGTTCGACGGACAGCTGCGCGGCGGTGTGCTCGACGGCGTCGGTCAAAAAATCGGTCACCGCGAAACGGCTGAGCCGCAACGGGATCGCGCCGCCTTCGACACGCGACAGGTCCAACAGGTCGGTCACCAATTCGCTGAGTCGCTCGGTCTGGCGCAGCGCGGCGCGCAGCGTCTCCGGATCGGGGTCGGCGACACCGTCGACCAGATTCTCCAGCACCGCCCGCAGTGCCGTGATCGGTGTGCGCAGCTCATGTGACACGTTGCCGATCAGCCCGCGCCGGTACTCGTCGGCCGCACCGAGATCCTCGGCCATCTGGTTGAATGCCGCAGCGAGCTGGCCGATTTCGTCACGGGAGGTGGCGCGGACGCGGATGCTGTAGTCACCGCGCGCCATCGCCCGCGCCGCTGCCGCCATCTGCCGCAGCGGCGAGGTCATCCCGTGCGCCAGGAACTGGACGGCCACCACCGAGGTCAGCAGCGCCGCCAACAGCGCGTATCGGAACTGCCAGCTGGCGCCGACCCAGAAGGTGAACGCCGCCAGCGTGATGGCGCTGCCGACCAGCAGGGTGGTCTTGACCTTGAACGAGGCGAACGGGTCGAGCGGACGCGGCAACCGGTCCCACCACCCGCTCATCACCGCGGCACCTCCAGGGCGTAGCCCACCCCGTGCACGGTGCGGATCAGATCGGCGCCCAGCTTGCGCCGCAACGCCTTCACGTGACTGTCGACGGTGCGGCTCTCGACGTCGGCGGCCCAACCCCAGACCTGTTCCAGCAGCGTCTCGCGGGCGATGGCGGCTCGGGGGCGTCCGGCCAGGTACGCCAGCAGGTCGAATTCGGTTCGGGTCAGGTAGATTTCCCGGTCACCGTCGTGTACCCGGCGCTCCTGCAGATCGATGCGGTAGCCGCCCACCGACACCGGCTGACCGGTCGCGGCGCGCTCGACCCGGCGCAGCAGCACCCGCACCCGGGCGACCAGCTCGCGCATGCTGAACGGTTTGGTCAGGTAGTCGTCGGCCCCGATACCGAGCCCGATCAGCATGTCGGTCTCATCGGAGCGGGCCGTGAGCATCAGCACCGGCACCGGCCGGTCGGCCTGGATGCGCCGGCACACCTCCAGACCGTCGAAGCCGGGCAGCATCACGTCGAGGACCACCAGGTCCGGCGAGGTCGCCTCTGCCGCCGCGACGGCCGAGGGCCCGTCCACCGCCGTGTCCACCGTGAACGACTCGGCGCGCAGCCGGTCGGCCACCGCGGCCAGGATGGTCGGTTCGTCGTCGACCACGAGGATGCGCTTCACAGCCTCGACTGTAAGTGCAGGCTGTGGCGCTTCCGGGCAGCGATTGTGAAGGTTCTGTGGAGAAGCTGCGGGGAATCAGGCGCGCTGGCTGGACACCGAGATGACCTCGCCGGTCAGGTAGCTGGAGTAGTCGCTGGCCAAGAACGCGATGGTCGCCGCGACTTCCCACGGCTCGGCGGCCCGGCCGAAGGCCTCATCGCCGGCGAGGCGGTCCAGCAACTCGGCCGAGGACGTCTTCTCCAGGAACTTGTGCCGAGCGATGCTCGGTGACACCGCGTTGATCCGTACGCCGTATTCGACGGCTTCGATTGCACTGCAGCGGGTCAGCGCCATCACCCCGGCCTTCGCGGCGGCATAGTGCGACTGGGAGTGCTGAGCCCGCCAGCCCAGCACGCTGGCGTTGTTGACGATCACCCCGCCGTGCGGGGCGTCGCGGAAGTACCGCAGCGCGGCGCGGGTGGCGCGCATGACCGAGGTCAGGGTGACGTTGACGACGCGGTCCCACTCGTCGTCGGTCATGTCGATGACCGCGGTCTGCCCACCCAGGCCTGCGTTGTTGACCAGCACGTCGAGCCGGCCGGCCTTGGCGACGGTGTCGGTGATGAGCGCGTCCACGGCCGCCGTCGAGGTGACATCGCAGACCACCGATTCGACCTTGCCGAGACCGAGTCCGGTCAGCTCCTCGCGGGTCTCGTTCAGTCGGCGCTCGTGGAAGTCCGAGACCACCACATCGGCACCCTCGAGTAGGGCTCGCCGCGCCGTGGTCGAGCCGATGCCGGTACCGGCCGCCGCGGTGACCAGGACGACCTTGCCCTTGAGCAGGCCGTGGCCTTCGATCTCAGCGGGAGCAACGGATAGATCGGTCATCCTTTGGCCTCTCGGGGTAGGCCGAGCACCCGCTCGGCGATGATGTTGCGCTGGATCTCGTTGGATCCGCCGTAGATGGTGTCCGAGCGGGAGAACAGATACAGCCGCTGCCACTCGTCGAATTCATTGTCGTCCAGCGTCAGGCCGGCCATCCCCTGCACGTCCATGGCGATCTCGCCGAGCTCGCGATGCCAGTTGGCCCACAACAACTTCGACACGTTATCTTGCCCGGGCTGCTCGACGTCCATGGTCGCCAACGAGTAGGACCGCATCGCCTTCAGACCGGCCCAGGACCGGGTCAGCCGCTCCCGGATCAGCGGATCGTCGGCGGCGCCGGTGCGCTTGGCCACCTCGACCAGGTTGGAATGCTCACGGGCGTAGCGGATCTGCTGGCCCAGCGTGGAGACGCCGCGCTCGAAGGTCAGCAGGCCCATGGCGACCCGCCAGCCGTCACCGGGCTCCCCGACGACCAACGCGGCCTCGGTGCGGGCATCGTCGAAGAACACCTCGTTGAACTCGGAGTCGCCGGTGAGCTGGATGATGGGCCGGATCTGGACCCCCGGCTGATCGAGCGGCACCAGCAGGAACGACAGCCCGGAGTGCCGCTTGGAGCCCTTCTCGGTGCGCGCCACCACGAAGCACCACTGCGCCCAGTGCGCCAGCGAGGTCCAGACTTTCTGACCATTGATATGCCACTGCTGATCCTCCGCGTCGAGGGTGGCGGTGGTCGACACATTGGCGAGGTCACTGCCGGCATTGGGTTCGGAGTACCCCTGGCTCCACAACTCGGTGACGTCGCGGATGCCGGGCAGGAACCGCTTTTGCTGCTCAGGCGTGCCATAGGCGATCAGCGTCGGACCGAGCAGTTCCTCACCGAGGTGATTCACCTTGTCGGGGGCATCGGCCTTGGCGTACTCCTCGTAGAACGCCACCCGGTGTGCGACGGTCAGCCCGCGGCCGCCGTGCTCCTCCGGCCAGCCCAGGCAGGTCAGTCCGGCGGCGGCCAGATGCTGATTCCAGGCCCGGCGTTCCTCGTAGGCCTCATGCTCGCGGCCGGGGCCGCCGAGGCCCTTGAGCGCTGCATATTCGCCGACGAGGTTGTCGGCGAGCCATTGCCGGACCTCGGCCCGGAACTCCTCGACCTCAATCACCCTTGTAGGCTAACCTACCAAGCACTTGCTTTGTTAGAGGAGCATCAATGACGAGCGACCGACAGACCGTCCCGGCGGTGCTGGACCGGATTGCCGTGCAATTTTCCGACCACGACGCCCTGGTCACGAGCGAGAAGAAGCTCACCTACGGACAGTTGCGTGAAGAGGTGCGCCGCGTGGCCGCTGCCATGATCGACCTCGGCGTCGCGGTCGGCGACCGCGTCGCGATCTGGTGTCCAAACACCTGGCACTGGGTGGTCGCCGCCCTTGCCACCCACTACGCCGGTGCCGTGGTGGTGCCGCTGAACACCCGCTATACGGCCAGCGAGGCGGCCGACATCCTGGCCCGCACCGAGGCGCCGCTGCTGATCGCGGCCGGTGAGTTCCTCGGAGCCGACCGCACCGCACAACTCGACCGCGACACCCTGCCCGCGCTGCGCCATATCGTGCGGGTGCCGATCGACGCCGACGACGGCACCTGGGACGAATTCGTCGCTCGCGGCAACAACCTGGATGCCGTCGACGCCCGCGCCGCGGCCGTCTCCCCCGACGATGTGTCCGACATCCTGTTCACCTCGGGCACCACCGGACGCAGCAAGGGTGTGCGCTGCGCGCATCGGCAATCCCTGGACGCCTCGAAGGCCTGGGCCGCCTGCGGTCGGGTGAGTAGCACCGACCGCTACCTGTGCATCAACCCGTTCTTCCACAATTTCGGTTACAAGGCCGGCATCCTGGCCTGCCTGCAGACCGGCGCGACACTGTATCCACTGCTCACCTTCGATCCCGAGCAGGCGATGAAGGCGGTTGCCGATCATCAGATCACGGTGCTGCCCGGTCCGCCGACGATCTACCAGACACTGTTGGACCATCCCCGCCGCGCCGACTACGACCTGACCTCGCTGCGATTCGCGGTGACCGGTGCGGCGGTGGTGCCGGTGGTGCTGATCGAACGGATGCAGTCCGAACTGGACATCGACATCGTGCTGACCGCCTACGGGTTGACCGAGGCGGCCGGCTTCGGCACCATGTGCAGCGCCGATGACGACGCCACCACGGTGGCCACCACCTGCGGGCGCCCGATCGCCGATTTCGAGTTGCGCCTCGGCGAATCCGGCGAGGTCCTGCTGCGCGGTCCCAATGTCATGCTCGGTTATCTCGACGATCCGGAGGCCACCGCAGCGGCCATCGACGCCGACGGGTGGCTGCACACCGGTGACATCGGAACTCTCGATGCCGCAGGTAATCTGACCATCACCGACCGGCTCAAGGACATGTACATCTGCGGCGGGTTCAATGTCTATCCCGCCGAGATCGAACAGGTGCTGGCCCGCCTGGACGGCGTCGCGGAGGCCGCGGTGATCGGGGTTCCCGACGCACGCCTCGGCGAGGTCGGTAGGGCCTTCGTGGTGGCCAAGGCCGGCAGGCAACTCGATGAGGCGACGGTGATCGCCCACACCCGTGAGCATCTGGCGAACTTCAAGGTACCGCGGTCGGTGGTCTTCCTCGACGTTCTGCCGCGAAACCCAGGAGGCAAAGTGGTCAAACCGATGTTGCGTGAGATCGACGGGAAGGCCTGAGGTGGACCTGAACTTCGACGAGGGCACCGAGGAGTTCCGGGCCGAGGTCCGCGACTTCCTAGCGTCCAACCGGGATTCCTTTCCGACCAAGTCCTATGACACCGAGGAGGGCTTCGAACAGCACCGCCGTTGGGACAAGGTGCTTTTCGATGCCGGCCTGTCGGTGATCGCCTGGCCCGCGGAGTACGGCGGCCGAGATGCCACCCTGTTGCAGTGGGTGGCCTTCGAGGAGGAGTACTTCCGCGCCGGGGCGCCCGGGCGGGCCAGCGCCAACGGCACATCGATGCTGGCGCCGACGCTGTTCGCGCACGGCACCAAGGAGCAGCTCGACCGGGTGTTGCCCAAGATGGCCAGCGGCGAGGAGATCTGGGCGCAGGCCTGGTCGGAGCCGGAGTCCGGCAGCGACTTGGCCTCGTTGCGCTCGACGGCCACCCGCACCGACGGCGGCTGGCTGCTCAACGGGCAGAAGATCTGGAGCTCCCGGGCGCCGTTCGGTGAGCGGGGATTCGGATTGTTCCGCTCCGACCCGGCCGCCCAGCGGCACAAGGGTCTGACCTACTTCATGTTCGATCTGCATGCCGACGGTGTCACGGTGCGTCCGATCGCCCAGCTGGGCGGTGACACGGGATTCGGCGAAGTGTTCCTCGACGACGTGTTCGTCCCGGATGAGGATGTCATCGGCGAGGTGCACGACGGCTGGCGCGCCGCAATGAGCACGTCGAGCAACGAACGTGGCATGTCGCTGCGCAGCCCGGCCCGCTTCCTGGCTCCCGCCGAACGACTGGTGGCGCAGTGGAAGCGCAATCCCGACCCCGCCTTCACCGATCGGGTGGCCGACGCCTGGATCAAGGCCCAGGCCTACCGGCTGCACACCTTCGGCACCGTCACCCGGCTGGCCCGCGGTGGCGAGTTGGGTGCCGAGTCTTCGGTGACCAAGGTGTTCTGGTCCGATCTGGACGTGGCGTTGCACCAGACCGCGCTGGACCTGCAAGGCGCCGATGCCGAGATCGCCGACCACACGACCGAGGGTCTGCTTTTCGCGCTCGGCGGGCCGATCTATGCCGGTACCAACGAGATTCAGCGCAACATCATCGCCGAGCGCCTGCTGGGCCTGCCGAGGGAGCCCAAGTGAACGCCCGAAAGCGACCACGAGTGAGGATCGCAGCGAGGTACGAGCGAGGACCGGAGCGAGTGGGAGCCGAGGCATGAACGCCCGAAAGCGACCACGAGTGAGGATCGCAGCGAGGTACGAGCGAGGACCGGAGCGAGTGGGAGCCGAGGCATGAACTTCGAACTAGACGAGCAGCAGCGCGACTTCGCGTCCAGTATCGACGCCGCACTGGGTGCGGCCGATGTGCCCGCCGCGGTGCGGGCCTGGGCCGACGGTGACACCACCCGGGGCCGCAAGATCTGGGGCCAACTGACCGACCTCGGCGTCACCGCACTGCTCGTGGCCGAGAAGTTCGACGGTATCGACGCGCACCCGGTCGACCTCATGGTCGCATTGGAGCGGCTGGGCTACTGGGCCGTTCCCGGTCCGGTCACCGAATCCGTCGTGGTGGCACCGCTTCTGCTGCGCGGCGACGAGCGCTCGTCGGCGCTGGCCGCCGGTGAGACGATCGCCACCGTCGCACTGCCGCCGCACGCTCCGTACGCCGTCAACGCCGACTTCGCCGATCTGGTCCTGCTCGCCGGTGACGGCCGGGTGTCCGAGGCCGGCGCGGGCGCCGCCCATGACTCCGTGGATCCCAGCCGCAAACTGTTCGAGGTCAACGCCTCGGGTGAGTCCTGGGCGGCCGACACGGCGCAGGCCTACGAGTTCGGTGTCCTGGCCACCGCCGCCCAACTGATCGGCGCCGGCCAGGCCATGCTCGACCTGTCGGTCGAATACGCCAAGCAGCGCACCCAATTCGGCCGGGTGATCGGCTCCTACCAGGCCATCAAGCACAAGCTCGCCGATGTACACATCGCGATCGAGTTGGCCCGGCCACTGGTCTACGGCGCCGCGCTGGCACTGGCCGATGGTTTTCCGGACACCGCCCGTGATGTCAGCGCCGCCAAGGTCGCGGCCGCCGACGCGGCGCTGTTGGCCGGCAGGTCATCGCTGCAGACCCACGGCGCCATCGGGTTCACCCAGGAGCACGACCTGTCGCTGCTGTTGTTGCGGGCGCAGGCGCTGCGCTCGGCCTGGGGTGATCCGGCCGTGCACCGCCGTCGACTGTTGGAGGCATTGTGAGCGAGGAACGCGAGCTGCTCCGGGAGACGGTGGCGGCACTGGTCGACAGGCACGCCGGTCCGGAAGCCGTGCGCTCGGCCATGGAATCCGAGCGCGGCTACGACGAGGCGTTGTGGAAGTTGTTGTGCGAGCAGGTCGGTGCCGCGGCACTGGTCGTGCCGGAGGATCTCGGCGGGGCCGGCGGGGAACTCGCCGACGCCGCCGTCGTCCTCGAAGAGCTCGGCAAGGCGCTGGTACCGACCCCGCTGCTGGGCACCACGCTGACCGAGTTGGCGCTGCTGCACGCCGGAGACCACGAACCGCTCGAGGGTCTGGCCGAGGGGACGTCCATCGGCACCGTCGTCTTCGACCCCGACTACGTCATCAACGGCGATATCGCCGATATCGTGATCGCCACGGACGGAACCGATCTCACCCGGTGGACGAGCTTCACCGCGCAGGCCCACACCACCATGGATCTGACGCGGCGGCTGTCCGCGGTGACCGCCGGTGAGACCGTCGCGTTGGGCACCGATCCCGGGTTGGCCGACACCGCGGCACTGCTGCTGGCCGCCGAGCAGATCGGCGCCGCCTCGCGCGCATTGGATCTGACCGTGGCCTACACCAAGGATCGCGTGCAGTTCGGCCGGCCGATCGGGAGCTTTCAGGCGCTCAAGCACCGGATGGCAGACCTGTACGTCAAGGTGCAGTCGGCCCGTGCGGTCATCTACGACGCGATCGGCGAACCGTCCGCCGCGTCGGCGTCGTTGGCTCGGGTGTTCGCCAGCGAGGCGCTGACCGATGTGGTGGCCGAGGCCGTGCAGATGCACGGTGGTATCGCCATCACCTGGGAGCACGACATCCAGCTGTACTTCAAACGGGCGCACGGCAGCGCCCAGCTGTTCGGGCCGCCGCGCGAGCATCTGCGCCGGCTCGAAGCCGAGGTTTTCTGAGGTGGGGCATCGACGGTCAGCAGACTAATCTCGAACCGGTGACCGACACCACCCCACGCGTGGCGCTGCGCGCCGGAATCCCGCCGTTCTACGTGATGGATGTCTGGCTGGCCGCCGCGGAGCGTCAGCGCAGCCACGGCGACCTGGTCAACCTGTCGGCGGGCCAGCCCAGCGCGCAGGCACCGGCTCCGGTCCGGGCGGCCGCCGCCGAGGCGCTGGCCAAGGACAACTTGGGATACACCGTGGCGCTGGGCATCCCGGCCTTGCGCGAGGCCATCGCCGCGTCCTACCGGGACCGCCACGGTATCGACGTCGAGTCCGATGCGGTGGTCGTCACCACCGGATCCTCGAACGGCTTCCTGCTGGCATTCCTGTCGTGTTTCGACGTCGGGGATCGGGTCGCGGTGACCAGTCCCGGCTATCCCTGCTATCGCAACATCTTGTCCGCGCTGGGCTGCGAGGTCGTCGAGGTGCCGTGCGGTCCGCAGACCCGCTTCCAGCCGACGGTGCCGATGTTGGAGGCCTTGGATCCGCCGGTCCAGGGGTTGATCATCGCCAGCCCGGCCAACCCGACCGGGACCATCATCCCGGCCGCCGACCTGGCGGATATCGCGCGTTGGTGCGATGAGCGCGGTGTGCAACTGGTCAGCGATGAGCTGTACCACGGATTGGAGTATCCAGGCGCGCCGGCGACCAGCTGCGCGTGGGAGACGTCGCGCAATCCCATTGTGGTGAACAGCTTCTCGAAGTACTTCGCGATGACGGGGTGGCGGCTGGGCTGGTTGTTGGTGCCCGAACCGCTGCGCCGCGCCGTCGACTGCCTGACCGGCAACTTCTCCATCTGTCCGCCGACGCTGCCGCAACTCGCCGCCGTCGCCGCCTTCGAGCAAGCGTCGCTGGCCGAGGCCGATCGGCTGGTCGGTGAGTACACCGTGAACCGTCGGCTGCTGCTGGACGGGTTGGCTGATATCGGCCTGGGCAGGCTGGCCCCGGCCGACGGCGCGTTCTACGTGTACGCCGACATCTCCGATTATTCGACGGACTCCCTGGACTTCTGTGCCCGCCTGCTGGCCGACACCGGGGTGGCCATCGCGCCCGGGGTCGACTTCGACACGGTGCACGGCGGGTCGTTCGTGCGGTTGTCCTTCGCGGGTGCGGCGGCCGACATCAGCACCGCGCTGGAGCGGATGGGCCCGTGGCTCAGGACTTCAGGAACGCCAGCAGGTCCGCGTTGATCACCTCTGCGTGCGTCGTGGGCATCCCGTGGGGGAAATCCTCGTAGGTGATCAGCGTCCCGTTGCGCAGCAGCGCGGCCGACTTCGGACCTGACGCCACGTACGGCACGATCTGGTCGTCGCGGCTGTGCATCACGAGGGTGGGCACCGTGATCTTCTTCAGATCTTCGGTGAAGTCGGTCTGCGAGAAGGCGACGATCCCGTCGTAGTGGGAGTACGCGTCACCCATCATCCCCTGACGCCACCAGTTGTCGATGATCGCGGGAATGGGTTGCACGTCAGGTCGATTGAAACCGTAGAACGGCCCCTCGGGCAGCGCGCGGTAGAACGTCGAGCGGTTCGCCGCCAACTGCGCCTGCAGGTCGTCGAAGACGCTCTTGGGCAGGCCCTCGGGATTGGCCTCGGTCTGCACCATCAGCGGAGGTACCGCACTGATCAGCGCGGCCTTGGCCACCCGACTCTCGCCGTGGCGGGCCAGATAGCGCACCACCTCACCACCACCGGTGGAGTGCCCGACGTGAATGGCCTCGCGCAGGTCGAGATGCTCGGTGAGCGCTGCGAGGTCGTCTGCATAGTGGTCCAGATCGTGTCCGTCGGGCGTCTGCGCCGACCGGCCGTGGCCGCGGCGGTCATGCGCGATCACCCGGTAACCCTGGGATGAGAAGTACAGCATCTGATTGTCCCAGTCGTCGGACGACAGCGGCCATCCATGGCTGAAGACGATGGGCTGTCCGACTCCCCAGTCCTTGAAAAAGATCTGCGTGCCGTCCTTGGTGATGAGAGTGCTCATGCCAAATGAGCTTGCCCGGCATGCAGCCTGATGTCGTTACTGCTGGCCGCCATTCTGTGTCGGTGGCAGCGGGTAACATCGACAACGTGATCGAAAGTTTGTTCGATGTGGATCCGCGGTCCTCGGAGGAGGAGCTGCGGGCCCAGGTCGAGCACTTCGAGCGCATGAAGTCGGCGGCCGCCGCCGCGCAGGCGCGCGCCACCGCGCTGTGGTCGGCCAAACGCCGCGCCGCCGAGGCTGTCGCCGGTGTCGCAGCAGCCAAACGCGGTCGGGGACTCGCCGCGGAGGTCGGACTGGCGCGCCGCGAATCTCCCAAGAAGGGCGGTCGGCACCTCGGCTTCGCGCATGCGCTGGTACACGAAATGCCGTACACGCTGGCGGCGTTGGATTCCGGCGCGCTATCGGAGTGGCGGGCGACGTTGATCGTGCGCGAGTCCGCGTGCCTGGACGTGGCCGATCGCCGCCGGCTCGATGCCGAGTTGTGTGCCGATCCGTCGCGGCTGGAGGGCTGGGGCGACGCTCGCGTCGAGGCCGAGGCCAAGCGCATCGCGGCGGGTCTGGACGCCGCCGCGGTCGTCGCACGCTCGGCCAAGGCGGCCGAGGACCGCTGCGTCACCATCCGCCCCGCCCCGGACACCATGGCCTATGTCACCGTGCTGTTGCCGGTCGCGCAGGGGGTCGCGGTGTATGCCGCGCTGAAGCGGCTCGCCGACACCACATTCGACGGTCGCACCCGCGGCCAGGTCATGGCCGATACCGTCGTGGAACGGGTGACCGGGCGCCCTGCGGACCAGCCGGTGCCCGTCGCACTCGGTCTGGTGATGGCCGATACCACCCTGGCCGGTGATGACGACGCTCCCGCGTGGGTGGCCGGATATGGTCCGGTGCCCGCCGGTTTCGCCCGCGGATTGGTCACCGAGGCCGCCAACCCGGAATTGCGTTCGACACTGCGTCGGCTGTACCGCCACCCACGGTCCGGTCAGTTGGTGGCCATGGAGTCACGGGCACGCCCCTTCCCGACAGGATTGGGCACGTTCCTCGAACTGCGCGACCGAACCTGCCGCACACCGTATTGCGATGCGCCCATCCGGCACCACGATCACGCGAAACCCGCCCGTAGCGGCGGCCCGACCAGTGCCGACAACGGCCTAGGGAAATGCGAGGCCTGCAACTACGCCAAGGAGTCACCGGGGTGGTCGGTGCGCACCGCAGTCGTCGACGGCCGACACACCGCCGAACACAGCACGCCCACCGGTGCCGTCTACCGCTCGACGGCACCGCCACTTCCCGGTCCACCGGTGCGAACGGTGAGCGTCATCGAGGGCGGGTTGAGCATCGACCTCGTCAGGTTCGACGCTGCGTGAGCCGGTGCCGGCGTTCGTCGGCCGTCAGCTCAGACCGGTCGAGGACCGCCGGCGCCGCGAGATCGCGTCCACGCTCGCGGCCAACAACAACACCCCGCCGGTGACCAGGAAGTTGATGTACGACGACTGGTTCAGCAGACCGAGCCCATTGGCGATGGTGGCGACCACGACACCGCCGATGACGGCGTCGATCGCCCGCCCCTTGCCGCCGAACAGGCTGGTACCGCCGATGACGGCCGCACCCACCGCATAGAGCAGCGTGTTGCCCGCACCCGAGGCCGCCGACACCTTGCCCGCATACGAGGCCGCGATGATCCCGCTGAGGGCCGCCAGCGAGGAGCAGACCACGAACACCGAGACACGGATACGGTCCACCGAGATGCCGGCGCGACGCGCGGCCTCGGCGTTACCACCCACGGCGTAGATATGCCTGCCATAGGACGTCCGCTTCAACACGACCGTCATCGCGACGAGCAGCACCAGGATCAGCGGCAGAACGTAGGGTATGCCGCGGATCTCGTTGATGGCGCTGACACTTCGGTTGACCGACAGGATGTAGGTCACGCCGAGCACCACGGCCGCCACGGCACCGACGCGCGCGATCACCACACCCAACGGTGCATTCGCCAACTGCAGCGAGGCCTTGCGCCGGTACTGGTACAGCTCGATGCCGGCATAGGCGATCACCACCAGCGCGGCGGCGGCCCAGCCGATGTCGACGGGCACATTGCTGATGGTCAGTCCGCGGATCACCGGATCGTCGACGCGCACCGAGCCGCCCTCACCGATGAGCTTGAGCGTCACCCCCTGCAGCCCGAGGAAGAAGGCCAGCGTCACCACGAACGACGGGATGCCCAGCTTCGCCCGCAGCACCCCGATCGCGAGGCCTATCACTGCGCCACACAGGATCCCGGTGAGAATCGCCACCCACCACGGCCAGCTGAGGTTGACGATGATCAGGCCCATCGCGCATGCGGACACGCCACCGGCGACACCCGCGGACAGGTCGATGTCCCCGAGCAGCAGCACGAACACCAACCCCATCGCCAGCACGCAGATCGAGCCCGCCTGAGTGATCAGGTTGGCCAGGTTCAGTGCCGACAGGAAGCGTTCGTTGGCCAGACCGAACACCACGAACAGCACGATGAGACCCAGGACCGCCGGCAGGGATCCCATGTCTCCGCCGCGCACCCGCTGCAGGTATCCGCGCAGCGCGGCGCCGAAGGTGGCATCGGAGCGGGCGTCACCGGCGAAATCCGAATCCGCCAGGCTCGCGGTCGATTTCGAACTCGTAGTGGTCATGTCGGGATCTCTCTGTTTCACAACGATTCGGCGGCCTGAGCCGGTGCCAGTCCGAGGGTGCCGGAGCGCCCCGCGGTGATCAGTTCCACCACCTGACCGTGGGTGACATCGGCTGCCCGCACGTCTGCGGCCACCCGACCGAGGTAGAGCGCACAGATCCGATCGGCCACCTCGAAGACGTCGTTCATGTTGTGCGAGATCAGCACCACACCGAGTCCCTGATCGGCCAGCCGTCGGACTAGTTCGATCACCTGCTGGGTTTGCGCGACGCCGAGTGCGGCGGTGGGTTCGTCGAGCAGGACGACCTTCGAATTCCACAGCACCGATTTCGCGATGGCGACCGTCTGGCGCTGGCCGCCGGACAGGCTCGACACGGGCTGGCGCACCGATTTCACGGTGCGCACCGACAGCGATGTCAACGCCTGACGGGCCATCGTCTCCATCCGGGCCTCGTCCAGTAGTCCGCGACTCTTCAATTCCCTTCCCAGGAACATGTTCTCGACGATGTCGAGGTTGTCGCACAACGCCAGGTCCTGGTAGACGACCTCGACGCCGAGCGCCGAGACGTCATTCGGGTTGCGAACCGCGACCGGGCGTCCCTCGAACAGATAGGTGCCGGTATCGATGGGGTGGATCCCGGCGATCGCCTTGACCAGTGTCGACTTACCCGCGCCGTTGTCTCCCACCAGCGCGGTCACCTGGCCGGGATAGACCCGGAAGTCGACATCGTGCAGGACGTGGACAACACCGAAACTCTTGTTGACGCCCTTCAATTCGAGGATCGGCTCGACCGCGGTGCTCACCGGGCTCAGATCCCCGCTGCGGTGCACATGGACGCGAACTGTCCCGCGCAGACCTCGTCCCGGGACTGTCCTCCGTCATCGAGGACGACGTTGACGTTGTCCTTGGTGATCGACTTGGGGGTCAGCAGGACCGAGGGAACATCACGGTTGCCGGTGTCATCACGTGAGGTGGCGGTTGTCTCCGGTGTCTCGCCGTTGGCCAGCGAGATGGCCACCTTGGCCAGCGCGTCGGCCTCCTCGGTCGCCGACTTGTACACCGACATGCACTGGTTGCCCGCCAGGATGTTCTGCAACCCTTCGACGGTGGCGTCCTGACCGGTGACCGGCACCTGACCGGCGCGACGGTTCTTCTCCAGGATCGAGACGACCGAGCCGGCCAACCCGTCGTTGGCCGCGTAGACGCCGTCGACGCGACCGTCGGCGGCGGTGTAGAGCTGCTCGAAGATCGTCACGGCCTTGTCGTTGTCCCAGTCCGGGACGGCCTGCTCACCGACATTGGTGACCGTCGGCGTGGCATCGAGCACCGAATGGGCGCCGCTGCTGAACAGCGTGGCGTTGTTGTCGGTCGGAGAACCGTTGAGGAACACCACGTTCGCCGGTTTCCCGCCGAGGCAGTCGACCAGCCCCTGCCCCTGCAGTTCGCCGACCTTGGTGTTGTCGAAGGAGACGTAGACGTCGGCCGAGCCGCCGAGGGTCAGCCGGTCGTAGTCGATGGTCTTGACGCCCTGTGCGGCCGCCTTCTGCTGGATCGAGGCGCCGCTGTCGGAGTCGAGGTTGACGATCGCCAGCACGGTGACGCCGTCGGCGATCATGCCGTCGGCGATGGTGGCCATGGTGTCGGCCGATCCCTCGGCGTTCTGGATGGTGTACTCGACACCGGCAGCCTTGAAGGCCTCCTCCAGCGCGGGCCGGTCCTTGGTCTCCCACCGCACCGAGGACTTGGTGTCCGGCAGGATGACCCCGATCTTGCCGCCGCCACCGTCCGCGGAATCCGAGCTCGTCGTGTTCGAGCCGCAAGCCGAGAGCGTCAGTCCGAGACCGACGACGGCGGTGACGAGCAGGCTGCTGGTGCGTTTCATGGATCCTCCGGTGGTCTGTGGACGGATTATTTGTTTGGAAGCATCACATATCGAGTGACGCCGGTCACGGACTCAGCGGGCACCGAGCAGATGCTCGATGGCCAGTTGGTTCAGCGCCACGAAGCCGCAGCCCCGGCCGCCGAAGTAGGCGTCGGCATCGAACTGCTCGTAGGCGCTGGAATCGGCGAGCAGCTCGGTGTAGGTCTCGCCTGCGCCGAGTGTGGGTTCGCGCAGTTCGGCGACCTTGGCCGCCGCCATCGCCTCCTGCACCGCCGGGTCGGCGCGGAACGCGGCGGCCCGCTGCCGCAGCAACAGATACATCCGCATGTTGGCCGCGGCCGAGGCCCACACCCCGTCGGCGTCCTCGGTGCGGCTGGGCTTGTAGTCGAAATGCCGTGGCCCGTCGTAGGCCCGGCCACCCCCGGGTGCGCCGTGCTCGAGCAGGTCGACGAGCGCGAACGCGTTGGCCAGATCACCGTGCCCGAACACCAGGTCCTGGTCGAACTTGATACCGCGCTGACCGTTGAGGTCGATATGGAAGAGCTTGCCGCTGTAGAGCGCCTGCGCGATCCCGTGGGTGAAGTTCAGCCCCGCCATCTGTTCGTGCCCGGTCTCGGGGTTCACCCCGACCAGCTGCGGGTGTGCGAGCGTGTCGATGAAGGCCAGCGCATGCCCGACGGTCGGCAACAGGATGTCACCGCGCGGCTCGTTCGGTTTCGGCTCGATCGCGAACCGGATCCCGATGTTCTGATCGATCACGTACTGGCACAGCAGGTCCAACGCCTCGCGGTAACGCTCCAGCGCGGCCTGGACGTCCTTGGCCGAGTCGTACTCGCTGCCCTCGCGTCCACCCCACAGCACGAAGGTCTGCGCGCCGAGCTCGGCGGCCAGGTCGAGGTTGCGCAGCACCTTGCGCAGCGCGAACCGGCGCACTGCGCGATCGTTGCTGGTGAACCCGCCGTCCTTGAAGACCGGCTGACTGAACAGGTTCGTGGTCACCATCGGCACGACCAGCCCGGTGGCACCGAGTGCGGCGGTCAACCGGTCGATGGCGCGTCGCCGGTCGGCATCGGAGCTGCCGAAGGCGAACAGGTCGTCGTCGTGGAACGTCACGCCGTAGGCACCCAATTCGGCCAATCGCTCGACGGCCTCCACCGCGTCGAGCGCGGGTCGGGTGGCGACGCCGAAGGGATCGACGCCCTGCCACCCGACCGTCCACAGGCCGAAGGAGAATTTGTCCGATGTCCGCGGGGTCAGCTCGCCGGCGATGCTGGATTCCAGGACGGTCATGGTGCTCCTCGTGTTCATGCTCTACGCTTTTGTTCTCCGAGCGAACATAAGATGTGGCGCAGGACACTGTCAAGGGCGCATGTGGAAGGGTTGTCGCGGTGAAGGAACCGGCACGGGGCACCGGCCCCCGCAGGGCCGGCACGAGCACCGACGACATCCGACGCCGCAATCTGTCCAGCGTGCTCACGCTCGTGCACCGTCACCGTTCGCTCAGCCGTGCCGAACTGACCCGGCTCACCGGGTTGTCCCGGTCCACCACCAAGGATCTGGTCGAGGAACTGGTCGACCGCGGCCTGGTCGCCGAGGCACCGGCCGAGACGGCCACCCAGGTCGGCCGGCCCAGCAATATCGTCCGACCCCATGACCGGGTGCTGGCCGTCGCGGTCACCCCGGAGGTCGATGCCGTCACCATCGGTGTCGTATCGATGGGCGGTGCGGTGCTCGACGTCGTCCGCCGCGACACCGCACAGGTGCCGACGGCGGCCGATACCGTGACCATCGCCGCCGAGGAAATCGCCCGAATTCGTAACCGGCTCAAGGAATCCGTGCTGATCACCGCCGTCGGCGTCGCAGTTCCCGGCCTGGTGCACAGCCCGGAATCCACCGTTCAGCTCGCCCCCAATCTGGACTGGCACGATGTCAAGATCGGCCAGATGCTCAGCGAGGCGACGGAACTACCGGTGTTCGCCGCCAACGATGCCAATGCCGGGGCGCTGGCCGAGCACCTGTTCGGCCGGCACCACGACCCCGATCACCTGATCTACGTCAACGGCGGCCCCAGCGGTATCGGCGCCGGATTCGTGGTCGCCGGTGACATCTTGGCCGGAGTGGCCGGTTACGCGGGCGAACTCGGGCACACCTACGTCGGCGGCGTGCAGCGATGTCACTGCGGCAGCGTCGGTTGCCTGGAGACCGAGGTCGTCCAGCCACCGCTGGCCCGGCTGCTGGCGCGGCTCGATGATGTTGCCGACGAGAGCGTTTTGCCTCCCGACCACGCCGAGAGCGATGTACTGGCACGGCAGGCACGCGCACTGGCGATCGCGCTGGGAAACGCGGTGAACATGTTGAACCCGCGCCTTATCGTCCTCGGCGGCTTCTTGCGGGTGTTCCCCGCGTTCGCGGCGGCAGCCCTGCACGACGAGCTGGCGCGGCACACCATGGGTGCGCCGCGTCACCTGGTCCGGGTGGTACCGGCCACCCTCGGCGCCGACACGCTGATCATCGGCGCCGCCGAATTGGCTTTCGCCCCACTGCTCGCCGATCCCGGGAGGTTCTGACATGGCGCTGGTCGCCGGAATCGACTCGTCCACCCAGTCGTGCAAGGTGGTGATCTGTGATGCCGCGACGGGCGAAGTGCTTCGATCGGCATCTTCGCCGCACCCACCCGGCACCGAGGTCGACCCCCAGCACTGGTGGGAGGCCCTGCAGCACACGATCGAGACCGTCGGCGGAATCGATGACGTCGCCGCTGTATCGGTCGCGGCGCAGCAGCACGGCATGGTGTGCCTGGACGACGGTGGACGGGTCGTCCGCGATGCACTGCTGTGGAACGACACTCGCTCCGCCGAGGCCGCCGGTCAGCTCGTCGAGGAGCTCGGCGGTACCCACCGCTGGGCCGAGCGGGTCGGCGTCGTGCCCGTCGCCTCGTTCACCGCGACCAAACTGCGCTGGCTGGCCGATCACGAACCGCGGCATGCCGACGCGACGGCGGCGGTATGTCTGCCGCACGACTGGCTGACCTGGCGGCTGAGCGGTTCGACCGATATCACCGACCTGCGCACCGACCGCAGCGATGCCAGCGGAACCGGCTACTTCTCGGCCGCGAGCGACACCTATGAGTTCGATCTGCTCGAGCTCGCGTTCCGCGGCCGGCGGCCCGCTGTGCCCGAACTCCTCGGACCGCGTGACAGCGCGGGCACGGCCGCCGGCGGCGCGGTGCTGGGTCCGGGTGCCGGTGACAATGCCGCAGCCGCACTGGGATTGGCGGCCACCGCGGGTGACTGCGTGGTGTCGTTGGGCACCTCCGGAGTGGTCAGTGCGGTGGGCGACACCGCACCACACGATGCGGAGGGCATCGTGGCCGGCTTCGCCGATGCGACCGGACTGCAGCTCCCGCTGGTATGCACACTCAACGGAGCGCCCGTACTGGCCGCGGTGGCGGCGATGCTGCAGGTCGACTTCGCCGAATTCGACCGGTTGGCGCTGTCGGCCCCCGCAGGCGCCGAAGGATTGGCACTGATCCCCTATTTCGAGGGTGAACGGTCCCCCAATCTGCCCCATGCCGCGGGCGCGCTGCACGGTGTGACCGCCCGAAACCTCAACCCGGCCAATATCGCCCGCGCCGCCGTCGAGGGGTTGCTCAGCTCGATGGCCTACTGCATCGGCAAGATCGGGAATCAGGGCGTCGCCGCTGACCGCATCATCCTGATCGGTGGCGGTGCCCGCTCGGAGGCCGTGCGGCGGATAGCCCCGGCGGTGTTCGCGACGACGGTCGACGTGCCCGAGGCCGGCGAGTATGTCGCGCTGGGCGCCGCCCGCCAGGCGGCGTGGGTGCTGTCCGGTGACGACGACCAGCCCCGGTGGCACACCTCGACGACCACGAGCTACCACGCCGACCCGACCCCCGACGTGCTCCAGCGGTATCTGAGCGCCCAGGAACTCACCCTGCGCTGAGCGGAAATTCAGCGACGCTGCGTGACGTACCAGTCCAGCAGGTCCGGATTGTCCACGGCGCTGCGCTCGACCACCTTTGCCGAATCCGCACCCTGGAACAGCTTCTTGATCGGGACTTCGAGCTTCTTGCCGGTGCGGGTGTGCGGGATGCCGGGAGCGACGATGACCTCGTCGGGCACATGTCGCGGTGACACCTCGGTCCGGATGGTCTGCTTGATCTTCTCGGTCAGCTCGTCGGTCAGCGAGACGCCATCGGAAAGCACCACGAACAGCGGCATCCAGTAGCCGCCGTCGGGTTGCTCGGCGCCGATCACCAGCGCCTCGGCGATCTCCGGCAACCGCTCGACGGATTGGTAGATGTCCGCGCTGCCCATCCGGATGCCGTGCCGGTTCAGCGTCGAGTCGGAACGCCCGTGCACGATGACGCTGCCGTGATCGGTGATGGTGATCCAGTCGCCGTGTCGCCACACACCGGGGAACATCTCGAAATACGCGTCGCGGTACCGCGATCCGTCCGCGTCGTTCCAGAACGCCACAGGCATCGACGGAAGCGGTTTGGTGATCACCAGTTCACCGACCTCGCCGCGCACCGGCTTGCCGGACTCATCCCAGGCGTCCACCGCGGCACCGAGGAAGGGCGCCGACAGCTCACCCGGCCACACCGGGACGGTGCGCACCCCACCGATGAACGCCGACACCACATCGGTACCACCGCTGATGGAGGCGACCTGCACGTGCGAACCGAGGTTGTCACGCATCCACAGCGAGGTCGAGGGCGGCAGTGATGATCCGGTGATGCCGACGGTCCGCAGTGCCGACAGGTCATGGTCGGTGCGCGGCACCGCACCGGCCTTCGCACAGCCCAGCACATAACCGGGGCTGGTACCCAGCACCGTGACGCCCAGACGAGCCGCCAACTCCCACAGCGTATCCGGACTCGGAGCCGATGGGCTGCCGTCGTAGCAGACGATGGTGGCGCCCACCAGCAGCCCGGCGACCTGGAAATTCCACATCATCCAGCTCGGGCTGGTGTACCAGAAGAAGGTGTCGGCGGGACCGATATCGCTCTGCAGCGCAACGGCTTTGAGATGCTCGACCAGCACACCGCCGTGGCCGTGCATGATGCCCTTGGGCAGTCCCGTGGTGCCCGAGGAGAACAGGACCCACAGCGGATGGCCGAAGTCGACCGCGACGGTGTGCAGTTCACCCCCGGCGGCGGTGAGGTCGGCGAAATCGAGATGGTCGGCCGGAGTCGGCGCGAGTCGGGACACCGAGACAGTGGCCTTCAGCGTCGGCAGCCCGGCGCGTAACTCGGCGACATCGGCACTCTTGTCGTGGGTCTTGCCGCCGAACCGATAACCGTCGGCGGTGACCAGCACCATGGGTTCGAGCTGGCCCAGCCGGTCCAGCGCGGCCTTGGCCGAGTAGTCCTGTCCGCACGCGCTCCACACCGCACCGAGGGAGGCGGTGGCCAGGAAGGCGATGACGGCCTCGGCGATATTGGGCAGGTATCCGACGACACGGTCTCCGGGCCGCACCCCGAGTTCGGTCATCTGCGCCGCCAAAGCCGCGGTCGCAGACAGCAGCTCGGACCACGACAGTTCGGCGACGTCGGCGTCCTCGCTGACGCTCAGGATGGCGGGACGGTCCGCGCGGGCCTGTCGGGCGATCTGGTCGACATAGTTCAACCGCACTCCGGGAAACCAGCCGGCACCGGGCATGGAATCGTCGGCCAGCACAGCACCGGGAATGTCCCCGAGGTCGAAATAGCGCCACAGCGCGCCCCAGAACTCCGCGGGCTCGTCGACCGACCACCGCCACAGCGCGTGATAGTCCTCTTCTCTACCGACGAACCGTGCGAACGCATTGACCTGTGCGTTCGCGATATCGTCGGCGCTCGGTTCCCACTGCGGCTCAGCACTCACCGGGCGCTCCACCCGCCATCCATGGTGTAGGAGGCTCCGGTCACCATGCCCGCCTGATCGGAGGCCAGCCACGCGACCAGTGAGGCCACCTCCTGCGGTTCCACCAGCCGTTTGATGGCGCTCTCCTTGAGCAGGATCTGCTCGACGACCTGCTGCTCGTCGATCCGGTGGGTGCGGGCCTGATCGGCAATCTGCTTGTCCACCAGCGCGGTCCGCACGTAACCGGGATTCACGCAATTGCTGGTCACACCGTGCCGACCGCCCTCCAGCGCGGTCACCTTGGACAGTCCCTCCAGTGCATGCTTGGCCGTCACATAGGCGACCTTATATTCGGAGGCCCGCAGTCCGTGAATCGATGACAGATTGACGATCCGTCCGAAACCCGCGTCGTACATGTGCGGCAACGCCGCCCGGATCAACAGGAAGGGCACCTCGGTCATCAGGGTCAACAGGGTGCGGAAGGCCTCCGGCGGAAACTCGGCGATCGGCGCGACCCGCTGCACGCCGGCATTGTTGACCAGGATGTCGACGTCGAGCCGCAGGTCCTCCAGGGCCGCCACGTCCAGCAGATCGACCGCCCATGCGGTGCCGCCGATCTCGTCGGCCAGCGCCTGCGCACCGTCGGCGTCCCGGTCGGCGACGGTGACCTTGGCGCCGCGGGCGGCCAGTTCGCGGGCGCACGCGGCACCGATACCGGCCGCCGCCCCGGTCACCAGCGCTGCCTTGCCCGCAAGCTCGCTCGCAGCCGATGATTCGCTCACAAGCTCGCTCATGCCCGCGCCCCGGCGACGTCGCGGGCATCGGCGTCGTCGAGGGTCTTCAGATCGATGCCCTTGGTCTCGCGGGTGAGCAGCGCGGCCAGCAACGACACCGCACAGGCCAGACCCAGATAGACCGCGATCGGCACCGACGAGTCGTAGATGTCCAGCAGCTTCACCGCGATGATCGGAGCCAGCGAACCGGCGACGATCGAGGTCACCTGATAGCCCAGCGAGACACCGGAATACCGCATCCGGGTCGGGAACATCTCGGACATGATGGCCGGCTGCGGGGCGTACATCAGCGCGTGGATGACCAGGCCGATGGTCACCGAGGCGGTGACGACAGCGTAGTTGCCGCTGTTCATCATCGGAAAGGCGAAGAAGCCCCACGCCGCACCCAGCACGGCGCCGACGATGTAGACCGGCCGGCGACCGAACTGGTCGGAGAGCCGGCCGACCAGCGGAATCACCGCGAAGTGCACGACGTGCGCGATCAGCAGGTACCACAGGATGGTGCTGGTGTCGGCGCCCACCTGGGTCTTGAGGTAGGTGATCGAAAAGGTGACCACCAGGTAGTACATGATGTTCTCGCCGAAGCGCAGGCCCATCGCGGTGAAAACACCACGGGGATAACGCTTGAGCACCTCGACGACCGACAACGAGCTGGCCTTGATGCGCTCGGCCTCCTGCTGGGCCTCCACGAAGATCGGGGCGTCGGTGACCTTGGTGCGGATGTAGTAGCCGACCAGCACCACAACCGCGGACAGCCAGAACGCGACACGCCATCCCCAGGACAGGAAGGCCGCATCCGACAGCGTCGTGGTCAGGACCAGCAGCACGACCGTCGCCAGCAGATTGCCCGCGGGCACACCGGCCTGCGGCCAGCTGGCCCAGAAGCCGCGCTGACGGTTCGGGCTGTGCTCGGCGACCAGCAGCACTGCTCCGCCCCATTCACCACCGACCGCGAAGCCCTGGATGAACCGCAGCAGCACCAGCAGGGCCGGCGCCCAGTAGCCGATCTGGTTGAACGTCGGCAGGCAGCCCATCGCGAAGGTGGCGACGCCCACGAGCAGCAGGCTGAACTGCAGCAGCTTCTTGCGCCCGTACTTGTCACCGAAATGACCGAACACGATGCCGCCCAACGGGCGGGCGATGAAGCCCACGGCGTAGGTGACGAACGCGGCCAGGATGGCGTCGAGTTCGCTACCGGTCTGGGCGAAGAAGACCTTGCTGAACACCAGCGTCGCCGCGGTGCCGTAGAGGAAGAACTCATACCACTCGACGACCGTGCCGGCCATCGAGGCGGTCACCACGCGTTTGAGCCCTGTGGTGTTCTGGGTGGAATTGTGATCGACAGCACACATAGGGCTGAGTATTCATGCAGGTAACACTCGACACAATGACCAGAAGTGCACCAATTGTCTGCAAAAATGCAGAAGTGGCAGTACCGAGCGCCGATGACTTGTTGATTCTGCTCGCCGTCGGGCGAACCGGCCGTTATGTGAGTGCGGCCGAGCAACTCGGGGTCAACCACACCACCATCTCGCGGCGCATCGCCGCGTTGGAACAGGCGATCGGCGCCCGGGTGCTGACCCGGGTGGGGGCGGGCTGGGAGCTGACCGACCGCGGGCGCGAGGTGCTCTCCGCCGCCGAGGCCGTCGAGGCGGCGGTGCGCTCGGTGGCCGGCACCCACGGACAACCGCGCCGACTCGAGGGCGTCGTGCGCATCTCGGCCACCGACGGATTCAGTGCCTATATCGCCGCACCGGCGGCCGCCGAAGTCCAGCGCGAGCATCCGGGGGTCGCGGTGGAGATCGTCGCGGCCACCCGGCGTGCCAGTCAGCAACGCGCCAGCGTCGATATCGAGGTCGTGGTGGGTGAGCCCACGGTGCAACGCGCCCAGGCCATCCGGCTCGGCGACTACTGCCTGGGCCTGTACGGGTCGCAGCGCTACCTGGCCGAGCACGGCACGCCGCAGCGGCTGGCAGATCTGGCCGGCCACCCGCTGGTCTACTTCATCGAGGCCATGCTGCAGGTCGACGAACTGGACCTGGCCACCAGCTTCGCCCCGACCATGCGGCAGTCGGTGTCCTCGACCAACGTCTTCGTCCACGTGGAGGCGACCCGCGCGTCCGCCGGCCTGGGCCTGCTGCCGTGCTTCATGGCCGATCGCCACCCGGACCTTGCCCGGGTGCTCTCCGAGGCGGTGTCGGTGCGGCTGGGATATTGGTTGGTGACCCGTGCCGAGACGCTGCGCCGGCCCGAGGTCGCCGCGATCGTGGACGCCATCGTGACGCGGATGCGGGATCAACACGATGTCCTGTTGGGCGCGAATTGACGCCACTGCAGTGATTGCGTTCATCACGGCCACGCCGGGATGGCATCCTTTACCGCGATGGCACTCGGGCTGAACAAAGACACCAAACGCACACTGGTCAAACTGCTTGCGGCGATCGCACTGGTCGCAGTCGTGCTCGGCGGTTTCGCGGCCTGCCTGTACACGGTCAGATCCACCGGTGACGAGCAGGAGGCCGCCAAGATCGGGCCGTCGCTGGACGGCACCTTCAAGGTCGATGTCGGTCCGACCGCCACGCCCGACGGCAAGCCGGTCGCCGGGACCGCCCGCACCGAGACCTGGGTGGCCCGTTCGGTCTGCAAGGGCACCGAATGCGTTGCGACGGTGGCGGTGGTGAACCCGCAGGACCCGGCCGGCCCGGCTCTGCAGACGATGGTGTTCGACTATCTGGCCGGCGACTGGCTGATGGTGCGTGAGGCGCCGGACAAGTGCACGGTCGGCGATGTCGAGACCGATGTCCAAGGCTGGACGGTGATTTCACTCAAGCCGCAGCTGGACGGATCGATGACCGGTGAGTACACCTGGGCGACGGCACCGGCCCTGTGCGCCAACAAGCGCGCCATCCACCTCACCCCGACGACGGGGTCCGGGGTCAGCCTCACCCCGCCCGATCCGGCGGCCGAACCGCCACTGCGCACATCGGCCGGCGCGGCGCTGCGCGGTGTCTACACCTACTCGCAGACCTACCCGGAGACGGGCCAGACCTTTCCGCCGCACGACTACAAGGCCACCACCTACTGTCTACGCACCGGCGACCGCTGCATCAGCCTGATGTCCACGATCGACACCAACAATCTGTTCGTGATGCTGTACGGCGACGGGCGTTTCACCGCCAACTTCCCCGACGGTGACGCCGAGTGCACCGACGGCATCGGAAAGGTCCGGCAGACCTCTCGCGATGAGCTGCCGCTACCGCAGGGCCCGCAGGACCCGATCGTTGCGCTGAGCGGGAAGTCGTTCCAGGAGTACACCGGCGACTGCCCGGCCAAGGTCGAACTCGACGTGAAGCTGCAGCGAGTCGGGGACTGATGGGACGAAATCAGAGCCACGTATCAGACGTGGTGGTCGTCAGGAACGCCTCCAGGTCATCGCGCCACTGCGCCGGGGTGTTCTTGTCGGGCTCGATACCGGTGTACTGCCCGCGGTAGAACAGCAGCGGCCGCGGCTTCAGTGCCGGTGGCTCCGAGAGCGAGTGCACCGCCCCGAACACCACGAAGTGGTCGCCACCATCGTGTACCGAGGCGACCGTGCAGTCGATATGGGCCAGGCTGCCGTCGATGATCGGTGATCCCAGTGGTGATGGCGTCCAGTCGATCCCGGCGAACTTGTCGGGTGCCTTCGAGCCGAATTGCGCCGAGACGTGCTGCTGGTTCTCGTGCAGCATGTTGACGCAGAATCGGCCACTGGCCTCGATGGCCTGCCAGGCCCTGGATTGTTTGGTGGGACAGAACAGTACCAGCGGCGGATCCAGCGACAGCGCCGCAAACGACTGACAGGCGAAGCCGATCGGGGTGTCCTCGTGGGTGGTGGTGATGACGGTGACACCGGTGCAGAACTGTCCCAGCACATGGCGGAATGTGCGTGGGTCGATGGGCTGCTCCGACATCTACTTGAAGCCGACGCTGAAGTCGTGTCCCCACAGGCTGACCGCGGTACTCTCCCGCGCCACCCAGTTCTGGTCCTCGACTTCCAGTCCCTCGCAACCGAACTCGATATCGAATCCGCCGGGGGTCTTCATGTAGAAGGACAACATCTTGTCGTTGGTGTGTCGACCCAATGTCGCCGACATCTTCACGTTCCGGCGCAGCGCACGGTCCAGGCACAGCCCGACATCGTCGGAGTTCTCCACCTCGACCATCAGGTGCACGATGCCCGTCGGGTTGGGCATCGGCATGAATGCCAGTGCGTGGTGGCGCGGATTGCAGCCGTAGAACCGCAGCCAGATCGGATCGCCATCGGCGGGCCGGCCGGCCAACTGCGGCGGCAGGCTCATCGAGTCGCGCAGCCGGAAGCCCAGCACGTCCTGATAGAACGCCTGCGCCGCGGCATCGTCATCACAGGTGAGCACCACATGCCCCAGCCCCTGCTGATCGGTGACGAACTTGTGGCCGTACGGGCTGACGAACCGCCGGCCCAGGTACTGGGCACCGTGAAACGCCTCCAGCACGTTCCCGGCCGGATCGGTGAATCGGATCAGGCCCTCGACGCGCCGCTCGGCCTTGTCCTCACGGGTGCCCTCGGTGAAGTCGACACCGGCCTTGGACAGCGTCTCGCGCAACGCCTGCAGCGCCGGCGCGTCGGCGACCTCCCAGCCGGAGATGAGCAGCCGATCTCGGTCACCCGGCACGATGACCAGCCGGGCGGCCATTTCGTCCATCCGCAGGTACAACGCACCCGGCGTGGCGCCATCACCCTCGGCCATGCCGAGCACCTTCAGGCCGAACTCGCGCCACGCCGCCACATCGGTGGCCTCGATGCGCATGTACCCCAGTGCCTTGATGCTCATCGGAATGCCTTCCTAACTCAGGAAATCGATGGTGAGCTTGTTGAATTCGTCGAACTTCTCGACCTGTGCCCAGTGCCCGCACTGCCCGAAGACGTGCAGCTGCACCCGCGGGATCTGCTTGACCGCGACCAATGCGCCGTCGAGCGGGTTGACCCGGTCCTCGCGCCCCCAGATCAGCAGCACCGGCTGGCGCAGCTTGTAGACCTCGCGCCACATCATGCCGAGCTCGAAATCCGGGCCCGCGAACGACTTTCCCATCGCACGGGTGGCGGCCAGCGATTCCGGGGTGCTGGCGATCTTGAAGCGTTCCTCGACCAGTTCCGGGGTGACGAGCTTCTGATCGAACACCATGATCCGGATGAAGGCCTCGAGGTTCTCGCGGGTCGGCTCGAAGTTGAACTTCGCCAGCGCCTTCACACCCTCGGTCGGGTCGGGGGCGAACAGGTTGACCGACAGCCCGCCGGGTCCCATCAGGATGAGCTTGCCCGCCCGGTCCGGATAGTCCAGGGCGAACCGCACCGCGGTGCCGCCGCCGAGCGAATTGCCAAGCAGCGGAACGCGTCCGGTGATCTCCAGCTTGTCGAGCAGACCGAGCACCGCCTTGGCGCTGTAGCGGTTGTACTGCTCGTGCTCGGTGTGCTTGTCCGATAGGCCATAGCCGGGCTGGTCGATGGCCAGCACGTGGTAGCGCTGCGCCAGCACGGCGATGTTGCGACCGAAGTTCGACCAGCTCGACGCGCCCGGACCACCGCCGTGCAGCAGCACGATGGTCTGCGATGTCGGGTCGCCGGCCTCGTGGTAGTGCAACCGCATGGCCAGCTCCCCGGCCTGCACGTCGGCGTAGCGGGAGGTGGACTCGAATGTCACTTCCGAAACGGCAGTCATCAGACCATCGTGTCCGCGGGCGGCAGACCGAACTCGTTGTTGCCGAAGATCAGGTAGGCACGCTCGGGCTCGTTGGCGGCGTGCACCCGGCCGGCGTGGGCATCACGCCAGAACCGTTGCAGCGGAGCGGTGCTGACCAGCGCCGTGGCACCCGCCGACTCGAACAGCAGGTCGATCGAGGCGATGGCGCGAGCGGTGGCGCGCACCTGATCGCGGCGGGCCCGCGCGCGCAGCTCGAACGGAATCTCCTTGCCGGCCTGCAGGAGTGCGTACTCCTCGCCCACGTTGCCGATCAGCTGACGCCAGGCGGCGTCGATATCGCTGGCGGCCTCGGCGATGCGCACCTTGGCGAACGGGTCGTCCTTGGACTTCTCACCGGCGAAGGCGGCGCGGACGCGCTTGCCCTGATGTTCGACGTGCGCGGCGTACGCGCCGTAGGCCATCCCGACGATCGGCGCCGAGATGGTGGTGGGATGCATGGTGCCCCACGGCATCTTGTAGACGGCGGCGGTGTTGTTCTCGTAGCCGCCGGCGGTGCCGTCGTTCATCGCCTTATAGGACAGGAAACGGTGCGAGGGCACGAAGACGTCCTTGACGACGACGGTGTTGCTGCCGGTGCCCTTGAGCCCGACCACATGCCAGACATCGTCGATCTTGTACTCACTGCGCGGGATCAGGAAGCTGCCGAAGTCGACGGGGCGGCCGTCCTTGATGACCGGGCCGCCGAGGAACGCCCAGGTGGCGTGCTCGCTGCCGGAGGACCACTGCCAGGCACCGCTGACCAGATAGCCGCCGTCGACGACGGTTCCGGCGCCCATCGGGGCGTAGGAGGACGACACCCGAACGGTCGGATCGTCACCCCACACCTCGTCCTGGGCGCGCTGGTCGAACAGCGCCAGATGCCAGTTGTGCACGCCGATGATCGAGCTGATCCAGCCGGTCGAACCACAGGCGCTGGCGAGCCGGCGGACGGCCTCGTAGAAGACCGTCGGGTCGGCCTGCAGACCGCCCCACTGTTCGGGCTGGAGCAGCTTGAAGAAGCCGACCTCGTCGAGTTCGTTGATGGTCTCGTAGGGAACCTGACGCTGGTCCTCGGCGGTCTGCGCGCGTTCCCGCAGGTTCGGCAACAGATCGTCGATACCGGCGAGAACCGCCTGCACGTCACGCTGTTCAATGGACGTCACTGAAATGCCTCCTGGATCGAGATCCGCCACTAGCCAAAGATTAGAACACGTTACGATTTGTGTCGAGTAGCGCGTGGAATCAACGGCTGGACCTGCACAAGTTCAGTTTTGTAACATGTTCTAGTTATGAGGGAAGTGAGGGGTCCGGGGTGACGGATGAGCCGCTCGGCAGCCACGTGCTGGAACTGCAGGTGACCGAAGTCGTCGAGGAGACCGCCGACGCGCGGTCGCTCGTCTTCGGGATTCCGGAAGGAAGCGAGATCCCCGCGGAGAAATTGCGCTACTCCCCCGGCCAGTTCCTGACCCTGCGCGTGCCCAGCGACCGCACCGGATCGGTGGCACGCTGCTACTCGCTGTCCAGCTCCCCGGCTCGCGACGAGCAGCTGACGGTGACCGTCAAGCGCACCGCCGACGGATACGCGTCGAACTGGCTGTGCGACAACGCCCATGCGGGCATGCGGATGCACGTGCTGGCGCCGTCGGGCAATTTCGTGCCCAAGACGCTGGACACCGACTTCCTGCTGCTGGCTGCCGGCAGCGGGATCACCCCGATGATGGCGATCTGCAAATCCGCACTCGCGCAGGGCAGCGGCAAGATCGTGCTGGTCTATGCCAACCGCGACGAGCGCTCCGTCATCTTCGCCGCCGCCCTGCGCGAGCTGGCCGCCGCGCACCCGGACCGGCTGACGGTGATCCACTGGCTGGAGTCGGTGCAGGGGCTGCCCGACACCGACGCGTTGGCCACCCTGCTGCGCCCGTTCGCCGCATACGAGGCCTTCATCTGCGGGCCCGGCCCGTTCATGGCCGCCGCCGAGGCGGCACTCAAGACCGTCGATGCCAAACACATCCACATCGAGGTCTTCAAGTCGCTTGACTCCGACCCGTTCGCCCAAGTCGTCATCGACGTAGAAAGCACAGACGCGGACGATGACCGCGGACCGGCACAGGCGATCGTCGAACTCGACGGCACCACCCACGAGGTCGACTGGCCGCGCAGGGCCAAGCTGCTCGACGTGCTGCTCAACAAGGGCCTGGACGCGCCGTTCTCCTGCCGCGAAGGTCACTGCGGCGCATGCGCGGTGTTGATGCGCAAGGGTGATGTCGAGATGGAGATCAACGATGTGCTCGAACCGTCGGATCTGGAGGAGGGACTGATCCTGGCCTGCCAGGCGCTGCCCACATCGGATTCGGTGGAAGTCACCTACGACGAATAGTGCGCGGGCTAAGTTGACGTCGACCGGAGGGATGAAGCCGTGAAGAGGATCTTGGGTTTGCTGGGGGCTTCGGTCGCCGCGGCCGCACTCAGCAGCCCGGTGGCATCGGCGGCGGTGAACACCGGGACGTCGTCGATACCGACACCGCATGGCATCGTCGAGATGAAGGTGACCGCCGACTGCCCGGGCACCGGCGGCAAGTGCTTCTTCCGCACCCAGGCCAGTCTGTTGACCCCGGCCGGACCCGTCGGCCTGCCCCAGGACACCTGGGCGCGTCAGACCATCACCATTCGCAGCACCGACCGCGATGTCTGGCAGGAGGCCTGGTACAGCGCCCCGGCGGGGATGCCGCGCGAACTCAAGGGCGCCAACCACAACAACGTGCTGTCCAAGGCGTACAAGTCGATCAGCGACTACACGGTGTCGGTCACATATTTCGGCGGCGGCCCGCTGGAACGCTTTGCCACCGACGGTGATTCGGTGCAGACCGACTGGAGCACCGGCCGGCCCGCGACCGGCGCCGGCTTCATCGTGTGCTCGGACATCCAGACCGTGTTCGGCGGCGTGAACGTCACGACACCGAAGGCCTGCGCCCAGACCACCTTCGGCTAACGCGGCAGTCCGAGCAGGCGCTCGCCGGCGAGGGTGAGCAGGATCTGCTCGGTGCCGCCGGCGATGCTCAGGCAGCGGGTGTTCAGGAAGTAGCGCACATCCGGTGAGTCGACGATGCCGGCGCCGTCGAGGAAGTCCATCACGGCCTCGGCCAGTCCCTGCCGGTAGCGCACCCCGATCAGCTTGCGCACGCTCGACGGGGCGCCCGGATCATGCCCGCCGACGGCCAGCCGGGCGATCAGCTGATCGAGCAGCGAACCGACCTGTGCCAGCGTGATGAGACGGCCGACGTGGTCTTCCTGGGCACCGTCGAGTTCGCGGTCACCGATCACGTCGAGCAGGTGCTCCATGCCCTTGTCCAGTGCGCCGCCGGTGGCGATCGCGACGCGCTCGTTGGCCAGCGTCGTGCGCGCCAGCGGCCAGCCGCCGTCGACCTCGCCCACCACGCAGTCATCCGGCACGAACAGGTCGTCGAAGAAGACCTCGTTGAACAAGGCCTCACCGGTGATCTCGCGCAGCGGGCGGATATCGATACCGGGCGAGCTCATCTCGACCAGGAAGTAGGTGATGCCCTTGTGCTTCGGGGCGTCCGGATTGGTCCGGGCCAGGCAGATCCCCCAGTTGGCCCGGTGTGCGTTGGAGGTCCACACCTTCTGCCCGGTGAGCTTCCAACCCCCTTCCACCCGAACGGCCTTCGTGCGCAATGCCGCCAGATCCGACCCGGCGCCGGGCTCGGAGAACAGCTGGCACCAGTAGATGTCGCCGGTCAGGGTGCCGGGGATGAACTTCTCGATCTGTTCGGCGGTGCCAGCGGACAGAATGGTCGGCGCGGCCCACCAGCCGATCGAGATATCGGGCCGGGCCACGGCCGCGGCGGTCAGTTCCTCGTCGATCACCAACTGCTCGGCCGGGGTGGCGTCGCGACCGTAGGGCTTGGGCCAGTGCGGGGCCAGCAGGCCCGATTCGGCCAGCGCGCGCTGTCGCCCGTCTTCGGGCAGCGCCGCGATCTGCGCTGCGGCAGCGGCGATCTCGGCGCGGATGGCGTCACCTTCGGCGGTATCGACGTGCAGTTCACGGCGCACGCCGGTCCGGGTCAGCGCCACGGTGCGGCGCAGCCAGCGGGACTGCCCGCCCAGGAACTGGCCCACCGCGTAGGCGCGCCGCATGTACAGGTGCGCGTCGTGTTCCCAGGTGATGCCGATGCCGCCGAGCACCTGGATGCAGTCGCGGGCGTTCTCCCTGGCGGCCTCGATACCGACGGCCGCAGCGACGGCCGCGGCGATGGACAGCTGGTCGCCATCCGCGCCGGCGGCCGCCGAGATCGCGTCGGCCGCGGCGACGGTGGCCTGTTGGCTGCGCAGCAGCATCTCGGCGCACATGTGCTTGACGGCCTGGAAGCTGCCGATCGGCTTGCCGAACTGCTCGCGCACCTTGGCGTACTCGGTGGCCGTGTTCAGCAACCAGCGCGCCAGCCCGGCCGCCTCGGCGGCCAGCACGGTGGCGGCCAGATCGGTCACCCGCTGCGCCGAGGCCGAAATCGGGCGTACCGGCGCGGAGGTCAGGGTCACCCGGGCCAGCGGGCGGGAGAAGTCGGTGGCGCCCAGCGCCTCGACGTCCACGCCGTCGGCCTTCGCCTCGACCAGGATCCACTGTTCGCCGGCGGGCAGGATCAGCACGCCGTCGCCGTCGGCGCCGAGGACATGGGCCGCGGTGCCGGTGGCGGTGTCACCGGTGAGGCTGATATCGGAGGTCAGTGCCAGCCCGGCGCTGAGCCCACCGCCGGCCAGCGCCTCCAGCACCGCCGGATCGTCGATCACCAGCGTGGCCAGCGCGGTGGTGGCCACCGGGCCGGGAATCAACGCGGCGGCGGCCTCGTCGATCATCGCGAGCAGATCGGTGACCGTGCTGCCCGCACCACCGAACTCCTCGGGCACCGCGACGCCGAATACCCCTAGTTCGGCGAACCCGGCATACGGTGCGCGCCAGGCCTGCGGATCACCGAGTTCGACATTGCGCACCGCGGTGATCGAATCGGAGCTCGCGGCCCAGTCTCTGACCAGCTCACGGGCCGCGGCCTCATCGGATGTGTCGGTCGGAACGGACAGCACAGACACCGGCTACTCCTCGCATAGGGTGAGAAGGCCGCGCTTCCCACTAGAACGTGTTCTAATAGTGCCAGCGTCTCAGCGTCAAGTCGACTGCCGTCGCGGCAGGACACGACGTTGTGATCTGCGTCGAGGAGGTGGTCGATCCGCAGTTCGCTTGCGTATCGTTTTCCCGCACACGCATCACGAAGGAGCCCGGCAGATGTCATCGCCAGCACAACCCGGATCGGGTTCTGACTCACCCCGTCAGGTGATGGCCGTGGCCGTGCTGTCGGAATCCGAGCTCGGCTCCGAGGCGCAGCGCGAACGACGCAAGCGGATTCTGGACGCCACCCTGGCCATCGCCTCCAAGGGCGGTTACGAGGCCGTCCAGATGCGTGCCGTCGCCGAACGTGCCGATGTCGCCGTCGGCACGCTCTACCGGTACTTCCCGTCCAAGGTGCACCTGCTGGTGTCGGCGCTGGGCCGCGAGTTCGAGCGCATCGACGCCAAGACCGATCGGGCCTCGCTCACCGGCAACACCCCCTACGAGCGGTTGAACGTCATGGTGGGCCGGCTCAACCGGTCGATGCAGCGCAACCCACTGCTGACCGAGGCCATGACCCGGGCGTTCGTGTTCGCCGACGCCTCCGCCGCGGGTGAGGTCGACCATGTCGGCAAGCTGATGGACTCGATGTTCGCCCGCGCCATGAGCGAGGGCGAACCCACCGAGGACCAGTACCACATCGCCCGCGTCATCTCCGATGTGTGGCTGTCGAATCTGCTGGCCTGGCTGACCCGGCGGGCCTCGGCGACCGATGTCGCCAAGCGACTCGATCTCGCGGTGCGACTGCTGATCGGCGACGGGGAACAGCCTAAGGTGTGAGGCGTGCTTGACGCCGGTCTGCAGCGCGCGCTCACCGCGGCTGCGGCGACTCCCCGACTTCTGGTCGCCTGCGATTTCGACGGCACCCTGGCGCCGATCGTGAACAATCCCGCCGATGCCCGGCCGCTGCCGGAGGCGGCCGCCGCGTTGGAGGCGCTGGCCGCGCTGCCGGACACCACCGCCGCACTGATCTCCGGGCGGGCACTGGCGGTGTTGCGCGAACTTTCCGGCGCATCGACGGCCGTCGCTGCGGTCGGCAGCCACGGCGCCGAATTCGACACCGGATTCGGCCATGACATCGACACCGAGTTGTTGGCCGAGATCGTCGCGACGTTGGAGTCGATCGCGGCCGGCCGCCCCGGCGTGGCCGTGGAGACCAAACCGGCCAGCGTCGCGCTGCATGTGCGCAACGCCTCGGCCGCCGACGGCGAGGCCGCCCTGGCGCTGGCCCGCGCCGCCGCCGAGTCCTGGGACGCGCAGCTGACAACGGGTAAGGCGGTGCTGGAGTTCGCGGTGATCGTCACCGACAAGGGTGAGGCCGTCGACGTACTGCGAAACCGTTGTGACGCAACGACTGTGGTGTTTCTCGGCGATGATGTCACCGATGAGAAGGCGTTCCGGCGGATGCGCGAGGGCGATATCGGGGTGAAGGTCGGCCCGGGTGACACGCTGGCCGGGTTCCGGGTGCCGTCGCCCGCTGATGTCGCCGCGATTCTGCAGCACCTGGCCGACGCCCGTCGGATTGCCTGATCGGCAACTTCGTTTGCGGGTACGCCTCGGTATCAGCACCCTGATGTCATGACCGAAACACCGCAGGCAGCCGCACTTTTCGTCGAATGGGATGAGCGCTACACCGCGATCATGGACCGCCTGCCGGGCTATCGCCCGAACAACACGGTGGTCTCCGAGATCGGCGGTCGGTCGACCGGTCGGGCCCTGGACATCGGGTGCGGCACCGGTGCCGACGCGGTGTGGCTGGCCGGCCAAGGCTGGGAGGTGACGGCCATCGACGTCTCCCAGGTCGCACTGGACCGCGCCGCCGCAGCCGCCGACGAGGCCGGCGTCCGGGTGCGCTGGGTCCGCTCCCGGCTGGAAGACCTGCCGCTGCCCGACGGCGGATTCGACCTGGTCACCGCGCACTATCCGGCGCTGCTGCACTCCCCGGGCCGCGATGCCGAACGCGCGCTGACCGCGGCGGTGGCACCGGGCGGACTGCTGCTGGTGGTGCACCACGCCGATATCGACGTCGAGGTGGCGAAGTCCCACGGTTTCGACCCGGCGGTCTATCTGCTGCACGACGACGTGCTGGCACTGCTGGGCGAGGATTGGGAGGTCACCGTCGAGCGCGGCAGGCTGCGTGACGTTCCCGCCGGCCTGGACGGTCAGCACACCCACGACGACATCATCCTGGCCACCCGGTTGCGTTAGGCGGGTGGACCCGAGGTCCGTCCGCGGATGACCTCGGTGTCGAGCACCTCGACGACCGGCAACCCGGTGCGTGGCGGGTGGTGCAGCAACTCGCCGGCGCGGCGGCCCTTCTCCATCCCGGGCTGGGCCACCGTCGTCAATCCGCGCGCCAGCGCCTCGGGCACTCCGTCGAATCCAGTGACCGTCAACTGACCCGGCACGAAGATGCCGTGCGCGCGCAGGTAATCCATGGCCGACAGCGCCAACACGTCGGCGGTGCACATCAACGCCGTGATGCGGGGATTGGCCGCCAGGGCCACCTCGGCCGCGGCGCCGCCGGAACCGGGTAGATGTTCATAGCTCTCCACCACGGTGACGGCGGCGGGGTCCAGCCCCGCCGCGGTCAGCGCGTCGTAGACGCCGTGCACCCGCTCACGCTGGACGTGGAAATGCGGCGAGGTGAGCCGTTCCGGGTCGGCGACCATCGGCCGGGTGCTCTCCAACGGCCATTCCCGGCCCAACCGCATTGTCAGCAGCCCGATTTCACGGTGACCGAGACCGATGACATGTTCGGCGAGCCGGCGCATCGCGGCCCGGTCGTCGATGCAGACGCGGGAGGCACCCGGCACATCCATCGGCTGGTCGACCACGACGATCGGCAGTTGCCGCTGCAGCAGCACCGGCAGATACGGATCGTCGTCGGAGGCCGAGTACACCACGAATCCGTCGACCCCGGCGGACAGCACGGCGGCCTCGCCGTCCTCGACGCTGCGATTGGGTCCCACGGCCACCAGCAGTAGCCCCTGACCGGCCACTTCGCATGATTCGGCAAGTCCGGCAACGAAATCCAGGGCGGCCGGATCACTGAACGAATAGTTCAACGGCTCGGTGATCATCAGCCCGACGGCGCCGGCGCGGCGGGTACGCAACGACCGAGCCACCGGATCCGGGCCGGGGTAACCGAGTTCCTTGGCCGCGGCGAGCACGCGCTCACGTAACTCGGCCGACAGCTGGTCGGGACGGTTGTAGGCGTTCGAGATGGTGGTGCGTGAGACGTTGAGTTCGGCGGCCAACGAGGCCAGCGTCGCCCGCCGACGCGGCGCCGGACTTCGGGACATGCCTTATGACGTTAGCGGACCGCGCCCCTGATCCGGCTACCCGACCACACCACCAGCCAGATGACGCATGCGATCGTGACGATCACGAAACTCGGCGGCATGTTGAACACCGCCGACACGGCCAGTCCCGCCCAGACCGACACCAGACTGATCACGGTGGAGATCGCCATCGCCGCGGGCGGCTTGGCCGTCAGCATGATGGCGGTGGCGGCCGGGGTGACGACGAGGGCGAACAGCAGCAGGGTGCCCACGGCCTGGACCGCCATGGTGATCGACAGGCCGAGCAGTGCCATGAAGATGATCGACAGCGCTCGCACCGGCACGCCCTTGGCCTCGGCGACCTGCGCGTTGACCGAGGCGAACAACAGTGGGCGGTAGACGATTCCGATGGCCGCGGCGATCACGCACAACAGCACGGCGAAGATGAGCAGTTGCTGATGGGTGATGGCCAACAGGTTGCCGAACAACACATTGGTCAGCGTGGAGGAGTTCTTGGTGGCGAGCGAGTTGAAGAACAGCCCGAAGCCGGTCGCCAGGGCCAGCACCGTACCGGTGGTCACCTCACGGTCCCCGGCGCGTTTACCCATCGCGCCGATCACCAGCGCACCACCGATACAGAACACCCCGAGGCCCAGCACCACCGGAAGACCCAGCAGCGCAGCGCCCGTGGCACCGGGCAGTCCGATATGGGCCAACGCGTGTGCCGCGAACGCCGTGTTGCGCACGATGATGAAGTAGCCGATCAGACCCGCGGCCAGCGCGACCAGCGTGCCGCCGATCAGGGCATTGCGCATGAACGCCGAGGACAGTATCTGCCACCAGTTCTCCTGGTAACCCAGCGCCACGACGGTCGTCGTCACTGCCCGCTCCTCATGTACAGCTGCCCCTGCAACGTGTTGGCCACCTGGACCTTGGTGCCGTACAGGTGCGTCAGCAGGTCGGCGTCGACGACCTGATCGATGGCCGCGTGATGGGCGTGCCCGTCGAGCAGATAGATCGCGCTGTCCAGCACCGACAGCAGCGGGTTGAGGTCATGGGCGACAACCAGAATGGTCACGTCGTATTCGGCGTTGAGCCGGGCCAACAGCGAGACGATCTCATGCTGGTTGCGCAGATCGAGTGCGGCCAGCGGTTCGTCCAGCACCAACAGCCGCGGCCGGGACACCAGCGCGTTGGCCAGGGCGATGCGTTGACGCTGGCCGCCGGAGAGCTCGGAGACCCGCCGATCGGCGAACCCCTGAGCCTCCACGGCCTGCAGTGCCTCGTCGACTCGGGCCTTGTCGGCCCGGGTGTTCGGGCGCAGACCCCAGCGGCGCCCGGTGAGGCCCAGCATCACCGCATCGCGTGCGCGGATCGCCTCGCCGGCGCCGGCGACATAGTCCTGCGGGACGTAACCGATCACCTCGTTGTTGGCTCCCGGCCGTTGGCCGAGCACCTGCACCGATCCGGACGCCACCGGCAGCAGACCGAGAACGACCTGCAGCAAGGTCGATTTGCCCGAGCCGTTGGAGCCGATCACGGCGATGATGCCACCGGCCGCGATGGTGAAGGTGCCCTCCGACCAGATCAGGCGTCCGCCGCGGACGACGCTGACGTCGTCGAAGACCAGCGCCGGTTCGGGGCCCACTAGGGTTCGATGCCGAGTGCCTCGGCCAGGGCGGTGAGTTGGTCCACCTGCCAAGCCTCGAACGTCGCGGCGCCGGGCGCAGGCGTTTCGGTGACATCGACGACCGGGACGCCGGCCTGCTCTGCAGCGGCACGCAATTGTTGCGGGACCGAGCCCTCGGTCTGGGTGTTGTAGATCAGCACGTCGACACCACGATCGGACAGCAGCCGCAGGAAGGCATCGAGATCGGCCGGGGAGGGGTCGGTCTCGTTCGACGACGCCACCTGATAGCCCTGCGGGGTGCGGTTGACCAGGCCGAGCGCGGCCGCCATATCGTCGAACAGGCTCTCGGTGGCCGCATAGCTCCTGCCTGCGGAGCCGGCCTTGATCTTGTCGATGAGCGCGTCGTAGGGCTGTAGCGCCGCGGTGAACTCGGTGTGCCGGGTGTCGAAGTATTCGCCTGCGGCCGGGGCCAATTCGGTGAGTTTCGCGGTGACGGCATCGGCAACGTCGGTCACCGCGACCGGGCTGTACCAGGCGTGCGGGTTCGGTCCGCCGTGATCGTGGCCTTCGTGGCCCTCCTCGGTATGGCCCTCGTGCTCATGGCCCTCATGCTCATGGCTGCCGTGGTCGTGGCCGTCATGGTCACCATCGAGCAGCTCCATGGCGTCGATGACGACGGCGTCCGGCGCGGTGCTCTGCGCGAGCTGAGCGGCCCATTCGTCGTAGTGACCGCCGTTGATGACCACCAGCTGCGCACCGTCGAAGGCCGCGGCGTCCGACGGGGACGGTTCGAAGTCGTGCGGATCCACCGACGTCCCCGCCAGCACGGTCGTCAGGTTCACGCAATCACCACCGAGCGAGGACACGATCTGGCCCCACTGTTCCACGCTGGCGACCACGTCCACCGGCGTCGTCGGGCACGCCCCGCCCGCGGCCGTCGCTGCGGAGGACGGCGCCGACTCGGTGTCCGAGCCACACGACGTCAGTGCAAAGGGGGCCGCCAACAGCGCGGCACCGGCCAACGCACGCACGGACACGGAGGTGATCACGCCGACAACGATAACCGTTTGCAATACCTGCCGCCGCATCGCATGATGGCTTATCGATAATCATTTTCAATAAGGAGCGTCATGGCAGCCCCCTTGCCCGTCACCGTCCTGTCCGGCTTCCTCGGCGCGGGCAAGACCACCCTGCTCAACCACATCCTCGCCAACCGGGAGGGCCGCAAGGTGGCGGTGATCGTCAACGACATGAGCGAGGTCAACATCGACGCCGCGCTCATCGCCGGGCAGGGGCAACTCGACCGCACCCAGGAGAAGCTGGTCGAACTCACCAACGGCTGCATCTGCTGCACCCTGCGCGAGGACCTCGTCGAGGCCGTCGGTGCGCTGGCCAGGCAGAACAGGTTCGATCAGCTCGTCATCGAGTCCACCGGCATCTCGGAGCCGATGCCGGTGGCGGCGACCTTCGAGTGGGAGTTCGAGGACGGTTTCCAGCTCGGGCAGCTGGCCAAGCTCGACACGCTGGTGACGGTGGTCGACGCGTCGACGTTCCTGTCCGAGATCACCCGCGGCGAGACCCTGGCCGACCGCGATCTGGCCGCCGCCGAGGGTGACGCGCGCGGCATCGCCGACCTGCTCACCGACCAGGTCGAGTTCGCCGATGTCATCCTGCTCAACAAAACCGATCTGGTGAGCCCGTCCACCCTGGGCACCGTCCAGACCCTGCTGCGCAGGCTCAATCCGACCGCCGAGCTGATCCACACCCAGCACGGCGTCGTCGAGATCGATCAGGTGCTGGGCACCGGTCTCTACGACCCGGCTGCCGCCGCCGAGACGCCGGGCTGGGACGAGGAGATCGCCGAGGGCCACACGCCCGAGACCGAGGAGTACGGGATCAGTTCGATGACGTTCCGCTCGGATCGCCCGTTCCACCCGCAGCGGCTGTCCGACGGTCTGGCCCAGATGACGCGGATCCTGCGCAGCAAGGGCTTCTGCTGGGTCGCCAGCCGGCCCGCGATCGCCGCCTTCTGGTCCCAGGCCGGTCCCAATCTCGTGATCGAACCGGCGCAGTACTGGTCGACGACCGAGATCGCACCCGGCCAGGAAATCGTCTTCATCGGGGTGGAACTCGACCGCGACAAGGTGCACCGGCTGCTGTCCGAGGCCGTGCTGACCGATGCGGAGATGGCCGACGGAGAGCAGGCCTGGCTGGACTATCCCGACCCGCTGCCCGCCTGGGGCGTGACGCAGCAGCACACGCACTGACAGCGGGCGGCGGATCAGCCCCCGACGCGATGCTCGGCGACGGTACCGTCCGCCCACGCCGCGACCATCCGATCGGCCGCCGTCCAGCAGACCGCCGAGGCCGGCGCCGCACGGTCGAGGCGGTCGCAGGGACTCAGCGCCCGTCCCGGCGTAACGGCGCGCGGCTCCCACACCGCCACGCAACCGTCGGCGGCCACGGCGGCGAGCAGCTTGCCCGCCGGCGCCCAGGCCAGCGCGGTGACGGCCTCGGTGTGCGCCGCCAGGATCCGCGGCGTGCTGCCGCGCGGACCCTGCCCGCCGAAATCCCACACCGTGACATCCGGTCCCCCACCGGATGCCAACAACAACGAATCGGGTGAGAACGCCAGCGCGGTGATCTTGGTGGGGTAACCCGACATGGACAGTTCCTCGCCGACCTTGCCGACCCGCCACACGTGCAGGGTGGCGTCCTGATTGCCGCTGGCGGCCCACCGCCGGTCCGGGCTGATCGACATCGCCAGCAGTGACCCGGTGAACGGCAGCACGTCGGGCCCCGCCCCCGCGGAGACGTGGCACACGTGCACGCCCCCGTAGGCCGCCGATGCCACTCGGCTCTTGATCCAGTCGACGGCGGTCACGGTGCTGTCGCGGTCCTCGCGGAACAGCTCGGCACCGTCGGCGCGGTAGACGATCGTCGACTTGCCCACCCCGGCCGCCAGCCGGGCACCGTCGAAACTCCATGCCACCGAGGCGCACCAGCCCGCACGGTGCCGGGCGATCAACTGCCCGGCCGGGTCCACGATGACGACGCCGTCCATGCAGCCCACCGCGATCCGGTCACCGGCCGGCGACCATGCCACCGCCAGAGCGCCCATCGACAGCGTCTGCACGCTGTGCACCTCACCGGCCGGGGACAGCAGCGTCAACGAGCCTTCCGAACCGGCGACGGCGATGGCACCGGCGGGCCCGGGCGAGAGCGCGGTCACCGCATCGTCGACGGCGGCCGTCCAGCCGTTGGCCGCGAACACGGCGGTGGTCATGCGTCCACCAGACAGGCCCGGAACGCCGCCTCCAACCCCGCACGATCGAGGTTGCGCCCGATGAACACCAGCCGGTTGGAACGCGACTCCTGCGCACCCCACTGGCGGCCCTCGGTCCCGTCGAACAACATGTGCACGCCCTGGAACACGTACTGCCGGTGCTGCCCGGCCAGAGCGAGAATCCCCTTGCTGCGGAAGATGTCGACGCCCTTGGCGGCCAGCAGCTCCCCGAGCCAGGAGTTCAGCTTCTCGACGTCGACGTCACCGTCGATCTGGAAACCCACCGAGCTCACGGTCTGATCGTGCTGGTGATCATCGGATTCCAGGAACGCGGGATCATCGGTGAGCACCCGCTGCAGATCGAACGCGCCGATGTCGAGCACCTGTGCGAGGTCGACCTTGGCGTTCTGGGTCCGCACGATGCCGGCACCGCTGTTGATGCTGCGCAACCTGTCCTCGACCGCGGCGAGTCGCTCCTCGGTGACCAGATCGGTCTTGTTCAACAGCACCCGGTCGGCGAAGGCGACCTGCTCGACGGCCTCGTTCTCGACCCCCTCGGGTTTGACCTCGTCCAGGTGATCGAGCACATGGGCGGCGTCCACGACGGTGACGATGGCATCAAGACGCAACCGGTCCCGGATCTCGTCGTCGACGAAGAAGGTCTGCGCCACCGGTGCTGGATCGGCCAAACCCGTTGTCTCGATCAGGATCTGGTCGAATTTGTCACGCCGGCGCATCAGTGCGCCGAGGATGCGGATGAGATCACCCCGCACGGTGCAGCAGATGCAGCCGTTGTTCATCTCGAAGATCTCTTCCTCGGCGTCGAGCACCAGCGCGTCGTCGATACCGACCTCACCGAACTCGTTCTCGATCACCGCGATCCGGCGGCCGTGATTCTCGGTGAGGATCCGGTTGACCAGCGTGGTCTTTCCGGATCCGAGGAATCCGGTGATCACCGTGACCGGAACCCGATCATCAGTCGTCGTGGTCATGAACACGTCATTCCGGGTACGTCGCGATCATGTCGCGCAGCGCGTGCGGGGTGAGATCGGTTGTCGCAACGGTGAATTTCCAGCTGCGCCGCGGTGTCCCCAGGACCGCGACGACGGTTTCCACGGGTGGGCATCCCGGCTCGGTGCAGGCCAGTTGCTGAATCAGCACGGTGGCCTCGGCGTACAGGTCCAGTTCGGTACGCACCACCTGCTTCAGCTCCGCCAGCTGTTGTGCCGACGCCTTGGGCAGCGCCGGCGTGTTGTTGCCCGGGTTGACCAGACTCATCGGGCCTCAGATGCCGAGCTTGAGGGAGGCGCCGGCGTCGACGAACAGCTGCTGACCGGTGACATAACGGGATTCGTCGGAGGCCAGGTAGACCACCGCGTGCGAGATGTCGGAGGCCTCGATATACGGGACGGGCATGGCCTGCATGAACGGGAAGGTCAGTTCGGCATCCGCGCGGGTCGGCTCGGCCAGATCGGGACGGAACGTCCGGTACATCGACGGGTTGTGCAGCATGTCGGTGTTCACGTTCGTGGGATGGACGGCGTTGATCCGGATGCTGGACGGCCCCAGCGTCAACGCCAGGGTGCGGGTGTACTCACGGATCATCTTCTTGGCCAACCCGTAGCCGTCACCGCCGGGGCCCTGCAGGCCGCCCTGTCCGGCGATACCGGTCTGCGGAACGAGCCCGGCGACCGATCCGGTGACGATGATCGATGCTCCGGCCGACAGATGCGGCATCGCCACGTGCACGCTGTTGACCACGCCGATGAAGTCGACATCGAAGGCGTCGACGAAACCCTGCACGGGAATATCGTTGCCCAACGGGCAGATTCCCGCATTGGCCACCACGACGTGCAGGCCACCGAGTTCGGCGACAGCACCGGCCAATGTCTCTTGCAGTGCCGCCCGGTCACGGACGTCGACCTGTGCCGCGACGGCTCGCCGTCCGGACTTCTCGACCAGGCGGACCGTCTCGTCCAGATCGGCCGCCGATGCCAGCGGGTACTCATTCGTGGCGATATCGGCGCCGATGTCGACGAGGATCAGATCGGCTCCCTCGTCGGCCAACTGCACCGCATGACTACGCCCCTGACCTCGGGCTGCGCCGGTCACGAAGGCGACCTTGCCCGCAAGTCGACCCATCGCATGCTCCTCACCGTTAATTGAAAATGATTTTCAATAACTGTAGCGTGAAGCGGGACAACAGGAAACCACTGCCCTCCCCTCCAGGAGTCCGACCATGCCGGCCGACAGACGTTTCACCACAAGACCGTTCACCGTCGCCGTATGCGCGCCGTGTGCCGGCGATGTCGACGCTGCGCTGCTGTCACACCTGCGCGATGTCATCGCCGGGTGCCCGCACGGCGTGCTGGTGCAGAGCCGGTGCCTGCTGGGTGGATTCACCTGTTCCACGGCGGGCGCAGCACGTGGCCACGTCCTGCTGCTGCAACCGTGCAATACCCAGCGCGTACCCACCGCAGCGGTCCGATGGATCGGCCCGGTGCGCACCGAAGCCGATATCGCGACCGCCTGCGCATGGATCGGCAACGGCAGATGGGATCGCCGGCTGTTGGCGACCCACCTGCAGATGGACCTGAACATGGCGGCCATCGCGCGCAGCAACTGAAAGGTCAGTGGGCGGGCAGATAGCGCACCACCGGGCGACCGTGTCGGACCGGATCAGCCTCGACCACCGCGTCGACACCGTAGACCTCACCGATGAGCGCCGATGTGAGCACCTGAGCCGGTGTTCCGCACGCCGCGACCCGCCCGCCGTGCAGGATGACCAGCCGATCGCAGTATGTCGCGGCCAGCGAAAGATCGTGCAGCGAAACGACGGTCGTCACGTGCAGGCGCCGGATCAACGCCAGCAGCTCGAACTGATGCCTGATGTCGAGATGATTGGTGGGCTCGTCGAGCAGCAGTTCGTGCGGCTCCTGCGCCAGCGCCCGGGCGATCTGAACCCGCTGACGCTCACCGCCGGAGAGGGTGTGCCATCGCCGGGAGCGCAGACCCCGGGTGTCGGTGCGATCCATGGCGCGTTCGACCGCCCGGTCCACGGTGTCGGCGACCGGCCATCGCGGGTTGTGGGGAATCCGGCCCAGTCGTACCACCTGTTCGACGGTCAGATCGAGTTCGGTGTCGCAGTTCTGCTCGATCACCGCCAGGCGGCAGGCGATGGCCCGTCTGCGGTAGCTTGCCAACGGACGCCCGTCGAGCAGAATCCGGCCCGTGTCACAACGTTGCAGGCCCGCCAGCAGACGCAGCACCGACGACTTGCCGGATCCATTGGGACCCAACAATCCCAGGACCTCACCGCGTCGTACGGTGAACGAGACATCGGAGATCACCGGTCTCCGGTTCGGGGACCAGCCCACCGCCTCGACGTCGAAGACCACCGCGCCGCTCACCGGTTGCGCCAGCGCCGCAGCAGGATTAGCACGAACACCGGCACACCGATCAACGCCGTCAGCACACCGATCGGTAACTCCTGCGGTGCGAAGATCGTGCGTGCGGCGGCATCGACCCAAACCATGAACACCGCTCCGGCCACCGCGACCACGGGAATCAGGCGGGCATGGGACGCGCCCACCAGCAATCGCGCCGCATGCGGCAGCACCAGGCCGACGAAGCCGATGGCACCGGCGACGCTGACCAGCACGGCCGTCAGCAGCGCGGTGCAACCCAACAGCACGACCCGCACGCGTCCGACCGCGACACCCAGTGCCGCCGCTGCGTGCTCACCGAAGGCGAATGCGTCCAGCGCATTCGACTGCGACAGGCACACGACCGAGGTGAGCCCGCAGACCACCGCACAGCAGATGACGTCGTACCAGTCGACGCCGCCGAAGGATCCCAGCAACCAGAACAGCACGCCCCGGGTCTGTTGCGCATCGGCCGACGAGAAGACGATGAACGATGTCAATGCCGCGAACAGCTGGGTACCGGCCACGCCGGCGAGCATGATGCGATCCGCCCCGCCGCCGGTGAGGCCTGCCAGCACCACCACCAGGGCGAACGCCGCCAAGGCTCCCAGGAACGCGCCGCCCGAAAGCGTCAGCATGCCACCGAATCCCAGCACCGCGACCAACACCGCACCGGTCGAGGCACCCGAGGCGATACCGAGTACGAACGGATCGGCCAGCGGGTTGCGCATCAGCGACTGCAGGATCACCCCGCAGATACCCAAGCCGGCACCGCACAGCGCGGCGACCAGCACGCGTGGCAGCCGCAGTTCCCACACGATGGCATCCGCGGTCACGCCGACACCACCATCCCGATGGCCCAGCCGGGCGATGATCACCCGCACCACGTCGGCCACCGAGATGTCCGCCGGGCCGATGGTCACGGCCACGGCGGCCGACACGACCACCGCGACCATCCCTGCGGCGGCGATCATGATGACGCTGCGCGTCTGCGCCGCAACCGGTTCCGGTGCGGTCGGTGCTGCGACGCGCGCCGCGACGCTCATTTGCCGCCGAACACGACGTAGTCGTCGAAAAGCTGATAGACCGCCGAGACCTCACCGAATCCGGCCAGGGTCAGCGCGGCGAGGTGAAAGTCGATCGCCGGGTCCGGAGTGGACGGGCGGGTGGCGAATCGGTTGTCCCGCTCGACGGCGAGATCGGCGGCCCAAGGTTGTGACCGCAGCCGATCCCACCACTGCGCCCAGTCGAACGCTCCGGCCGACAATGCGGCCTGCGAAACCGATTCCTCATGTGCGGCCGCGATCCGCCGCAGGGCGGGCATGCGCGGCCCGAAGCGGAAATGGTCGCCGTTGAGCAGGATTCCACCGTCGTCGAGCAGCGCGGCGGCCTCGGCATAGACCTTGGTCAGCGTGCCCGGATGCAACCAGTGCAGGGCGGTGGTCGAGACAAAGGCGGCCGGGGTGCACCCACGCAGTGCCGCGCGCACATCGGCCGGCCAGGACGGTCCTTCCAGATCGGTGTCCAGCAGGGTGATCCGACCCGGGTGCGCCGGTTTCACTGTGCGGGCGGCCAGTTCGAGCAGCAGCGGATCGAAGTCGACGGCGAGGACCCGCGCATCGGGTAGGGCGTCGAGGATCCGGCCGCTGAGTGAGCCCGGACCGCATCCCAGATCCACCACCAGTGGTGCCGTCGGACATGCGAGCGTCAACACCTCGATCATGACCGCGAATCTGCGCTCCCGGTCGGCGATGTAGACCTCCTGCTGGCCGTCCCATTCCCGCACCAGCGTGGCGGCCTCGGAATCGGTACATCCACTCAGATAGTTCGTGGCGACTGTCATGTCATCCCCAGTTTCCGGAGCCCGTCGGCGACGGCCTCCACGGCATCGATATTGCGTAGCGACGGATCCATCGCGGTTCCCGGAAGCACGATCCACCGCTTCTCACGGACCGCACGCAGTTTCTGCGCGACCGGATCAGTCTGCAGGAATTCGATCTTGGCCTGCGCACTGTCGCCGTCGTCACCGCGGGTGAGGTCGGCCAGGATCAGCACATCGGGATCGCGGTCCAGGATGGCCTCCCAGGAGATCTCGGGCCACAGCCGGGAGCTGTCGCCGAAGGCGTTGCGGGCGCCCACCGTCTCGGTGATGAGTCCGGGCGCACCGCAACACCCGGCGATGTAGGGGGCACGGGTGGCGGCATACCACCACATCATCGAGACGCCGTCGGCCTCGAGGCCGGCGGCGGCACCGGCCATCCGGCCCTGCAGTGAGTCGATCAGCTGCTCGCCACGATCGGCGATACCGAAGATCGCCGAGATGTCGCGGATCTCGGCGTAGAGATCGGCGATGCCCCAGGCTCGCTGTTGTTCGGCGTCCTGGCCTCCGCACTCCGCCGAGGACTGATACGTCGGAATGCCCAACCTCGCGAATTCATCTCGTGGTGCCACGCCCTCATGGGTGAACGCGTAGTCGAACGCCGAGTACACGAAATCGGGATCATCGGCGATCACCCGCTCGAACGATGGAAAATCCTTGCTCAGCAACGGAACCGTCGCATTCGCATCGGCCAGGCTCGGCAGTACCGGATCGCTCCAGGACGCCGTGCCGATCATCCGGTCGGCGAGTCCGAGCGTCAGCATGAGCTCGGTGGCGGGCTGGTTGATCGATACGGCCCGCCGTGGTGGTGCAGCGATGTCGACGGAACGCCCACAGTTCTGTAGGTGCACCGGGAAGCCTGCCGGGACGTCGGCGGGATCAGCCGCTCGGACATCGTCGACGGCACCGCAGCCGGTCAGCACCGCCGCCGCGGCGATGACGAACAGACTGCGGATCGGACCGGAACTCACGGGCATGGCTTAATGATAATCGTTTTCAATAAGCATCGGATCACCGGGGCGCCGTCGATGCCCCGAGAACGACGAAACCCCGGTGCCGCACCGCTTCGGCGGTGTCGCACCGGGGTTCATCTGGAGTGGGTCAGTGGTCGTGGCCGACCGCGCCGGTCAGTTCGTTCGGCGTCTGCTCCAGCGTCACCGACTCGGTCACGGTTCCGCCGGCCAGATCCACCAGGTGGATCTGCTTGGCCGCCGGATCACTCACGTACACCGCGTCCTCGCGGGTGAACACCGCCGGCCCGGGCTGCTGCCAGTCATCGGGCTCCATCCACGGCTGCGTCACGTCGATGGACTTGACCAGATCACCGGTGACCGGGTCGAAGACGTGCAGCTTGCCATCGGTGCCCATGATGAGCGCTTCGGCCTGGGGCCCTCGGCCCAGCGAACGGAACCAGTAGCTCACCCCCTCGGGGAGCGGGACGACCTTGAGTTGGTTCGTGGTGGTGTCGATGAGCGAGAACTGGTTGGGCCGCTCCATCTCGGCATCGGCATCGACCTTCATGTCGCCGAGCACCACGGGCGAGTCCTCGTGCCCGCGGGTGTTGCCGATCCGGCCGTAGGGAGTCGGGCTGGCGATCTTGGTGAATTCACCACCCTTGTAGGTCAGCACACCGTTCTCACAACCGATCACGACGACCTCGTCGGCCGCGACCGCCTCACCGTGCACGCCGGGGCACTCCTCGTTGCGCGCGATCTCGCGGTCGCCGTCGAAGGCCACCGCACCGACGCGGGTGTCCGGGTTTCCGAGTGAGTGCACCAGGGTTCCGTCGGCCAGGATCACCGCCACACCGTGGTGGGGCTCCGGGGTCTTCCAGGTGCGGGTCTCGGGCATGCCGCCGGCCTCGAGCGCATGCGGGTCGAAGGCGGTGATCTCGCCGGTTCCGTCGGCGAACAGCACGGTGTTCTCACCGTGCGGGGTGACATGGCCGGCATCGACGGCAGGGAAGGTGTCCTCGGTCAGTTCCCCGCCCGCGGCGTTCAGAATCCGGAAGCCCTCGGGCGTGGTGATCAGCACGTGTCCCTGGTCGCCGGCCGGGTTGATGCGCAGGAAGCCGTCGAGCGGGATGTCCTGTTTGACCTCCAGGGTCTCCCCGTCGAGGACGTACAACCCGCCGTCGTAGGTGGTCACCAGCGGCTCGGCGATCGACATGCTCGGCGCCGCCGTCGCCGACGTGTCTGCCGAGGTCTGCGAGCCTGCCGTGCTGTCGGCGCCGTCGCTGCCCGACGAACACGCCGCCAGGGCCGCCGCCGCGAATGTCACGGCTCCGGCGCGGTACAACCACCGCGGATTGGACATGTTTGCTGCTCCTTCTCTTGGGGGTGGTGAAAAATCTGCGGCTATCGCAGTCCGGTGACGATGGCGTCGGTGTTGGCGCGCATCATGTCGAGATAGGTGCCGCCCGGAGTGCCCGGCGGACTGAGGGATTCGCTGTAGAGCGGCACGATCTGCACCTGTACACCGGCGTCCTGCGCCAGCACCCGCGCCAGCTTCTCCGGCTGCGAGGAGTCGACGAAGATGGCCGGAACACGGGCGGACTCGATGGCACCGACCAGTGATTGCAGATCCGACGCGCTGGGGGCGGCCAGCGTGGTGCCACTGGGTACCACGGCCCCGACCACCTCGAAACCGAAGCGCTGGGCCAGATATCCGAGCACGTGATGATTGGTCACCAGCTTGCGCCGCTCGGGCGGAATCGACGCGAACCCCTGGCTCATCATCTCGTCGAGCTCGCGCAACTGGCTGCGGTAGTTCTCGGCATTGCGCGACACCGCGTCACCGTCGATCCCATCGACATCGCGCAGGATCGTCTCCTCGATGACATCGACGGCCGTGATCATGCGCTGCGGATCGGTCCAGAAGTGCGGGTCGGGGGTGCCCGAGCTCTCGCCCTCGGTGTACTGGATGGGGTCGATGTGATCACCCACCGCGAGGATCGGAACACCCTGGGCGGCAGCGCCTTCCACGTTGCGGGTGACGTTCTCCTCCAGTCCCAGGCCGTTGTACACGATCAATCCCGCCCCGCCCATCGCGGCGGCGTCCTGCGCGGAGACCCCGAACGAATGCGGATCGGCGCCCGGCTGCATGAGCACCCGCACATCGGCGGTGTCGCCGACGATGTTGCGCACCACATCACCGAGGATGTTGGTGGTCACCACGATCTCGCCGGAGGAGTTCGCGGTGCCCGAGCACGCGGTGGCCAGCGCGCTGATCAGTGCCAGGATGAGCAGCAGCGGGCGGCTCACCGGCCCGCCTCGACCATCAGTCCCGGCATCACGTCGGTGGTCAGGGTTCGGGCGATGCGCAGACCGTCGGCATAGTCGATCTCGTACACCTTGCGCGCGGCGGCGTCGTTGACATACGCCCGGTCGGAGTCCAGGTCCACCACCGGTTGCGGGCCTTGCGCCGGAATCGGGCCGGTGAACAACGGAATCCGGGCGGTCTCGGACCGGCTGTTGACGTCGAACGCGCTCAACGTCCCGTCCCGGCGCAGCGCCAAGACCGTTCCGTCGCCCGCGGTGTTGGTGGCCACCGCATCGGGGACCGGGATCAGCACCCAGGAGCGCTGCCGGGTATCGAGCACCCAGACGTGACCGCCGGCCACGCCCGCGGCGACATCGGCGCGGTCGCGGTGTTCCATGCTGACGGGCCGCTGCGCCGGTGCATCGGCCGGATACGGGGCGGCCGTCACCGTCAGGTCGTTCTCGCCGCCGGTCACCCGCACCGCGCCGGTCTCACAGCCGAATGCCACTGCGCGGCGGCTGGTCATGGTCCACGAGGGCTGTGGGCATTGCCCGGCGAGGTCGGTGGTGCCGGACTCACCGGTGACCTGCATGCGCCCGTCGTTGCTGACCGTCACCAGGCGGCTACCGTACGGTGCGGCGACGGCGACGTCGGAAGGCACGGTGAGACCGGACATCTCGACGGTCTTCTGGCCGAGTTTCTCCCGGTCGAAGACCTCCACCGCACCGTCGGGTGTGCGCACCGCGACGGTGGAGTTGCCGGCGCTCACCGACGCGACGGGAAGATCGAGGGTGGCGACCTCCGCGGGTGTGCTGACGAAGTAGTGGTAGTGATCGCCGTGGTCGAATGTCCAGGCGCCGGCGTCGATGACCGTTGCGCCGTCACCGGTGCGCAGGTAGGCGAACCGGCCGTCGCCGTCGAGGACCGGCACCGGGCCGTACTCGCCCATCCGGGTCTCGGTCTCGTCGACGGCGTCGTACACCGACGTTTCCCCGGTGGTCGGGTCGACCAGGACCAGTTTGGTCAGTGGCCCGTCGGCCTCGCGCGCACCGTCTTGCACCGCGACCCCGTCTCCCGTGGTGGCCGACTGTTCCGGCGCGGGCGCCGGTGTCGGGTCACCGGACGAACATCCGGCGACGACACACGCCGCCGCGGCGGCGACACCCACCTTGGCCCAGCGGTTACGCAGGGCCGCCAGCAGAGCGGATCCGAAGAACAGCAGCACCGCCACGCCGGCGATGGTCGCTCCCCCGGCGGTGCCGGCGTACCACGAGATCAATAGGCCCAGATAGACCGCGGCGCTGCCGATGACGGCGGACAGCAGCATCACCCGGGGGATGGATCGCGCCCACATCAGCGCCGCCGCCGGTGGGGCGACGAGCAATCCGAGCACCAGCAGTGTGCCCACGACGTGGAAGGAGGCCACCATGGCCACCGCCATCAGCACGGTCAGCGCCGGGATCGCCAGGTGCGGGCGCAGTCCCAGGGTGGCGGCCTTGCGCGGATCGAAGGTGACCGCGACGAACGCGCGGTGCCCGGCGACGACGGCGCCCAACGTCAGCACCAGTGCGCCGGCCAGGATCACGAGATCGGCTGTGCGGACCGCGAAGACGTCACCGAAGAGGAAACCGGTGAGGTCGACGGCGAAGCTCTGCGACCGCGACACCACGATGACGCCGAGTGCGAGCATGCCGACCAGCAGCAGGCCGATGCTGGTATCGGAGGACAGCTTGGCGGAGCGGCCGATGGCGGCAACACCGAAGGCCATGACCAGGGCGGCGACCAGGCCACCGACCATCAGACTGACACCCAGCAGTGCGGCGATGGCGACCCCGGGCAGCATGCCGTGGGTCATCGCCTCACCCAGGAAGACACTGCGGCGCAACAGCACCCAGCACCCGACCAGCGAGCACAGGCACGCGGCGACCACACCGGCCAGCAGCGCCCGGAGCACCATGTCGGCCTGAAACGGGTCGGTGAGCCAGTGCGTCATGCCGTACACTCTTAGCAGTAATGAATGTCGTTTTCAATAAGGTGACGCCCGTCACCACCACCATCGACGTGACCGGACTGGACTTCAGCTACGCCGGCACGGCGGTGTTCCGTGGGCTCGATCTGTCCATCCCGACCACGATGGTGACGGCCGTAATCGGTCCCAACGGTTGCGGCAAATCGACGCTGCTGAGCCTGCTGGCCGGCATCGAGCGGCCCGATGCCGGGGCTGTCCGGGTCGGTACCGACAACATCGCCTTCGCCGTGCAGCGCAGTCAGGTGACCGATTCGTTCCCGGTCACGGTCGCCGAGGCCGTGCTGATGGGTCGCTGGCGGCAGCTGGGCCTGTTGCGCCGACCGAGGGCCGCCGACCGGGCGATCGTCGAACACTGGCTGACCGAACTCGGTCTGGCCGATCTGCGCCGGCGCACGCTCGGTGAACTGTCCGGCGGTCAGCGCCAACGCGTCCTGCTGGCCCAGGCCTTCGTCCAGGAGGCACCACTGCTGCTGCTCGACGAACCCACCACCGGTCTGGACAGCGCGTCGGCCGCGCTGGTGATCGACCATCTGCGGCGCCTCGTCGCCGGCGGCACCACGGTGGTCGCGGCCACCCACGATGCCGCCGTCATCGCCGCCGCCGACCGCCATCTGGACCTCACCGGGCAGGGGCGCGCACTAGGCTGACCGGCATGCCCTCGGTGTCGGTCGACCTCAACGCCGACCTCGGCGAGGGCTTCGGGGTGTGGCGACTGGGCGATGACGACGCGATGCTCGACATCGTCACCTCGGCGAACGTGGCGTGCGGCTTCCACGCCGGTGATCCGGCCGGGCTGCTGCGCGTGTGCCGCGCGGCGGCCGATCGCGGCGTCCGGATCGGCGCCCAGGTGAGCTATCGCGATCTGGCCGGTTTCGGCCGGCGGTTCATCGATGTCACCCCCGAGGACCTGACCGCCGAGGTGATCTACCAGATCGGGGCGCTGACCGCGCTGGCGACGGCCGCGGGCACCCGGGTGTCCTACGTGAAACCACATGGGGCGCTGTACAACACGATCGTCGACCATGAACAGCAGGCGTGGGCGGTCGCCGCGGCGGTCCATGCGGTGGACCCGGCGCTACCGGTGCTGGGCCTGCACGGGTCGGCATTCTTCGGCGCCGCAGCCGATCTCGGGTTGCACACCGTGTGCGAGGCGTTCGCCGACCGGGCCTATCGGCCCGACGGTTCCCTGGTGCCGCGGCGCGAGGCGGGCGCGGTCCTGCACGATGCCGACGAGATCGCCGCGCGGGTGGTGGCGATGGTGACCGAGGGCAGGGTCACCGCGATCGACGGGTCCAGCGTCCCGATCGCCGTCGAATCCGTGTGCGTGCACGGCGATTCGCCGGGTGCCGTGCGGATCGCGGCGGCGGTCCGGGACCGGTTGACTGCTGAAGGTATCGGCGTTCAGTCGATGGACGCGCGGTAGATCGACTCGATCGACGCGTCGAGCGTCGCGTCGAAATCGTCGTCGCTCTGGTCGACGGTCAACCCGTCGAGCAGCGCGCGACTGAAGCTCGCGATCAGACCGGGGTTGCGCAGCAACCGCGCATTGGCATCGTCGCGGCCGTAGCCACCCGAAAGTGCCACCACCCGGGCGACATTCGGGTGCGCGATGAGATCGTCGTAGAACCCATCGACGGTGGGGATGGTCACCTTGATGCCGACCCTGGCGTCCCCATAGGACGGGAGCCGCTCCAGCAGTTCGGACTTCAGCAGTTCCTCGGCCCGCTGCTTGTCGGGCGCGTTGATGTCCACCTCGGGTTCCAGGATCGGGACCAGATCGGCGGCCAGCACGCGACGGCCCAGTTCGATCTGCTGCTCGGCCACATTCGCGATGCCGGCGGGGTCGGCGGACTTGATCACCGACCGTTCCTTGGTGCCGAAGACGCCCTTGGCACGGGCCCGGGCCAGCAGGTCCTCCAGGCCCGGAATGTCCTTCATCAGCTGCACACCGGCCGCCTCGGATTCCAGCCCCTTGTCGATCTTGAGGAACGGGACTATGCCCTTGACGTCCCACAGATAGGCGGCCGGGTCGGTTCCATCGATCTGCCGGTCGAGGGTTCCCTCGAACAGGATCGCCCCGAGGACGCGCTCACCGGTGAAGACCGGGCTGGTGATGATGCGGGTGCGCGCCTGGTGGATCAGGTCGAACATCTCCGTCTCGGAGGAATAGGCCGAGTCCTCGATACCGTATCCGCGCAACGCCTTCGGCGTACTGCCACCGCTCTGGTCCAGTGCGGCGATGAATCCCTGTCCCTGCTCGAAGCGGGTCGACTGCTGCGGATCGGGCACGGCGGCCTCCTCTAGATGGAAATGATTGTCATCAGTGTAGCGGTTCTTCACCGCCACCCGCGTCGGTGAGCTCATAGCGGATAAGCCGGGAACTGTTGGCCACCACAGCAACCGACGAGGCGTTGTGCAGCACCGCCGCCAGCACCGGCGACAATGCCCCGCCGGCGCCGATCAGCAACCCCAGCGCGTTGACCGCGATGGACATCGCGTAGTTCTGCCGGATCACGTCCACGGCGCGGCCACCGAGATCGCGCACATCCAGCAGCCGGCGCAGATCATCGGAGGCCAGCGCGACATCGGCGGTCTCCACCGCGACATCGGTGCCGCCCAAACCCATCGCGATGCCGATATCGGCCTCGGCCAGCGCGGGCGCGTCGTTGACACCGTCTCCGACCATCGCCACGGTATGCCCCTCATCGCGCAGCGTCCGCACCGCCGCCAACTTGTCATCCGGCAGCACCTCGGCCTGCCATTCGGTGATCCCGAGCTGTTCGGCCACCACCGCCGCGGTGTCGGGGTGATCACCGGTCAACATCACGATGCGGCGAACACCGTTGGCGCGCAATCGGTCCAGTACATCGGCGGCCTCCGGACGGATCTCGTCGCGCAGGCTGATCAGCCCCACCAGCTTGCCGTCGACGGCCAGCAGCAGCGGTGTCTCGGACTGCTTGCGCAGCTTGTTCACCCAGTCGGTGGCCTTCTTGGTGACCCGCACCTTCTCCCGCTCGAGCAGCGACGGACTGCCCAGCAGCAACGTGCGGCCGTCGGCCCGGGTGCGCATGCCGAGCCCGACGAGCACCTCGCACTCCTCGTGCGGCGGAATCTCGATATGCCGTTCCTGCGTCGAGCGGATGACGGCCTCGGCCAGCGGGTGCCGTGAGTGGATCTCCGAGCTGGCGGCATAGGCCAACACCTGCTCCGGCTCCCAGTCCTTGTGAAAGGCAACCAGATTGGTGACCACCGGCCGGCCCACCGTCAGCGTCCCGGTCTTGTCGAACACCACCGCGTCGACCCGGCCGGCCTCCTCCAGGTGCGAGCCACCCTTGATCAGGATGCCGCGGCGCGCGCCGTTGCCGATGGCCGCGCTGATCGCGGTCGGGGTGGAAAGACCCACCGCACACGGGCAGGCCACCAGCAGCATGGTCATCGCCCGGCGCACATCGCCGGTGACGATCAAGGTCGCCGCCGACAGCAGGAAGGAGGCCGGCACGAACCGCCGCGAGAAACTCTCGCCGACCGTCTGGATCGGCGCGCGGTGCTGCTGGGCCTCCTCGACCCGGGAGATGATCCGCCCGATCGCGGTCTCGTTGCCGACGGCCTCGGCCCGCACCACCAGTCGCCCGCGCACCACCACCGATCCGGCGAAGACGCGGGCCTCGGCCGCCACCGCGACCGGCAGGTTCTCCCCGGTGATCGCCGACTGGTCGATGATGGCCTCACCGTCGACGACCACGCCGTCGATCGGCAGCGCCACCTGATCGTGGATCACCACCTCGTCACCGATGCGCAGTTCGGCGGTCGCGATCTCGACCTCGGTACCGTCGGGCAGCCGCACCCACGCGGTATCCTGGTTGCCCTGCAGCAGGTTGGCGATGGCGCGCCGGGTCCGCCGCAACGTCAGGTCCTGCAGGTATTCGCCGATGTTGAGCAGCCACAGCACCGTCAGTGCCACCACGTTCTCGCGCAGCACCAGGCTCGCGATGGTCGCCGCACTGACCAGCACGTCGGTGCCGGCCGACCGGCCCCCGCGCAGGGTGCGCAACGCACCGCGCAGGAACGGATATCCGGTGAAGATGGTGACACCGGTGGCGGCCAGCCTGCTGGTCGGGCCCAGCAGTGGCGGCCGGCCGAAGGCGTAGCGGCGCAGACCGAGCAGCACCAGCGCCGTGCCGCCGACCGCCATGCGCAGCACATCGGCATTGGTCACGTCGGCCGAGCGTGGCAGCCGCGCCGGCACCAGCTCACGGGCCACGTTCGCGGCCGCCTCGATCGCGGCGAACACCGCGTCCTTGGCGCAGCGTTTGGGCGAGTACCAGACGACGACGGAGGCCGTGCGCGGATAGGCGTGCACCGCCCGCACCCCCGCCACCAGTTCGACGGCGTCCTCGATGGCCACCGCGCGCGCTGAGTCGTTACGAAACCACGGTGCTTCCAGCCGAATTCGGCCCGCGGCGTCCGACAGTACGTTCAGGGCCGCCATCGGGTCAGTGATCGTGATCGTGGGCGTGGTCCGTGACGGCCGGTGGCGGGACCTCCTCGCCGATGCGCTCACGCGCCTCGGCCACCACGTCGGCGACCGTCAACCGCGCAGATTCGGCACCCTCTTCGGCCTTGCGTACCCCGCGCAGTGCCCACGCCGTCGCCGTCACCGACGCCTCCCGAACGGGGGCCTTGGCGACCACCTTCTTGACACCCTGATAGGCCGCGGCACCGACGGCGCCGGTGACCACGGTGGAGGCCGCCTTGGCAAGAAACGCATGCAACACCATCACCTCACCCTAGTCGTGTCGGCCGTTCGATTCACGGCCAACGACGTTGCTGGCACAATCGGCAGCGTGACGGTCGAATCTGCGTCGCAGCGCCGGATCAGCTCGATGCCGGTCCTCGTCGTCATCATCCTGGGGCTGGCACCGGTAGGCACCACCGCCCGCGATTTCGTGGCAACGCACGCCGATATCGCCACCGGGGCAACGGTTTTCTGCGGAATCTTCGTCCAGGCACTGCCCTTTCTCGCGCTCGGTGTCCTGGTCAGCGGTGCGGTGGCCACCTTCGTCACGCCGGATCGACTGGCCCGCTGGCTGCCTTCCCGCCCCGCGGCGGCGATCCTGACCGCGGGGGTGGGCGGTGCCGCGCTGCCCGGCTGCGAATGCGGTTCGGTGCCCATCGCGCGCCGATTGTTCGGTGACGGCGCCGTGGGTGCGGCAGCGTTGACGTTCATGCTGGCCGCACCGGCGATCAATCCCGTCGTGTTGATCGCGACCGCGGTCGCGTTCCCGGGCGAACCGTTGATGGTCCTGGCGCGCTGCGTCGCCTCGCTGCTGACCGCGACGATCATGGGCGCACTGTGGGCACGCTTCGGGCAACCTCGGTGGATCACCCGGCAATTACCGCGGCCCGCGCACGCGCACGCGTCGAGGATCACCGTCTTCGCCGAGGCGGCCCGGCACGACTTCCTGCAGGCCGCATCGTTTCTCGTGCTCGGCGCCGCCGCGGCGGCGCTGTTGCACGTCGTGGTGCCGCAGTGGATGTTCGACCATCTCGCCGGACAGCTGGCGCTCGGCATTCTGGTGATGGCCGTGCTGGCGGTGGTGCTGGCGCTGTGCTCGGAGGCCGATGCGTTCGTGGCGGCCAGCCTATCGATGCTGCCGCTGCTGCCGCGACTGGTGTTCCTGGTCGTCGGCCCGGCGATCGACATCAAGCTGTTCGCGATGCAGGCCGGGATGTTCGGGCGTGCCTTCGCCGTCCGCTTCGCGCCGGTCACCTTCATCGTCGCCGTCGTGGTGGCCACCGCCGTCGGCCTGATGATTCTGGGTAACCGATGAACCGCGAAACCGAGAATGCGCTGCTGCTGCTGGTCGGTCTGAGCACCGCGATCATCGCGGCCACCGGCGCCTTCACCCGCTACGTCAAACCATCCCTGCTGCCGTGGTTGTGGGCCTCGGCCGCGGTGCTCATCGCGTTGGCACTGATGGCGATCATCAATGACATCCGACATGGCCCCGCCGATCACGACGGTCACGGGCACCGGCACCGGTCCGGGGTGGCCTGGCTGCTGGTCATCCCCGTCGCACTGCTGGCATTCGTGGTGCCCCCGGCGCTCGACCCGGCGTCTGTGCGCCCCGCTGCGGCCGCGGAGGCACCACGCCGGCCGTTCCCGCCACTGCCCGACGGTCCGGCCCCGGAGCTGTCAGTGCCCGAACTGCTCACCCGCATCGCCCAGGACTCGGCGGGCACACTGCGCGACCGGCCGGTCACCGTCACCGGGTTCACCATCCGCGAGGGTGAGCGCACCCGACTGGGACGCATCGTCATCCTGTGCTGTGCGGCCGACGCGCAACTGGCCAGCACCGAGCTGACCGGCCCCGCGGCCGCGACGGCAGCCGGGCTGCCCGATGGCAGCTGGGTCCGGGTGCGCGGTCAGGTACCCACCGATCAACTGACCCGGCGAGGTGCCGTGCCACAGTTGCGTATCGACTCCGTCGAACAGATCCCGGAACCGGAGAACACCTACAGTTTCTGACCGCTCGGCTCGCGGTCGGCGTCCCGGTTGGCGCCGTCGACGACGCTGGTCAGCAGGCCCGGCAGCGCCGCATCGACATCCTCGACGCGCAAGCGCTGATAGGTCAGGCCGTCGATCACCAGACGCTCGGTGACACCGGCCTCGCCCAGAATCTTGAAGTGGTGGGTGGCCGTGGATTTGTTGATGCCGTCATACAGCGCCCCGCACTGCACGGGCGCCCCGGCGTTGTAGAGGCGCCGGACCACTTCGAGACGGACCGGGTCGTGGATGGCACCGAGAACCTGCTGCACGGTGCCCACCCGCGGTGGTACGGCGACGCGCTCGGGCATAAATCCATCCTGGGACGGGTTTGGTAACTGTCGAACCGAGCGTACTCTCGATCAGGTTCGATGTTCATCGAACCCAACGACCGGAGGTGACAGCACCATGGTGGCGATGGATTCAACCGCCGATACCCAGCGTTGGGCCTACCCGCTGCTGCTGATCCTCAGCGGTGTCGCCCTCGGAGTTTCGGGGCTGCCCGCGCCGCTGTACGGGATCTACGAGTCCAACTGGCACCTCTCGCCACTGGCGACCACGATCGTCTTCGCGGTGTACGCCATCGCCGCGCTGGCCGCGGTGTTGGTGTCGGGTCGGATCTCGGATGCCGTGGGCCGCAAGCCGGTGCTGATCGGCGCCCTGGTTGCGTTGCTGGTCGGCCTGGGGGTCTTCCTGGTCGCCGAGAACATGGCGACCCTGCTGCTCGCGCGCACCATCCACGGTGCCGCGGTCGGATCGATCGTGGTGGCCGGCGCGGCCGCGCTGCTGGATCTGCGGCCCGACCGCGGCGTGCGCTCGGGTCAGCTCAGCGGCGTCAGCTTCAACATCGGCATGACCATCGCGGTGCTCGGCTCGGCCCTGCTGGCCCAGTACGCCCCACACCCACTGCGCACCCCCTACGCGGTGGTCGCGGTGATCTGCCTGGTGGTCGGCGCCGGGGTGCTGGCACTGCGCGAGCCGCACACCGCGCGCACCCGCGGTCCGATCCGGATCGCCAAACCCGCCGTCCCCCAGGAGATCCGCGCGGACTTCTGGTTCTCCGCACTGGGCGCCATGGCCTCCTGGTCGGTGCTGGGCGTGCTGCTGTCGCTGTATCCGTCCCTGGCGGCGCGCCAGACCCACATCGACAATCTGGTCTTCGGCGGTGCCGTCGTCGGCGTCACGGCGTTCGCCGCCGCGCTGGCCCAGCTGGCCGCCACCCGGCTGCCCGCCAGGTACTCGGCGATCATCGGCGACGTCGGCATGGCCGCCTCCCTGCTGTTGACGATCCCGGTTCTGCTGACCCACCGCCCCGAACTGGTCTTCGTGGCCGCCATGCTGCTCGGCGCGACCTTCGGCCTGGGGTTCGGCGGCTCATTGCGCCACCTGTCCGATGTGGTCCCCGCGACGCGGCGCGGTGAGACCATGTCGGCCTTCTACCTGCTCGCCTACACCGCGATGGCGGTCCCGACCCTGGTCGCCGGCTGGGCGGCCACCCGGTGGGATCTGGCGGCGGTCTTCCCGTGGTTCGCCGGTGCCGTCGCACTGGCCTGCCTCGGCGCCGCCGGTGCCGGACTGCGTAGCACCAGAAGGGTTGTCGCCTAAGCTGCGGGTGTGACCGATCACGCGTTCAGCCCCGCCGAGCGCCAGGCCGTCTACCGGGCGATCGCCGAACGCCGCGACATGCGCCGGTTCGTCCCCGGGTCCACCATCGAACCCGACGTCCTGGCCCGGCTGCTGCAGGCCGCCCATGCCGCACCCAGCGTCGGTCTGATGCAACCGTGGCGGTTCATCCGGATCACCGATGACGCACTGCGCCAGGCCATGCATGCGCTGGTCGACCAGGAGCGGCTGCGCACCGCCGAGGCGCTCGGCGCCCGGGGCGAGGAGTTCCTGGCGCTCAAGGTCGAAGGCATTCTGGAATGCGCCGAACTCCTGGTGGTGGCCCTCGGCGAGAACCGTCGCCGCCATGTGTTCGGCCGACGCACCATGCCCCAGATGGATCTGGCCTCGGTGTCGTGCGCAATCCAGAACCTGTGGCTGGCCGCCCGCGCGGAGGGCCTCGGCATGGGGTGGGTGTCGATCTTCGAGCCGGCCGGGCTGGCCACCCTGCTCGGCATGCCCGACGATGCCGAGCCGGTGGCCATCCTGTGCCTCGGGCCGGTCCCGGAATTCCCGGACCGGCCCGCGCTGGAGATCGACGAGTGGACCTACGGCCGCCCGCTGTCGGATTTCGTGTCCGAGAACGGTTGGGCTATGAGCCCGCATACGGCAGCAGAGCCATTTCCCGCGCATTCTTGATCGCCGTGGCGACCTGACGCTGCTGTTGCGGCGTCAGGCCGGTGACCCGGCGGGACCGGATCTTGCCGCGGTCGGAGATGAAGGTCCGCAGGATCGAGACATCCTTGTAGTCGACCGAGGTGATGTTCAACGCCTTGAACTTGTTCACCTTGGGACGCTTGATCTCCACCGGCGCCGGGCGCCGCTTCTTGGCCGGACTTCCCGCCATCACCAGCTCGCTTTCCGCACACCCGGCAGCTCGCCGCGGTGCGCCAGTTCTCGTACCCGTACCCGTGACAGCCCGAACTTGCGCAGATGCCCGCGGGGCCGGCCGTCGACCGAATCCCGGTTACGCAGCCGGACCGGGCTGGCATCGCGCGGCAGCCGTTGCAGGGCGGCCTGCGCGGCGGCCCGCTGCTCCGGCGTGCTGCCCGGCTTGCGGATGATCTCCTTGAGTTCGGCACGGCGCTCGGCGTAGCGCCGCACCATCTCGCGTCGCCGATTGTTGGCGACGACCTTGGACACCTTGGCCATCAGCGCTCCTCGCGGAAGTCGACGTGCTTGCGGATGACGGGGTCGTACTTCTTGAGTACCAATCGATCCGGATCATTGCGCCGGTTCTTGCGGGTGACATAGGTGTATCCGGTTCCCGCGGTGGACTTGAGCCGCACGACGGGGCGGATGTCGGTGCTCTTGGCCATCAGATCTTCTCCCCGGCTCGACGCAACCGGTTCACCACGGCCTCGATACCGTCGCGGTCGATGACCTTGATCCCCTTTGCACTGACGCGCAACCGGATTCGACGATCCTCCGACGGCAGGTAATAGGTCTTGGTCTGGATGTTCGGATTCCAGCGACGGCGGGTGCGCCGGTTCGAGTGCGACACCCGGTTACCGAAACCCGGTGCGCGCCCGGTGACCTGGCAGGTCTTACTCCCGTCGCTTTGCTCGCCCCGTTGCGCAGACATCGAAGACTCCCTCTCATGCGTTTTCACTAATGAAAATCGTTTTCGACAAGCGGACACCGACACGGTAGCGTACGAGCGAAGTTAATGACAATCGTTACCAATAAGGGTGTGATGACATGCGTACGCCGGTACTGGTGGTTGCCGGACAGGGCCCACGATCCGACGTGGTCGAGCTGCTGACCCGGACCCCGGGAACCGTGGCGGTCGGCTACGGCAGCGACGGGCATGTGGTGATCCGTCGCGTCACCGGCAAGCGCGACGACAAGACGATCATCTCGGAATGGCCGATCGAACTCGCCGGCGGATGCGTCACCTGCACCATCCGCAACGACCTGCTGATCCTGTTGCGCCGGCTGCACCGGCGCGAGGACGTCACGCGCATCGTCGTCGAGCTGATGGACTGGATCGACCCGGAATCGATCTGCACCGCCATCAACGAGGTTCCCGTCGTGGTGGGACCGGGCTATATCGACGGTCCGGCCAGCCGCGATGTCGTCATCTGCGCGGTCATCACCGCCGTCGACACCGCCGCATGGCTGGACCAGGCCCTCGGCGACGATGATCTGGACGGATCCCGCACCGTCGCCCAGGTGGTGGTCGGCCAGGCCGCCTTCGCCGATGTCCTGGTGCTGACCGCACCGGATGCCGACACGTTGGCGGTGTTGCGCCGGCTCACCCCGCGAGCCCGGATCACCGTCGGGCTCGACCAGGTGGAGAACGCCCTGGCCCACCTGGATCCGCACACCCGCCGCGGATTCAGCGACGACCCGCACGATTCACTGCTGGCCGGCCAACCGCCACTGCAACCCGCCGGCGCGGTCGCCCTGGTGGAGTTCAACGCGCGCAGGCCTTTTCACCCCGACCGCCTGCACCAGGCCATCGACGACCTGCTCGACGGCGTGGTGCGGGTGCGGGGCCGCGCCTGGCTGGCCAGCCAATCCGACGCGGTGGTGTGGATCGAGTCCGCCGGCGGCGGACTGGGTGTCGGCAACGCCGGACTCTGGCTGGCCGCGATGTCCGACAGCGAGCGCGCCTATGTCGATCCCGAACGCGTCGCGCTGGCCGCCTCGCAGTGGGACGAGCGCTTCGGCGACCGCCACATCGCGCTGACCGCGCTGGTCTGCGGTGCCGCACCGGAGACCATCACCGACGCACTGACCCGGGCACTGCTCACCGATGACGAGATGGCCGAACCCGCCGCATGGGCGCAGTATCCGGACCCGTTCGGCGACTGGCACGAAGACCCCTGCGCCGACCTGCCCGAGGGTGTCTCGGTGACCGACGAACACAGCACAGGAAACGGAGAAGAATGAAAGCGAATATCCACCCCGATTACCACCCGGTGGTGTTCCAGGACGCCGGCACCGGAAAGCAGTTCCTCACCCGGTCCACGATCACCAGCGATCGCACCGTCGAATTCGAGGGCGCCACCTATCCCCTCGTCGTGGTCGACGTGACCGCCGACTCGCACCCGTTCTGGACCGGCACCAACCGCCACCTCGACACCGCCGGTCAGGTGGAGAAGTTCCGCCGCCGCTACGGAAGCCGGTAGCGCAGCGCGCTCTAGGCTTTCGGGCATGCGCCTGAAAGCCGGCCGGCCCGATATCGACGACTACGCGCACCACTTCGACCTACCGGCGGCCGGGCCCGCCGCCCCGCTCACCGTCACCTGGGCCGGCGTGACGACGCTGTTGATCGACGACGGCGCATCGGCGGTGTTGACCGACGGCTTCTTCAGCCGCCCGTCGCTGCTGCAGGTGGGCCTGGGCCGGATCGCGCCGTCGCAGCCCCGGATCGACGGGTGTCTGGGGCGCCTGGGCGTCCGGCACCTCGACGCGGTGCTGCCCGTACACACCCATTTCGACCACGCCATGGATTCGGCCGTGGTGGCCGAACGGACCGACGCCCGATTGGTCGGCGGCAGCTCGGCCGCGCACATCGGCCACCGGCTGCCCGCCGACCGCATCGTGGTGGCCACCCCCGGCGAACCCCTGGCACTCGGCGCGTTCGAGGTGACCCTGGTGACCGGCGATCACTGTCCGCCCGACCGGTTTCCCGGCATCATCGACGCGCCGGTGACGCCGCCGGTGCGCGCTTCCGCCTATCGCTGCGGTGAGGCCTGGTCGACGGTCATCGCGCACCGCCGGACCGGTCGAACGGTGCTGGTGGTCGGCAGCGCGGGTTTCGTGCCGGGAGCGCTCGTCGGGCACCGCGCCGAGGTGGTGTACCTGGGTGTCGGGCAGCTCGGGTTGCAGCCCCGGCAATACCTCGTGGACTACTGGAGCGAAACCGTGCGGACCGTCGGGGCGCGGCGCGTGGTGCTGATCCACTGGGACGATTTCTTCCGCCCGCTGGATCGGCCGCTGCGCGCGCTGCCGTACGCCGGTGATGACCTGGACACCTCGATGCGGATCCTGACCGCGTTGGCCGCCGAGGACGGTGTCGGGCTGCACCTGCCGACGCTGTGGGAGCGCGCGGATCCATGGAGTTGACGGTCTCGATCGCCGCTCTGGTCGCCGTCCTGGGCTTTGCGCTCGTGCGGCCGCATCGCTGGCCCGAGGCCGTCGTGGCGTTACCCGCCGCGGCACTGGTCATCGCGGTCGGTGCCGTGTCCTTGGATGTTGCCGCGCACGAGGTTTCCGAACTGGCTCCCGTGGTGGGTTTCCTGGCCGCGATACTGGTGTTGGCCCGGATGTGTGCTGACCTGGGGTTGTTCCATGCCGCCGGGGTGCTGATGGCGCGCGCCACCTCCGGTGGCCAGAAACGGCTGTTGGCGTCGGTTTTCGCCATCGCCGCGACGGTGACCGCCGTGCTGAGTCTGGATGCGACGGTGGTGCTGCTGACCCCGGTGGTGCTCGCGACGGCACGCCATCTCGCCGTATCCGCGAAACCGCACGCCTACGCCACGGCACATCTGTCCAACAGCGCCTCACTGCTGCTCCCGGTGTCCAATCTGACCAACCTGTTGGCCTTCGGCGCCGCCGGGTTGACGTTCCTGCACTTCGCGGCGGTCATGGCACTGCCCTGGATCGCGGCCATCCTGGTGGAGTTCGCGCTGCTGCGTTGGCTTTTCGCCAAGGACCTGGCGGTCGCACCGCGCCGCGACCGCGCCGAGGAACCCTTGGACGTGCCGTGGTTCGCGGTCGTGGTCGTCGGGTTGACGCTCACGGGTTTCGCGCTGACCTCGGCGGTCGGGCTGTCCCCGGCATGGGCCGCGCTGGCCGGCGCGCTGGCGCTGTGCGGGCATGCACTGGCCGCACGGCGCACGACGGTCACCAAGATCGTTGCCGCGCTCGATATCCCGTTCCTGGTGTTCGTCCTGTGCCTGGGCATGGTGGTCGCCGCCGTGATGACCAACGGCCTGCAATCGGCGATGCACGCCGTCATCCCGGACGGGCAGGGCCTGGCCGCGCTGCTCGGCATCGCGGCGGTCGCGGCGGTGCTGTCCAATATCGTGAACAACCTGCCCGCGGTGCTGGTCCTGCTTCCACTGGTGACCCCGGCCGGGCCGGCCGCGGTCCTCGCGGTGCTGATCGGTGTCAACATCGGACCGAACCTCAGTTATGTCGGATCGCTGGCCAACCTGTTGTGGCGCAGCGTAATACGCCGAGAGATGGCGGCCGGGTTCGCCGAGTTCACCCGCGTCGGGCTGGTGACCACCCCGCTGAGCCTGGTCGCCGCGGTGCTCGGCCTGTGGACCTGGATCGAACTGTTCGGGCTCTAGCCGCGGCGCTGGCGGGCGATTTCGGCGAGCACCACACCGGCGGCCACCGACGCGTTCAGCGATTCCGTCGGCCCCGCCATCGGGATCGACACGATCGCATCGCAGTTCTCGCGCACCAGCCGCGACAGACCCTTGCCCTCGGAGCCGACCACCACGACGGTGGGCCCGGAGGCGTCGAGTTCGTCGAGGGTGGTGTCGCCTTCGGCATCCAGACCGACGATCTGCAGGCCGGCGTCGGCCCAGCTGTTGAGCGTGCGGTTCAAGTTGGTCGCCCGCGATACCGGAAGCCTTGCCGCCGCACCGGCGCTGGTGCGCCAGGCGACCGCCGACACCGAGGCCGAGCGGCGCTGCGGGATGACCACGCCGTGACCGCCGAACGCGGCGACCGAACGGACGATGGCGCCGAGGTTGCGCGGATCGGAGATGTTGTCCAGCGCCACCAGCAGGGCCGGGGTGCTGTCGCGCTGCGCGGACTTCAGCAGGTCATCGGGGTGGGTGTAGGCATACGGCGGCACCTGCAGGGCCAGACCCTGGTGCAGTCCGTTGCTCGACATCCGGTCCAGGTCGTGCTTCTGCACCTCCAGGATGGCGATCCCGGAATCGGCTGCGCGCTGGACGGATTCGGTGATCCGCTCGTCGGCGTCGACGCCGAGCATCACATACAGCGCGGTGGCCGGCACCCCGGCGCGCAGGCACTCCACCACCGGGTTGCGGCCCAGGACGGTTTCGGTCTCGTCGGTCTTGCGCTGGCGTCCCTGCTGCGCGCGGGCCGCCTTCGCGGCCTTCTTGGCCGCGGGATGGTGCGGACGGTCCTTGGCCGCGGGAGTGGCGCCCTTGCCCTCCAGACCGCGCCTGCGCTGTCCCCCGGAGCCGACGGTCGGGCCCTTCTTGGTTCCGGCCTTGCGGATCGCTCCGCGCCGCTGCGAATTGCCGGCCATCTAGTCATCTCCTTCGGCGAGCGACCATTGCGGCCCGTCGGCGGTATCTGTCACCACGATGCCGGCCTCCTTGAGGCGGTCCCGGATGGCGTCGGCGGCCGCCCAGTCGCGCTTCTCCCGGGCCTCGGCGCGCCCGGCCAGCGCCCAGTGCACCAGCACGTCCACCGCGGCCAGGGCGGCCGAGGTCTCATCGCGGGTCTCCCAGCGTTCGTCGAGCGGATCGCAGCCGAGGATGCCCATCATGGCGCGGATCGACCGGGCGGCCGCCATGGCGCCCTCGTGGTCACCGGCGTCGAGGGCCCGGTTGCCCTCGGCGCGCGCGGTGTGCACCTCGGCCAGCGCGATCGGCACCGCCAGATCGTCGTCGAGTGCGGCCTCGAACTTGTCGGTCCAGGTGCTCGGTTCGATGGCGCCGACCCGGTTGCGGACCCGGTGCAGGAAATCCTCGACACCGGTATAGGCCTTGGCCGCGTCGGTCAGGGCGGTCTCGGAGAACTCCAGCATGGACCGGTAGTGCGCGCTGCCCAGGTAGTAGCGCAGCTCGGCGGCCCGAACCCGTTGCAGCACAGCCGGTATCGCCAGCACATTGCCCAGCGACTTGCTCATCTTCTCGCCGCCCATGGTGACCCAGCCGTTGTGCAGCCAGTACCGGGCGAACCCGTCGCCGGCCGCCTCGGCCTGCGCGATCTCGTTCTCGTGGTGCGGGAACACCAGATCCATGCCGCCGGCGTGGATGTCGAACTCCGCGCCCAGGTACTCCTGGCACATCGCCACACATTCGGTGTGCCAGCCCGGTCGGCCCGGCCCCCACGGCGTGGGCCACGAGGGCTCGCCCGGCTTGGCGCTCTTCCACAGCGTGAAATCACGCGGGTCGCGCTTTCCGGTGGCCACCCCTTCGCCCTGGTGCACGTCATCGATGCGGTGCCCGGACAACTTGCCGTACTCGGGCAGGCTCAGCACGTCGAAATACACGTCACCGTCGCCTTGCGCATCGGCACAGTAGGCGTGCCCGCGTTCGATGAGCCGCTCGATGAGTTCGATCATCTGGGTGATGTGCCCGGTGGCGCGCGGTTCGGCCGACGGCGGCAGCACGCCGAGCGCCTCGTAGGCCGCGGTGAAGGCGCGCTCGTAGGTCGCGGCCCACTCCCACCACGGGCGGCCGGCATCGGCGGCCTTGTTCAGGATCTTGTCGTCGATATCGGTGACATTGCGGATGAACGCCACGTCGAGGCCCTTGGCCGTCAGCCAGCGCCGCAGGACGTCGAAGGCCACACCGCTGCGCACGTGGCCGATATGCGGTAACCCCTGCACGGTGGCACCGCACAGGTAGATCGACACATGGCCGGGGCGCAGCGGTACGAAATCACGAACGGCACCGGTGAGGGTGTCGTACAGCCGCAGTCCAGTCACGACGTGCCAGCTTACCGGCCGTCATGGGGTTTTCTGACCAGTGGGGTTATCTGACCACCAGGGCCGTGGCGATGGCCGCAAGCCCCTCGCCGCGACCGGTGAGTCCCAGCCCGTCGGTGGTCGTCGCCGACACCGACACCGGAGCGCCGAGCAATTCGGACAGCACTTCTTGGGCCTCGACGCGGCGCGGCCCGATCTTGGGCCGGTTGCCGATCACCTGGACCGCGGCATTGCCCACCCGCAGGCCCTCGGCCGCCAGCAGACTGCGGACATGGCCGAGCATGTCGGCGCCGCCGACACCGCGCCACTGTGGTTGGTCGGTACCGAAGACCGCGCCGAGATCACCCAGACCCGCCGCACTCAACAACGCATCGCACAGGGCGTGCGCGGCGACGTCACCGTCGGAGTGACCGGCGCAGCCGTCGGCGCCGTCGAACAACAGGCACAGCAACCAACACGGTCGTCCGGCCTCGATGGGATGGACATCGGTCCCCAGACCGATGCGCAGATCCGTCACCTAGGACGCGGCGGCCAGCGCCTCGTCGAGAATGGTGGTGGCCTTCTCGTCATCGGTGTTCTCGGCGAGCGCGAGTTCCCCGACAAGGATCTGGCGGGCCTTGGCCAGCATCCGCTTCTCACCCGCGGACAGCCCGCGCTCCTGGTCGCGGCGCCACAGATCACGGACCACCTCGGCGACCTTGTTCACGTCACCGGATGCGAGCTTCTCCAGATTGGCCTTGTACCGGCGCGACCAGTTGGTCGGCTCCTCGGTGTGCGGCGCACGCAGGACCTGGAACACCTTGTCGAGGCCCTCCTGGCCGACGACGTCGCGCACACCCACGTACTCCGCGTTCTCTGCGGGCACTCGAACCGTCAGATCCCCCTGAGCGACCTTGAGGACGAGGTACTCCTTCTGCTCGCCCTTGATGGTCCGGGTTTCGATAGCCTCGATCAACGCAGCACCGTGGTGTGGATAGACGACGGTGTCTCCGACCTTGAAAATCATCAGTTTCGAGCCCCTTTCACCAGTCGATCTTATCACGGGCGTCCGACAGGCGGGGAACAACTATGCAGGTCAGGGGCATCGCAGGTGAAGACCAGGGGTTGACAGGGTGGCCGATTCATGCAGTGCACGGGCCCACACCCGACCTCGGCTACCGCCCCGGATCACCACCTACTACAGTGCATAGTCGAATCGTTCCCCCCGTGCAGGAGGCTCCAGTGGTCGCAGTGAACCGCTCCAACGCGCGCGCGTCCCGACTGGCCGCCGGCGCCCTGATCGCCGGTCTCGCCCTCACCGGCTGCAGCGCCGGTCAGATCTCCCAGAGCGCCAATCAGCAGCCCGCCGTCAACGGCACCGTCGACAACGTCGGAAACATCGCGCTGCGCAACGTCTTCCTGCGCGCGCCGCAGACCACCGACTACGTCCGCCCGGGCACCGAGGTCGAGTTGATCTTCGCCGCGGCCAACAACTCCACCGATGTCGCCGACAAGCTGCTGTCGGTCACCTCCGAGGTCGGCACCGTCACGCTCAGCGGCGACGCCGTCGTCCCGGCCGGCGGCCTGCTGATGGTCGGCCAGCCCGACGACCCGATGGAACTGGCCGTCGCCGAGCGCGAGAACGAGGTGACCGCCGAGGTGACCCTCACCGAGCCGATCACCAACGGTCTGATGTACGACTTCACCTTCAACTTCCAGAACGCCGGCGCCACGACGTTGGCGGTGCCGATCTCGGCCGGCGAGGAACCGCGCCGCGACGGTGACCCGGTCGTCAGCGGTGGACACGGTGGTGGACACGGCGAGGGCGGCGGCCACTGAATCTGACGTTCTGTCAGATGTGACGGCTACCGTCATGACGTGGCTTCGAAAGTACGTTCGCAATTCCGGTGTTCCGAGTGCAATCACGTCACGCCCAAATGGGTGGGACGGTGCTCGGACTGCGGCACCTGGGGCACCGTCGACGAAGTCGTCGCGCTCTCCTCGCTGAACGCCCACTCCACCCGCCGGGCCGTGGCGCCCTCCTCCCCCGCGGTACCGATCACCTCAATCGATCCCGGGGTGACGCGCCATCTGCCGACCGGGGTGTCCGAACTGGACCGCGTGCTCGGCGGTGGACTGGTGCCGGGTTCGGTGTGCCTGCTGGCCGGTGATCCCGGCATCGGGAAGTCCACCCTGCTGCTGGAGGTGGCGCATCGCTGGGCCCGCACCGGCCGCCGCGCGCTGTACCTGTCCGGGGAGGAATCCGCCGGGCAGATCAGGCTGCGCGCCGAGCGCACCGGGTGCACCCATGACGAGATGTACCTGGCCGCCGAGTCCGACCTGCAGACCGCGCTCGGCCACATCGAGGCGGTCCGGCCCACCCTGGTGGTGGTCGATTCGGTGCAGACCATGTCCAGCGCGGAGGCCGATGGTGTCACCGGCGGGGTGACCCAGGTCCGCGCGGTGACCACCGCGCTCACCTCGTACGCGAAGGCGGCAGGCCCCGACGGTGTCGCGCTGCTGCTGGTCGGGCACGTCACCAAGGAAGGGGCCATCGCGGGACCCCGCTCGCTGGAGCATCTGGTCGACGTGGTGCTGCACTTCGAGGGTGACCGGACCTCGGCGCTGCGGATGGTGCGCGGGGTGAAGAACCGGTTCGGCGCGGCCGACGAGGTCGGGTGTTTCCTGATGCACGACAACGGGATCGAATGTGTGGCCGACCCGTCGGGGTTGTTCCGGGATGAGCGTTCGGCCCCGGTCTCGGGAACGGCGGTGACGGTCACCCTGGACGGCAAGCGCCCGCTCATCGGGGAGGTGCAGGCGCTCATCGGCGCCGAGAAGACCGGCAGCCCACGACGCGCGGTCAGCGGTATCGACTCCGCGCGCGCCGCGATGATCACCGCCGTGTTGGAGAAACGCGTCAAACTGCCGCTGGGACAGCACGACATCTACGTCTCCACCGTCGGCGGTATGCGACTGACCGACCCGTCGTCGGATCTGGCGGTGGCGGTGGCGATCGCATCGGCCTATACCGATATCGCGATGCCCGCCACCGCGATCGCGATCGGCGAGGTGGGTTTGGCCGGCGATCTGCGCCGGGTCAGCGGGATGGATCGCAGGCTCGCCGAGGCGGCCCGGCTGGGTTTCACCCATGCCGTCGTGCCGCCCGGGGTCAAGGATGTGCCGGCCGGGCTGACGCTGACGGTCGCCGACGACATCACCACGGCATTGCGGCGGCTGCGCTCGATCGACGACAATGGCCCCCGATAAGGAGGCGCGATGGCGGTGAAATCCAGGGGCAACCGCAGCGTGGTGCATCTGGCCCGGCCGACGTTGCGCGAGACGCTGGGGCGCCTGGCGCCGGGCACCGCCCTGCGCGACGGTCTGGAACGCATCCTGCGCGGCCGTACCGGCGCCCTGATCGTGCTGGGCTACGACGACAGCGTCGAGGCCATCTGCGACGGTGGGTTCTCCCTGGACGTGCTGTACGCGCCGACGCGGCTGCGTGAGCTGTCGAAGATGGACGGGGCGGTGGTGCTGTCCACCGACGGCACCCGGATCCTGCGGGCCAACGTCCAGCTGGTGCCCGATCCCTCGATCCCGACCGACGAGTCGGGCACCCGGCACCGCTCGGCCGAACGCACCGCGGTGCAGACCGGTTATCCCGTCATCTCGGTCAGCCACTCGATGAGCATCGTGACGGTGTACGCCGCCGGGGAACGCCACGTCGTCCCGGACACCCCGACCATCCTGTCGCGGGCCAACCAGACGATCGCCACCCTGGAGCGTTACAAATCGCGTCTCGACGAGGTCAACCGGCAGCTCTCCACCGCCGAGATCGAGGACTTCGTGACGCTGCGCGATGTCATGACGGTGGCGCAGCGCCTGGAGATGGTGCGCCGAATCAGCCTGGAGATCGACGCCGATGTCGTCGAGTTGGGCACCGACGGCCGTCAGCTCAAGCTGCAGCTCGAGGAGCTGGTGGGCGACAACGACACAGCCCGCGAACTGATCGTGCGCGACTACCACGCCAACCCCGACCCGCCGAGTGCGGCGCAGGTCAGCGCGACGCTGGAGGAACTGGACTCGCTGTCGGACAACGAACTGCTGGACTTCACGACGCTGGCGCGAGTGTTCGGTTACCCGTCCACGCTGGAGGCGCAGGATTCGGCGATGAGCTCACGCGGGTACCGGGCGATGGCCGGCATCCCGCGCCTGCAGTTCGCCCACGTCGACCTGCTGGTGCGTTCGTTCGGTTCGCTGCAGGGCGTGCTGGCGGCCAGCGCCACGGATCTGCAGTCGGTGGACGGTATCGGTTCGATGTGGGCCCGCCACATCCGCGAGGGCCTGTCCCAGTTGGCCGAGTCGACGATCGCCGACCAGCTGGCCTGACGTCAGTTGCCCGGGGCCGCGCCGCTGCCATCGTGCGGCAGGGCGTCCGCCGGCGGCGGCGCATCGGCGGGCGCCGGCGGGGCCGCCTCGGCCATGATGAACGGCACCGTGGCCGAGCGCAGGTTGCCCAACTGCACCACCAGGTTGTAGGTGCCGGGGCCGATCGCCTCGCGCGGCAGCGGGCAGTTCGGGGCCGAACCCATCCCGGTCCAGGTGACCTCGGTGGTGACCTGCTCGCCCGGCGCGAACTCCTTGACCAGCGTCTCGTTGGACGGGGCGCAGTCCAGGTTCGACCACAGCCGGTTGTTGTCCAGCGAGTAGACGTAGGCGGCCAGCACCGCGGCGCCGACATCGCGCTTGCAGGCGACCAGGCCGATGTTGGTGACGACCATGGTGAACTTGGGCTGATCGCCCATGACGTAATCGGGTGCGCTGGTGATTCCCTTGACCGCCAGCGTGGAGTCCGGGCAGTCCTCACCGGCCTGCAGCACCGGCGGCGGAACGACCGCGGTGGTCGGCGTCGGCACCGGCGGTGGCGCGGCCTGTGCCGGCGGCACGACCGGGGTCTTCACGCCCGGCTCCTCACCCGGTAACGGGGTGGGTGCGGCGGCGGTCGGCGTCGCCTCGGCCGACTGCTCGGCGGCGGTGGGCTCGGACCCGCCGGTCATCGACACGACGATCGCGACGATGCCGGCCACGAGTACGATGACCACGACCGCAACCCCTATTGCCAGCGCTCTGCGTCGCCGGTAGATCTCCGGTGGCAGCGGGCGGTGCGGTTCGGTGTCTAGCACGACCTCAACGGTAAGCCGCGGTCAGGTCAGGTTGTCCGAGGCGGATCGGCGTGTCTTCTGTGACCTTCCTCAGATCATTTCGTGATCTGCGGCGGTCGGGTCAGACCTCGCCGATGTCGCCGAGGTGATTGCGCAGCTGTACCCGGCCGTCGGCCAGGTGGTAGGTCAGGCCGACGATGGCCAGCTCACCCGAGCGGACGCGGTCGGCGATGACGGTGGACCGCGCCATCAGCTGCGAGGCGGTCTCCTCGACGTGGCGGGCCTCGAACTCGTCGACCCGGCTCAGGCCGTCACGGCGGCCCGCCAGAATCGACGGCATGACGCGCTCGACGATGTCGCGGATGTAGCCACCCGGGATCTCACCGTCGTCCAGGGCGTTCAGGGTGGCCTTCACCGCGCCGCAGCTGTCGTGGCCGAGGATGGCGATCAGCGGGACGTTGAGCACGCCGACGGCGTATTCGATCGAGCCGAGCACCGCGGAGTCGATGACGTGACCCGCCGTGCGGACCACGAACATGTCGCCGAGGCCCTGGTCGAAGATGAGCTCGGCGGCCACCCGGCTGTCACCGCAGCCGAACAGCACCGCGGTGGGCTTCTGCGCCTCGGTCAGCCGGGCCCGGTCTTCGATGCCCTGGCTGGGATGCTCGGGCTGGCCGGCGACGAAGCGCTCGTTACCCTCTTTGAGTGCCTTCCACGCGGAGATCGGATTCGAGTTCGGCATGACGAGAAGTATGCCCCAGTCCGAATACGGCATCGACCCGGATGACCTGCTGGCCTGGTTCGACACCGCCGAACGCGATCTGCCGTGGCGCCGGCCGGGTGTGACGGCCTGGCAGATCCTGGTCAGTGAGTTCATGCTGCAGCAGACCCCGGTCAGCCGGGTGGAGCCGATCTGGCTGGACTGGGTGGCGCGCTGGCCGACGCCGTCGGCAACTGCTGCGGCCGGGCCGGCCGAGGTGCTGCGGGCCTGGGGCAAGCTCGGCTATCCGCGCCGCGCCAAACGGCTGCACGAGTGCGCGACGGTGATCGCCGCCGAGTACGACGATGTGGTGCCCGACGATGTCGAGACCCTGCTGACCCTGCCCGGTATCGGCGCCTACACCGCACGGGCGGTCGCGTGCTTCGCCTATCGGCAACGGGTCCCGGTGGTGGACACCAATGTGCGCCGGGTGGTGTCGCGGGTGGTGCACGGCTGCGCCGAGGCCCCGGCCAGCACTCGCGATCTGGCCGAGGTGGCCGCCCTGCTGCCCGAAGGTGCTGCGGCGCCGCGGTTTTCGGCGGCGCTGATGGAGCTCGGGGCGATCGTGTGCACCGCGCGCAACCCGCGCTGCGGGTTGTGTCCGCTGCCCGCGTGCCGGTGGAAGTCAGCGGGCCACCCGCCGGCGACCACTCCGGCGCGCCGGGTGCAGCGTTATGCCGGCACCGATCGTCAGGCCCGCGGGCGATTGTTGGACGTGCTGCGCGCCAGCGCGGCGCCGGTGACGCGAGCCCAGCTCGATGTGGCCTGGTTGTCCGATACCGCCCAGCGCGACCGCGCGCTGGATTCGCTGCTGACCGACGGTCTGGTGGAGCAGACCGCGGCGGGGTTGTTCGCGCTCGCGGGCGAGGGTGACTAGGCGCTCTCCTCGCACGAGTCGCAGGAGAACCGGCGACGGTAATCCGACGGTGTCACCCCGATGATCCGCCGGAAGTGGTGGCGCAACAGCGTCGCGGTGCCGAATCCGCAGCGGTCGGCGACCCGGTCGATGTCCAGGTCGGTCTCCTCGAGCAGTCGGCGCGCGTAGAGCACCCGCTGATCTGTCACCCACTGCATCGGGGTGCGCCCGGTCTCGTCGACGAAGCGGCGGGCGAAGGTGCGCGCCGACATGTTCGCCCGCGCGGCGAGCGAGGCCACCGTGTGCGGCTTGTCCAGATTGGCCAGAATCCAGTCCAGTTGCGGGGCAAAGCCTTCGGAGTAGCGAGCCGGAATGGGCTGATCGATGTACTGGCGCTGACCGCCGTCGCGCTGTGGCGGGACCACCATCCGGCGGGCGATCTTGTTGGTGACCTCGGCGCCCAACTCGCGGCGCACCAGGTGCAGGCAGGCATCGATACCGGCCGCGGTGCCCGCACTGGTGATCAGGTTGCCGTCGTCGACGAACAGCACGTTGCGGTCGACCCGTGCGGTCGGGTGCGCGGCGGCCAGGTCGTCGGCGTGCATCCAATGCGTGGTGCACGGCCGGCCGTCGAGCAGTCCGGCCGCACCGGCCAGGAAGGCGCCCGAGCAGACCGTCAGCACGGTCGACCCGGAGTCGACGGCGCGGCGCACCGCATCCAGCGCCTCGGGTAGGTAGTCGGATCCGCTGATGGCGGGGATCGCCACCAGGTCGGCGCCGGTCAGCTCGTCCAGGCCGTGGTCGGGAGTCAGCGTCGCGCCCACCGAGGTGCGGATGGGCTCGCCGGCCCGCGGTCCGCACACCTTGAAATCGAAGTTCGGCACCCCGTCGGCGGATCGGTCGATGCCGAACACCTCGCAGATCACGCCGAACTCGAAAATCGCTAGACCGTCCAGCACCAGCACCGATACGCTCGATATCGCCATGGCAGCATTTTATCTCAAGGTGTCATTCCTGCCACTGTTGGCTGGATATTTATCAACGGAGTATTACTGCCATGACCACAGCACTGATCACCCTCGCCATACTCGCGCCGTTCCTGTTGGGCGCGTTCCTGATCCGCGCCGCCCACCGCCAGGGCATCCTGCGGTTGTCCCTGGATCAGTTCCGCATCGCCGCACCACTGGCCGGTAGCTTCCACGCCGAGGACCGCGACGGGCTGCGCACCCAGCACGAACTCGACGCCATCCGCAGCCGGTTCTCCGAGCACCCCGTCTGGCCCGCCTCAAGCGCCTCCGGCGAGCGTCGTTAGAAAGCCGTGTACGGCGTCGCGATAGGCGTCGGGAGCATCATCGTGGATCAGATGTCCCGCCCCCGGCACCTGCAGATAGGTTGTGCGGTAACCCGTTTCATGCATCTGGCGCATCTGCCCCGGCGGTGCCACGGTGCCGCCGGCCTCCAGCAGCAGCACCGGGGCGCGCACATCGCGCCACTGTTGCCAGTAGTCGCGGGTGCCCCACTGCGCGGCGATCTCGATCCATCGATCGGTGTGACCGTGCAGCCGCCAGCCGGTCGGGGTCCGATCGAAGGCCTCCAAGAAGTACTGCCCGGCCACCGGGCCGAACTCCCGGTACACCTGCTCGGCCGCATCGAACTCGACCGGCAGGGCGCGCAGCCACGGCTCCCACGGCCCGGTGGTGCGGCCGCGGAAGTCCGGCGCCATGTCCTCGACGACGACGGCCGTCACCAGATCCGGGCGCTGCGCGGCCAGACACCACGAGTGCAGGCCGCCCATCGAATGCCCGATCAGCGTCACCGGGCAGCCGAGTCCGGCCACCGCGTCGCCCAGATCCTGCACGAAACGCTCCGTGCTGACGGGGTACGGATCGGCGACATCGCGACCCCGGTGCCACGGCGCGTCGTAGGTGTACACCGTCCCCAGCGCGGTCAGCCACGGCAGTTGACGCGACCAGGTGCTGCCGCGTCCCATCAGCCCGTGCACCAGGACCAGCGGCGCACCGGTGCCACCGCGCGCGGTCAAAAGATCGCTTCGCATGCCGACATCCTGCCGGGGGCCGGCCCGGGTAGCCTCATGCACATGCCCGTCGTGAAGATCAATGCCATCGAGGTCCCGGCCGACGCAGGCCCGGAACTGGAGAAGCGGTTCGCACATCGCGCCCACGCCGTCGACAACCAGCCCGGTTTCCTCGGCTTCCAGCTGCTGCGCCCAGTCAAGGGCGAGGACCGCTATTTCGTGGTGACGCAGTGGGAGTCCGAAGAGGCGTTCCAGGCCTGGGCCCAGGGCCCCGCCGTGGAGGCGCACGCCGGCCAGCAGAACAAGCCGGTCGCCACCGGTGCCTCACTGCTGGAGTTCGAGGTTGTGTTGGACGTTGCGGGGACCGGTAAGTAACACGCCGCGGCGCGCGCTGCAGATAGCCGCCCTGGCCACCGCTGCCGTCCTCGCGGCATCCGGCTGCGCCCACACCGGCCCGCCGGTGGCCGATGCGGCGTACGGCATGCACATCGAGACCAACACCCCGCAGGGGCTGCGCGCCAAGCAACTGCTGGACATGGTCAACTCCGACTGGCCGATCGGGGTCGTGCCGGTGGCCACGCTGGCCGCGCCGCAACAGGTGGAATACGTCGCCGGGGCGATGGACCGGCTCTGGGCCGACCGCCCCATCACCGTCACCGCCATGTCACTGGGCGCCGGGCAGGCCACCCTGCACGTGCGCAATTCCTACGGCATCGAGCAGATGATCGAGATGCGCACCGGTGCGGGCGGTCTCGTCGACCGCTTCGAGGTCACCGTCGACAAACCCCGGATCCGGCAGTGGTCGGATGTGGACGCCGCGATCGCCCGCTCCGGTGCCGCCTACGCCTATCAGGTGTCCAAGGTCGACGACGGCAAGTGCGTGCAGGTCGCGGGCACCGACGTCGACAAGTCCATGCCGCTGGCGTCGATCTTCAAGCTGTACGTGCTGCTCGCGCTCGCCGATGCGGTCCACGCCGGAACCGTCGACTGGGACGAGCGGTTGACCATCACCAAGGCGGACAAGGCCGTCGGCTCGGCGGGCTTCGACGAGCTCGAGCCCGGATCCACGGTATCGGTGAGAGATGCTGCGCAGCAGATGATCTCGGCGAGCGACAATATGGCCACCGACATGTTGATGGCCCGCCTCGGTCCCGGCGCGGTGGAACGGGCGCTGGTCACCGCAGGCCATCACGACCCGTCGAAGATGACGCCTTTCCCCACCGCGCACGAGTTGTTCTCCATCGGCTGGGGCAAGCCCGATGTGCGCGCCGAGTGGAAAAACGCGTCCCCGCAGCGCCGCGCGCAGATGCTCGCGGACACCAGAGCCCTTCCCTACGAACCGGATCCGATGCTCACCCGGGTCCCGGCCTCGCCGTACGGCATCGAGTGGTACGGCACCCCGATGGACATCTGCCGGGTGCACGCCGCGCTGCAGGCCGCCGCGACCGGGCCGGCGGCACCGGTACGCGACATCCTGTCGGCCACCCCCGGCATCGAACTCGACGAATCCCGGTGGGGCTATGTCGGCGCCAAGGGCGGCAACCTGCCCGGCGACCTCACGTTCAGCTGGTACGCCGAGGACCGCACCGGGCAGGGTTGGGTGGTCAGCTATCAGCTCAACTGGCCGCAGTATCGCAGCCTGACCGCGGCGACCTGGTTGCTGTCGGTCGCCACCGAGTCATTCGGTCTGATCCCGGTGGGCAGCTGACCACATCGCCGACTCATGCGCATACCGCGATGTATGCTCGCCCTGCTGCGGCGTTCGGGAACCCGGTGTGAAACCGGGGCGGCCCTCGCCACTGTAAACGGGAAGTCGGCGTCCATCGGTGCCACTGCTCGCACGTCGTGCGGGCGGGAAGGCGGACTCCGGCGTTGCGGACCACCACGGTGGTCCGGTGGACCCGTGAGCCAGGAGACCGGCCGCAGCACCGATATCGATGCCCACGAGGTGCTGGGCGGAAAGGCACGTCAGACATATGCACATCGCAGAGGGATTCCTACCTGCGGCGCACGCGATCGGATGGACCGTCGCGTCGGCCCCATTCGTCGTCTACGGCGCCCGACAGGTCGTCGTCACCGTCAGGAAGCACCCGTCCGCGGGTCCGCTGCTGGCCGCGGTCGGCGCGTTCTCGTTCGTCATGTCGGCCATCAAGTTGCCGTCGGTGACGGGCTCCAGCTCGCATCCGACCGGCACGGGCCTGGGCACGGCGATCTTCAGACCACCCGTGATGGCGTTCCTGGGCACCATCGTGCTGCTGTTCCAGGCGCTGCTGCTGGCCCACGGCGGCATCACCACCCTCGGCGCGAACGCGTTCTCGATGGCGATCGCCGGACCGTGGGCCGGTTTCGGCGTCTTCTACCTGCTGCGCAAGGCCGGGGTGGGCGTGTTGCCGGCGGTGTTCGCGCTGGCCTTCGTCGCCGACCTGTTCACCTACATCGTCACCAGCTTCCAGCTGGCCCTGGCCTTCCCGGCCGCCGAAGGCGGTTTCGGGGAGAGCTTCGCCGAGTTCATGGCCGTCTTCGCGGCCACCCAAGTACCGCTGGCCATCGTCGAGGGCCTGGTCACCGTCGTCGTGGTGCGGGTGCTGATGCAGGTGGCGTCCTCGGAACTGGTGCGGCTGGGCTTCCTGCGGCGCGCCGACATGCCGGCCGGCGCCGATGACGAACTGCCCGTCGGCGATCGCAAGGAGGTCTGAACGTGAGCACCGCCAACACCACCTCGACCGGGCGCTCGGTCGTGATGATGACGATCGCGCTGCTGGGGCTGGCCGCAATCATCACCATCGGCTCGCTGCTGTACGGCTACTCGCAGGACTCCGACGCGGAGTTCGGTGGCGCCGACGGACAGGCCGAGGAAGTGATCACCGAGATCCACGCGGACTACGAGCCGTGGTTCTCCCCGCTGGTCGGCGAACTGCCCGGCGAGGTCGAATCCGGTCTGTTCGCCATCCAGGCCGGTGCGGGTGGTCTGATCCTGGGTGCTGCGATCGGCTGGTACGCCGGCCGGCACCGGGGACGGAAAGAAGCGGCCACCGCCCAGCGGTAAGCCGCCCGCGTGAATCCGCTCGAGATCAGCGCCGCCCAGAACCGGTGGGCGCGTGACCCCGCCGCCGAGAAACTGTTCCTGTTCGCGGGGTTGCTGCTGTGCGCGATGGTGCTGCCACCGCGCACGGCAGCACCGCTGGTTCTCGCCGCAACCGCGGTGGTGACGCTGGTGCTGGCCCGGGTGCGGGTGCGGTTGTTCCTGCTGGTGTTGCTCGGTCCGGTGCTGTTCATCGCGATCGGGTCGGTGCCCATCGCGGTCAGCCTGCGCGGCGGAGCGCACCTGGAACCCGGCGGTGTGGATCTGGCCGTGGACACCGCGCTGCGCTCGATGGCGGCCTCGGCGGCCACCATCGGACTGGCGTTGACGACGTTGATGGCAGACCTGCTGGACCTGGCGCGCCGCGCCGGGGTGCCCGCCCCGCTGTGCCATGTCGCCGACCTGACCTATCGGCTGGTGGGGATCCTGGTGCAGTCGGCGCGCAGCGCCCGCGAGGCGGTCGGGCTGCGATTGGGATTGCGCAATCCGCGGGATGCCATCGCGGCCATCGGCTCGCAGACCGCGCTGATCTTCGTCCGCGCGACCGACCGGGCCCGGGCGATGTCGGAGGCGATGTCGCTGCGCGCCGAACCCGGCTGCACCGCCGTCCTCACCGCCGACCGGCCGGTGCGTCCGGCCCGGCTGGCGCTGTCCACCGCGTTGCTTGCTGTGATTGCGGTCGTATCCCTGCTGTCCTGGAGACTCTGGAATGGATGAGGTCCTCGCCCTGGCCGGTGTCGGGTTCAGCTACCCGCGGGGACCGCGGGTGCTCGACGGTGTCGACCTCTCGTTGCGGCCCGGGCAACGGATCGCGCTGCTGGGCGCCAACGGCTCCGGTAAGACGACGTTGTTGCGGATCCTGGTGGGTCTGACCGAGCCGACCGCGGGTCATGTCCGCCTCGACGGCACCGTCCTGACCCGGTCACGCGCCGACCGGACCCGGCTGCGCAGCCGGGTGCAGATGGTCCTGCAGGAACCCGACGACCAGATCGTCGCCGCGACCGTGCGGGCCGACGTCTCGTTCGGCCCGGCCAATCTCGGCCTGGGCCGGGCCGAGGTGATCGACCGGGTCGACGAGGCGATGCACGCGCTGGGTATCGCCGATCTGGCCGACCGGACCCCGAATCTGCTCTCCTTCGGGCAGCGCAAGCGGGTGGCGATCGCCGGGGCGGTCGCCATGCGGCCGCGGGTGCTGCTGCTCGACGAGGCCACCGCCGGATTGGACCCGCGGGCGGTCGAGGATCTGCTGGCCACGCTGAGCGCGCTGGCCGATGGCGGCACGGCGATCGTCCTGGCGACCCACGAGGTCGACGTGGCGTGGACCTGGTCGCAGGAAAGCCTGGTCCTGGGCGCGACGGGGTTGTCGCGCGGCTGCACCCACGAGTTGCTGCTGGACGAGGCGGTGCTCACCGGCGCGCGGCTGGGCATCGGGTGGGGCGCGGCCGTCTCGCGCACGCTGGGTCGCATCGTGACCCGACCCGATCAGCTCTGACCGGCACGCAAAACGGGCGGCCACCCTGTGTCAGGTGACCGCCCGTCTCACGGTGTGCGCTATTCGGCGACCGTGGCCGCCAGGTCCGCGTCCTCGGTGGACCCGGCCGACTTGGGCCGACCGGAGAAGGTGAACTTCGCGTTCTCGCCGGCGCCCTCGCCGTCCCAGCCCTCGACGTCGACGGTGACGATCTGGCCCGGTCCGACCTCTTCGAAGAGGATCTTCTCGGACAGCTGGTCCTCGATCTCGCGCTGGATGGTGCGGCGCAACGGCCGGGCACCCAGCACCGGATCGAAACCGCGCTTGGCCAACAGCGCCTTGGCCTGATCGGTGAGCTCCATCTCCATGTCCTTGGCCCGCAGCTGATTGCCGACCCGGCCGATCATCAGATCGACCATCTCGATGATCTCGTTCTGCGTCAGCTGGTGGAACACGATGATGTCGTCGATGCGGTTGAGGAACTCCGGACGGAAGTGCTTCTTCAGCTCGTCGTGAACCTTGAGCTTCATCCGCTCGTAGTTGTTCTCGCCGCCGCCCTGGGTGAAGCCCAGCCCGACCGCCTTGCTGATGTCGGAGGTGCCCAGGTTCGAGGTGAAGATCAGCACGGTGTTCTTGAAGTCGACCGTGCGGCCCTGACCGTCGGTGAGGCGACCGTCCTCCAGGACTTGCAACAGGGTGTTGTAGATCTCCTGGTGGGCCTTCTCGATCTCGTCGAACAGCACCACGCTGAACGGCTTGCGGCGCACCTTCTCGGTGAGCTGGCCGCCCTCCTCGTAGCCGACGTAGCCCGGAGGCGCACCGAACAGCCGCGAGGCGGTGAAGCGGTCGTGGAACTCGCCCATGTCGATCTGGATGAGCGCGTCGTCGTCGCCGAACAGGAAGTTCGCCAGCGCCTTGGACAGCTCGGTCTTACCGACACCGGACGGACCGGCGAAGATGAACGAGCCGGACGGACGCTTGGGATCCTTCAGGCCGGCACGGGTGCGGCGGATCGCCTTGGAGACGGCCTTGACGGCATCCTCCTGGCCGATGATCCGCTTGTGCAGTTCCTCTTCCATGCGCAGCAGGCGCGTGGTCTCGGCCTCGGTCAGCTTGAACACCGGGATACCGGTCCAGTTGCCCAGCACCTCGGCGATCTGCTCGTCGTCGACCTCGGCCACGACGTCCAGATCACCCGAGCGCCACTGCTTCTCCCGCTCGGCACGCTGACCGACCAGCTGCTTCTCGCGGTCGCGCAGGTTGGCGGCCTTCTCGAAGTCCTGCGCGTCGATCGCGGACTCCTTCTCCCGGCGGGCGTCGGCGATCTTCTCGTCGAACTCGCGCAGGTCCGGCGGAGCCGTCATCCGGCGGATACGCATCCGGGCGCCGGCCTCGTCGATCAGGTCGATGGCCTTGTCCGGCAGGAACCGGTCGTTGATGTACCGGTCGGCCAGGGTCGCCGCGGCGACCAGCGCACCGTCGGTGATCGAGACGCGGTGATGGGCCTCGTAGCGGTCGCGCAGACCCTTGAGGATCTCGATGGTGTGCTCGACGGTCGGCTCGCCCACCTGCACCGGCTGGAAGCGGCGCTCCAGGGCGGCGTCCTTCTCGATGTACTTGCGGTACTCGTCGAGCGTGGTCGCGCCGATGGTCTGCAGCTCACCGCGGGCCAGCTTGGGCTTCAGGATGCTGGCGGCGTCGATCGCGCCCTCGGCGGCACCGGCACCGACGAGCGTGTGCAGCTCGTCGATGAACAGGATGATGTCGCCGCGGGTGTTGATCTCCTTGAGCACCTTCTTCAGGCGCTCCTCGAAATCACCGCGGTAGCGGCTGCCGGCCACCAGCGAACCCAGGTCCAGGGTGTAGAGCTGCTTGTCCTTCAGCGTCTCGGGGACCTCGCCGTGCACGATGGCCTGCGCCAGGCCCTCGACGACGGCGGTCTTGCCGACACCGGGCTCACCGATCAGCACCGGGTTGTTCTTGGTGCGCCGGCTCAGCACCTGCATGACCCGCTCGATTTCCTTCTCACGGCCGATGACCGGATCGAGCTTGCCCTCCATGGCGGCGGCGGTCAGGTTGCGGCCGAACTGGTCGAGGACCAGCGAGGTCGACGGGTTGCCGGATTCGCCTCCGCGGCCTCCGGTGCCCGCCTCGGCGGCCTCCTTGCCCTGGTAGCCGCTCAGCAGCTGGATCACCTGCTGGCGCACCCGGGTCAGTTCGGCGCCGAGCTTGACCAGGACCTGAGCGGCCACGCCCTCACCCTCGCGGATCAGGCCGAGCAGGATGTGCTCGGTGCCGATGTAGTTGTGGCCGAGCTGCAGGGCCTCCCGAAGCGAGAGTTCCAGCACCTTCTTGGCGCGCGGGGTGAACGGGATGTGGCCCGACGGGGCCTGCTGTCCCTGGCCGATGATCTCTTCGACCTGGCTGCGCACACCCTCCAGGGAGATGCCCAGCGACTCGAGCGACTTGGCCGCTACGCCCTCACCTTCGTGAATGAGGCCCAGCAGGATGTGCTCGGTGCCGATGTAGTTGTGGTTCAGCATCCGGGCTTCTTCCTGAGCCAGGACGACGACCCGACGGGCACGGTCGGTAAATCGTTCGAACATCCGTGGTTACCTGCTCTTCCTCACGTAGGTCGGCAACGTGCGCTGTACAACTCGCCGCACCTGCCATCCACTCTAGTGGGCTGGGCCCATAGCTGCCCCGCTGGTGCCAAGCCCACATGGCGGGGTCGAAGACATAACGCACAGCAACGGCCGAACGTTTCCGGAAAACGCGGCTGAACAGTTCGCCGTCAGCGAAGTTCAGAATCGCCGCCGAATCGACGGATCAGGGCAACCTGCGGCTACGTTGCCGCATGGAAGGCGTCGATCACATCGGCCGGAATCCGGCCCCGCGTCGACACATTGTGGCCGTTGCGGCGGGCCCAGTCGCGGATGGCCGCGCTCTGCTCGCGATCGATGGCGGCGCGCCCGCGCCCGGTGCCGGCCGAACGCCCCCGACGACGGCCACCGACCCGGCGGCCGGCCTCCACCCACTGTTTGAGGTCATTACGCAGTTTCGCGGCGTTCTTGGAAGAAAGGTCGATCTCGTAACTCACGCCGTCGAGGGCGAATTCGACGGTCTCATCCGCGGCGGCTTCACCGTCGAAATCGTCGACCAACGTGACGGTCACTTTCTTCGCCATTAGCTCACACTGACCCTTCTGTGGCCACTCGTAGATTCACCCCGAACCCCTGCAGCAATGCTTACATACCGAAGGAATTCATTCAACAACCACATCGGTGAATGCAGTCAGTTTGAGTTCCTGCGCACAATCGGGAACAAAACCGTCTCTCTAATCGTCAGGCCCGTCAAAGCCATCAGCAGACGATCAATACCCATTCCGGTACCGGTTGTCGGTGGCATCGCATACTCCAATGCGGCGAGAAAATCTTCGTCGAGGCGCATTGCCTCGTCGTCACCGGCGGCGGCGGCCCGGGCCTGCGCCTCGAAACGTTCACGCTGAATGACGGGATCGATCAGTTCCGAGTAACCCGTGGCCAATTCGAACTTGCGCACATAAAGATCCCACTTCTCGGTGACACCGGGAATGCTGCGATGCGCGCGGGTCAAGGGGCTGGTCTCGACCGGGAAGTCACGCACGAACGTCGGTTCCCACAACGTCTCACCGACGGTGTGTTCCCACAGTTCTTCGACCAATTTCCCGTGTCCGTAACCGCGGTCGGTGGGAATCTCGACACCGAGCCGGTCGGCAATCGACAACAGGCGTTCCAGCGTGGTTTCCGGGGTGATCTCTTCACCGAGGGCGGCCGACAGCGAGGGATACATTTCCAGCGTCTGCCATTCGCCGTCGAGGTCATAGACAGTGCCATCGGCTAGTGGCACTTGGCGGGTTCCGAGCGCCTCGTCGGCGACTTCCTGAATGAGTTCACGCGTCACCACGGCGGAATCGTCGTACGTACCGTAAGCCTGATATGTCTCCAGCATCGCGAATTCCGGGGAATGCGTGGAATCGGCGCCTTCGTTTCGAAAGTTGCGATTCAGCTCGAAAACCTTCTCGAATCCACCGACCAGACACCGCTTGAGGAACAACTCCGGCGCGATGCGCAGGTAGAGATCGGCGTCGAGCGCATTCGAGTGCGTGATGAACGGTCGGGCCGCCGCGCCGCCGGCCAATGTCTGCAGCATCGGGGTCTCGACCTCCAGGAAGCCACGCCGCTCCAGCGCCGAGCGCACTGCGCGCACCACGGCGATGCGCTGGCGGGCGATGCTGCGCGCCTCTGGACGCACGATCAGGTCGACATAGCGCTGCCGGACCCGCGACTCCTCGCTCATCTCCTTGTGCGCCACCGGCAACGGCCGCAGCGCCTTGGACACGATTTGCCAGGAATCGGCCAGCACAGACAGTTCACCGCGTCGCGAGCTGATCACCTGGCCGTGCGCGAAGACGATGTCGCCGAGGTCGACATCGGCCTTCCAGGCGTCCAGCGACTCCTGGCCCACCTCGGCCAGGCTGATCATGACCTGCAGCTGGGTACCGTCACCGTCCTGCAGCGTGGCGAAACAGAGCTTGCCGGTGTTGCGGGCGAACACCACCCGCGCCGCCACCCCGACGATGTCGCCGGTCTGGGCGTCCACCGGCAGGTCGGGGTAGGCCTGCCGCAGTTCGGCCAGCGAATGGGTGCGCGCCACCTGCACCGGGTACGGATCACGCCCCTCGGCGAGTAACCGCTCGCGCTTGGCCTGGCGGATCCGGTACTGCTCGGGGGTGTCGTCGACATCAGAACTCACGACATGCCAGCTTAATCAGCGGCGACCGCGCTGGTTGTCGCGGTTGCGCTCGAAGACCAGGCGCAGCCCCTCCAGCGTCAGATGCCGGTCGTAGTGACCGACGGTGCGCAGGTCGGGAAGCACCAGCGGTGCCGAGTTGCCGGTGGCCACGACGGCCACGTCGGCACCACCGAATCCGGACACATCGGCGCGGATCCGGTCGACCAGCCCGTCGACCAGCGCGGCGAATCCGAACACCGCGCCGGACTGCATGCACTCGACGGTGTTCTTGCCGATCACCGAGCGTGGCCTGGTCAGCTCCACCCGGCGCAGCGCCGCCGATCGGGCGGCGGCGGCATCGGAGGACACCTGCACCCCGGGGGCGATCGCGCCGCCGAGGAACTCCCCCTTGGCCGACACCACATCGACACAGATCGACGAACCGAAATCCACCACGATGGCCGGCGAGTGGTACTTGTTGAAGGCCGCCAGGCAGTTGACGATGCGGTCCGCCCCGACCTCCTTGGGGTTGTCCACCAACAGGGGGATGCCGGTGCGGACACCGGGTTCGATGAGCACCTGCGGGATCGAGGGCCAGTACTGATCGAGCATCAACCGGATCTCGTGCAGCACCGAGGGCACCGTCGACAGCGCGGTGGCACCGGTGAGGCGTTCGGAATCGTCACCGATCAAACCGTCGATGGTCAGCGCCAGTTCGTCGGCGGTGACCTCGGACTCGGTGCGGATCCGCCAGTTCTGCACCACTTTGGCGTGGTCGCCGGTACCCGAGATCAACCCGACGACGGTATGGGTGTTGCGGACGTCGATGGCGAGCAGCACGGTCAGCGCGGCGACATCAGGCCGGAGGCATCGGCCGGCACGTGGGCGGGATCGGACCCGAGATCGATCTGCTTGTTGTCGGCGTCGACGAACACGATGCGCGGCCGGTACTCGCGTGCCCGGGCGTCCTCCATGGTGCCGTAGGCGATGAGGATGACCAGATCACCGGGATGCACCAGATGCGCAGCGGCACCGTTGATCCCGATCACGCCGCTGCCGCGCTCACCGGTGATGGCGTAGGTGACCAACCGGTTGCCGTTGTCGATGTCGACGATGGTGACCTGCTCGCCCTCCAGCAGGTCGGCGGCATCCATCAGATCGGCGTCGATGGTCACCGAGCCGACATAGTGCAGATCGGCCTGGGTGACGGTCGCGCGGTGGATCTTGGATTTGAGCATCGTGCGTAACATCAGTTCCTCCAGGGCAATTCGTGCTCGTCGTAGGCGACGTCGGGACCGTTGCCCGAGGGCGTGCCGAGATCGATCGCGATGTTGTCCAGCAGCCGGGTGCGCCCGAGCCGCACCGCCAGCAGCATCCGGGCCGAGCCGGTCCGCGGCGCGGACCCCAGCCAGTTGTCCCGGACCTCCAGGTAGTCCACGCTGATGGCGGGCACCTCGTCGAGCACGGCGCGCGCCGCATCCAGGGCGGCCTCGACACCCTCACCGGCGGCGTACATCCCGGCCAGCAGCGCCGAGGGGATGGCACAGGCCTGTTCGCGTTCCAGCTCGTCGAGATAGCGGTTGCGCGAGGACATCGCCAGCCCGTCCGCCTCGCGCACGACCGGCACCCCGACGATGCGGGTGTCCAGGTTCAGATCGTCGGCCATCTGCCGCACCAGCACCAGCTGCTGATAGTCCTTCTCACCGAAGAAGGCGCGATCCGGCCGGACGATCTGCAGAAGTTTCATGACAACGGTCAGCATCCCGGCGAAATGTGTTGGCCGCGAAGCACCTTCGAGCTGGGATGCCAAGTCGCCGGCATGCACCGAGGTGCGCGGGCCGGCCGGGTACATATCCGCGACGGTCGGGGTGAAGGCGATCTGCACGCCCTCACCGCGCAGTGCGGCCAGGTCCTCGTCGAGCGTGCGCGGATAGGCATCGAGATCCTCACCGGCGCCGAACTGGGTGGGGTTGACGAAGATCGACACCACGACCACCGAACCGGGCACCTGCTGGGCGCGCCGGATCAGCGTGAGGTGGCCCTCGTGCAGTGCCCCCATGGTGGGCACCAGCATGATGCGACGCCCCGTGGTGCGCAGCGCCCTGGTCACGTCGGCGATATCGGCCGGCCTGCGGTAGATGTTGAGTTCTCCGGCCTTGAACGCCGGCGGTCGGCGATCGGTCACGGTGTCTCCTTGTCGACGAGTGCTTCGAACACATCCGCGGGTGCATGCGCGCGCTGGGCGGTACGCAGTGAATTGGCCCGATAAGCCTGAGCCAGTTGGGGATCGGCTTCGGTGAGCGCGCTCAGGTGGCGGGCCACCGCGGCGGCGTCACCGCGGGCGACCGGTCCGGTCAGCGCGGCCTGGCCACGCTGCAGGGCGTTGTCCAGTGAGGCTCGCGCCAGTGGCGCGATGATGCGCTCGGCCAGCCCGCCGGGTGCGTCGACGACGAGTTCCTGGCCGAGCAATTCCTGGCCGCGCAGCGCGTCACGCAGCGCGTCGACCGCGTCGAGCACCACGGTGATGAGGTGGTTGCCCGAGTGCGCGAGCGCCGCGTGATACAGCGTCCGGGCGTCCTCGCGGACGCGGAAGGGCTCCCCGCCGATCTCCAGCACCAGCGACTGGCCGATGGCGTACCCGATCTCGTCGGCGGCGGTGATACCGAAGCAGGTTTCCGGCAGCCGGGTGATGTCCTCGTCGGAACCGGTGAACGTCATCGCCGGATGGATGGCCAGCGGCAGGCAGCCCTGCTCGGTGAGCGGTGCCAGGATCGCGATCCCGTTGGCCCCCGACGTGTGCACGACGATGGTGCCCGGGCGCACCGCCCCGGTGGCCGCCAACCCGGATACCAGCCCCGGCAGTTCGGCGTCGGGCACCGTCAGCAGCAGCAGTTCGGCGCGGGCCGCGACATCGGCCACCGGCAGCACCGCGGTATCCGGTAGCCGCCGGGCGGCCCGATCGCGGGAGGCGGCCGAGACCGCGCTGCAGGCGACCACGACGTGTTCGGCGCGCTCGAGCGCGAGGCCGAGCGCGGTGCCCACCCGGCCGGCCGAGATCACCCCGACGGAGAGCCGGGCCGGACGGAGTCCGTCGACCATGACAGACGACCTCGCAGATTCGCTGATGTTCGTTCCGGTCCCGCACTGCGGGTACCGGACGGTCTCCGGTGAGCCTAGCTCACTCCTCCCGGCGGCGACGCCGGCCACCTCCGCTGGGGGCGGCCTGGAACCGCGACAGCAGCTCCGAGACCGGCTGGCCGCCGGTGTGCTGACCGCCGGCCGGTTCGGGCTCGGGCTCGTCGGGGCTGCGGTGCCGCGCCGCGGCTGCCGGTGGCGGTGTGGTCGGTGGCGGCGTGGCCGGGGCGGAGGCAGGCTCGGCGGGTACCGCGTGACGGGCCCGGCGCGGCTCGGGCGCCTCGGCGTCGGGATTGGCGTGGCGGCCGCGGCGCTGCTCGGCACTCGGTGTTGCCTGCGCCTGGGTGGCCGGGGGCGGGGGCGGCGGGGGCGTCGGCTGTGCCGGCGGTGCGGGCGGTGCCTGCGGCTCGGGCTGGGCCCAGTTGCTGCCGGGTGTGCCGACCGGGATCCACTGTCCCTCGGCCGGGGCCGGATTCCACTGGGCGGCCAGCGGCTCGGACGGTGCCACCGGTTGTACTCGCGGCGGCGGTGTGGGTTCGGGGGCGGGAGCCTGCCACGGCGCGGGCTGCTCGCTGCCCGACGAACGGCGGTGCGCACCGCCGAAGGGCTCCGGCGGTGGCCCCCACTGATGCTCGGGCGGGGTGGGTTCGGCCGGCACGTCGATGATCGGGCTTTCCTCGGTGCGCGGGTCGGCCTCACTGCGGACCGGGCTGTCCAGGCGGCTGGCGATCACCCGTCCCGCCGGGCGCTCGGTCTCCAGCGCGGGCCGCTGATCAAGGTCGGTGTCGAACAAAATCTCCAGGTTGGCGCGCAACGCCGCGAGCTCGGCGCGCAGGGCCGCGACCTCGTCGGCGGACTGGGCGCGCAGCTCGGCGGTGAGTTCGCGGCGCAGTTGGGTCTCGACGGCAAGCTCGTATTCGCGCCGCGCCGAAATCTCGCGGTCGAGCTGGAGGTCGTAGACGTACTTGAGGTCGCGCACCTTGGCCTGGTCGAGATCGCTCTGCCGCCGGTAGATGAACGACACGAAGGCCGCCGCCACGGCCGCCCAGAGCGCCAATACGACCGCCAGCTTCAACAATTCGACGCGATTGGTGAACACCAGCACCGTGCTGGACACGATCGCGAGCACCAGCAGGGCGGTCAGCAGGACCCAGCCCGGCCTGCGGTTGACGCGCCTGACGCGCATGCCGCGGGACGGATCGGTCATGGGCTCCGACTGTACCGGTCGCAGGTCAGATCGCGTGTCGACCGCCGCGGCGATTCGGCTAATCCGCCGCCCCGCCGAGGTGATCGGCGTTGTTGTCGGGATCATCCGGTGACTTGCAGCAGTGCTGCAGCCACAGCGCGGCCGCCACCAGGGCCAGCGCGCACAGCGCGGCCACGACGGCACCGGCGGTGTCCTCCCCCGCGACCCGCATGGTGTCCCGGCGCGGGAGCAGGTAGCCCAGCACACCGATCCACCAGCCGAGCACCAACGCACCGACCCAGGCCGAGGCCTTGGCGATGATGACCGAGCGGGCCACCGCCAACGGATCCAACCGGCCCGCTCCGACACCGATCTTGCCGTCCTCGATGCGGCCCCGGACGACGTAGGCCCAGCCCGCCTCGGCCACGGCGATCGCCAACAGCGACACCCCGGTCCACATTGTGATCGGCGGGAACCACCGGTACAGACCGGTGACGAGCAGGTAGGCCAGCACGGCCGTGACCGCGGTGGCCGCGGCCAGGTCGCGTTTGCGGGTCAGTCCCATCAGGTCGTCAGCACCAGGTCGGTGCGGCGGACACCATCGCGTTCCTCGGCGGAGATACCGGCGAGCAGCTCTGCCACCGGACGTCCCGACAGGGTGGCCTCGGGGTCGGCGGCCAGCCACGGGATCAACACGAACGCCCGCTGCCCGGCGTACGGGTGCGGCAGGGTGAGATCGGCGTCCGCACAACGCAGTTCGGTGGCACCGTCACGGCAGGTGATGACGTCGACGTCGAGGGTGCGTGGGCCCCAGTGGACTTCGCGCACCCGCTGCGCGGCTGCCTCCAGCCGCTGCCCGTGCCGCAACCAGTCGCGGCCTGTGTAGCCGGGGTCCTCGGCGATCAGCACCGCGTTGAGGAATGCCTGCTGTTCGACGCCGCCCCAAGCGTCGGTCTCGTACACCGGCGACACGGCGCGCACCCGGTCGTCCAGACCGTCGATAACCGACTGCAGATGGGCCAACCGGTCTCCGATGTTGGAACCGATCGAAAGCACCGCCACACTCATGTGCCGCCCCGCCCGCCGCGGCGTGAGCGGCGCGCCACCACCGCGACATCGTCGAAGGTGAGCGGAATCGGGGCCGCGGGTTTGTGCACGACGACCTCGACCGCGTGCACCCGCTCGTCGCTCATCACGTCCTCGGCGATCTCACCGGCCACCGTCTCGATCAGGTTGCGCGGCGGTCCGGCGACCACCGCGGCGGCCCGTTTTGCCAGCGCGCCGTAATCCAGGGTGTCGGCCAGGTCGTCGGAGGCCGCCGCGGTGTGCAGGTCCACCCAGACGGTGATGTCGATGATGAAGTCCTGGCCGTCGCGGCGTTCGTGGTCGAAGACGCCGTGATTACCGCGAACCTTCAACCCGCGCAGTTCGATTCGGTCAGCCATGCCCGTCCTCCCATGCTCGCAGCACCTTCAGCGCGTCAACCGAGGCCTGCACATCGTGCACCCGCACGCCCCAGGCGCCGTGTTGGGTGGCCAGCGCGGACAGCACCGCGGTGGCCGTCTCCCGACCGGACGGCGGGCGCGGCTCGCCGTCCGGACCGGCCAGCAGGGTGCCCAGGAAACGCTTGCGCGACGCCCCCACCAGCACCGGGATCCCGGTGTCGACGAAGGTCGGCAGCGCGCGCAGCAGCTGCCAATTGTGTTGTGCCGTCTTGGCGAAACCGAGCCCGGGATCGATGATCAGATTCTGCGGGTCCACCCCCGCGCCGACCGCGGCGTCGACGCTGTGCAGCAGTTCGGCGCGCACCTGCGCGACGACATCGCCGTAGGCCGGTACCTCGTGCGGATGCTCGGCGCTCACCGATCGCCAGTGCATGAGGATCCACGGCACGTTCGCATCGGCCAGCACACCGGCCATGGCGGGATCGGCGCGCCCGCCGGACACGTCGTTGACGATCCGGGCACCGTTTTCCAGCGCGGCCGCGGCCACCGCGGCGTGCATGGTGTCGATGCTGACGGTCACGCCGGCGGCGGCCAGCTCGCGCACCACCGGCACTATCCGGGCGGTTTCCACCGGCGCCTCGATGCGGACGGCGCCGGGACGGGTCGATTCGCCACCGACGTCGACGATGGTGGCACCGGCCGACACCAGGGCCAGCCCGTGCTCGAGCGCCCGGTCACGGTCGAGGAAACGGCCGCCGTCGGAGAACGAGTCATCGGTGACGTTGAGGACCCCCATCACCACCGGCACATCCGTGCGTATGACGCTCACTTGCGCAGGATCAGTTCCAGTGCCTCGGCCCGGGACGCCTTGTCGGTCTTGAACTGTCCGCGCACGGCCGACGTGGTGGTGGTGGCACCGGGCTTGCGGACGCCGCGCATGGCCATGCACAGGTGTTCGGCCTCGACCACCACGATCACGCCGCGCGGATCGAGCTTGCGCATCAGCCCGTCGGCGATCTGTGCGGTCAGCCGCTCCTGGATCTGGGGACGCTTGGCGTAGAGGTCGACCAGCCGGGCGATCTTGGACAGGCCGGTCACCCGGCCGTCGAGACCCGGGATGTAACCGACGTGGGCCACCCCGTGGAAGGACACCAGGTGGTGCTCGCAGGTGGAGTACATCGGGATCTCTTTGACCAGCACCAACTCGTCGTGCTGCTCGTCGAAGCTGGTGTTGAGCACATCGTCGGGATCGGTGTAGAGCCCGGCGAAGATCTCCCTGAAGGCCCGCGCCACCCGGGCGGGGGTGTCCACCAGCCCGTGTCGGTCGGGATCCTCGCCGACGGCGATCAGCAGTTCCCGCACCGCGGCCTCGGCGCGCGGCTGGTCGAACGCCGCCTGGATGAAACCGGCCGTGCTCTCACCGTTCTTGCCCGACGTCGTCATCGACGCTCCGTTTCTGGTCAGCCTCGTGATGGTGGCGGATTATCCGGCGGCGGACCGCCGTACTGTCCCGGCGGCGGACCGTACTGACCCTGCGGAGGGCCGCCAGGTTGACCCTGCTGCGGTCCGCCGTACTGACCCGGTGGCGGACCGTACTGCCCCTGGCCGGGACCGTACTGCCCCGGCGGTGGGTAGTGCCCCGGCGGCGGACCGGCGGGCTGCCGGCCGGCCGGATACTGGCCGGCATTGTCGTACTGGCCGGCATTGTCGCGCGGCGGCCAGCCGGGCGCGTGCCAGCCGGCGGGCGCGCCGTAGTCGGGCTGGGCGTGGCCGTTGGGCGCACCGTTGGAGCCCGCACCGTTGCCACCGTTGTTGGCGGCGTCGCTGCCGCGGCTCGCCTCGGCGGCGCGGCTGGCCTCCAGGATGGCGGCCTTGTAGGCGGGTTCCTTCACCGGCGGCGGCCAGGGTTCGCCGCGCTCGATGGCGATCTCGCCCGGGGTCTTGATCGGTGGCTTGTCCGAGGGCACCCGGCCGCCGAAGTCGTCGAAGATCGTCAGCCGCGGGCGCTTCTTGACCTGATCGAAGATGGCCTCCAGCTCGACGCGGTGCAGGGTCTCCTTCTCCAGCAGTTCGCCGGCCAGGGTGTCCAGCACATCGCGGTATTCGGTGAGGATCTCCCAGGCCTCGGTGTGCGCGGCCTCGATGAGCTTGCGCACCTCGTCGTCGATGTCGCGGGCGACCTCGTGGCCGAAATCGGCCTGGGTGCCCATCGTCCGGCCGAGGAACGGATCACCGTGCTCGGTGCCGTAGCGCACCGCGCCGAGCTTGGCGCTCATGCCGTATTCGGTGACCATCGCGCGGGCGATCTTGGTGGCCTGTTCGATATCGGAGACCGCGCCGGTGGTGGGCTCCCGGAAGACCAGCTCCTCGGCGGCGCGGCCACCCATCGCGAACACCAACCGCGCGATCATCTCCGAGCGGGTCATCAGGCCCTTGTCGTCCTCCGGCACCGCCACGGCATGTCCGCCGGTGCGGCCGCGGGCCAGAATGGTGACCTTGTAGATCGGCTCGATATCGGGCATCGCCCAGGCCGCCAGCGTGTGCCCACCCTCGTGGTAGGCGGTGATCTTCTTCTCCTGCTCGCTGATGATGCGGCTCTTGCGGCGCGGTCCGCCGACGACGCGGTCGACGGCCTCCTCCAGCGCGGCGCCGGTGATGACGGTGCCGTTCTCGCGGGCGGTCAGCAGCGCCGCCTCGTTGATGACGTTGGCCAGGTCGGCACCGGACATGCCGACGGTCCGCTTGGCCAGCCCGTCCAGGTCGGCATCGGGGGCGATCGGCTTACCGGCGGAGTGCACCTTGAGCACGGCGCGGCGGCCGGCCAGGTCCGGGTTGGACACCGGGATCTGGCGGTCGAAGCGGCCGGGACGCAGTAGGGCGGGGTCCAGGATGTCGGGCCGGTTGGTGGCGGCGATCAGGATGACGCCCTGGCGGTCGCCGAAACCGTCCATCTCGACCAGCAACTGGTTGAGCGTCTGCTCGCGCTCGTCGTGCCCGCCACCCAGGCCGGCGCCGCGCTGACGGCCGACGGCGTCGATCTCGTCGACGAAGATGATGCACGGACTGTTCTGCTTGGCCTGCTCGAACAGGTCGCGCACGCGGGAGGCGCCGACGCCGACGAACATCTCGACGAAGTCCGAACCGGAGATGGTGAAGAACGGGACCCCGGCCTCGCCGGCCACGGCGCGCGCCAGCAGGGTCTTACCGGTGCCGGGCGGGCCGAACAGCAGCACACCGCGCGGGATCTTGGCGCCGAGGGCCTGGTAGCGGCTGGGGTTCTGCAGGAAGTCCTTGATCTCGTAGAGCTCTTCGACGGCCTCGTCGGCGCCCGCGACGTCGGCGAACGTCGTCTTGGGCATGTCCTTGGACAGCTGCTTGGCCTTGGACTTGCCGAAGCCGAAGCCCATCCGGCCACCGGACTGCATGCGCGAGAACATCACGAACAGCGCGACCAGCAGCAGCAGCGGCAGCATGTAGATGAGCAGGGTGCCCAGCACGCTGCCCTGGTTGACGACGGTGTTGACCTTGGCGTTCTTGGCGGTCAGCGCGTCGAACAGCTGCACGCCGACCCCGGTCGGGTACTTGGTGAGGATCTTGTCGCTGTTCTCGGTGTCGCCGTTGCCGGACTTCAGGTCCAACCGGAGCTGCTGCTCACGGTCGTCGATCTGGGCGCTCTCGACATTGTCGCTGTTGATCTGGGCCAGCGCGACCGAGGTGTCCACGGGCTTGTACCCGCGGGTGTCGTCACTGAAGTAGAAGAAAGACCAACCCAGCAGCAGCACCACGGCAATCGCGGTGAGCGTGCGGATGACGTTTTTACGGTTCATCGATGTCTCCGGCTCGCGGGTGCGAGGCCGGCCCGGTCCTTCCGATATACGCAGTTGGGAAACTCAAGGCTACCGCTTGACCAACGATCGGCAGTTCCCCGCCCAACCATGGTCAGGGCGGACGCGTTGTGCTTGGGTGAGACCGTGCTCACACCGACCGAACGGTTAGTCGAAACCAATGGCGTGACGTTGCGAGTGACGGAAGCGGGTGAGCGCGGCGACCCGGTCGTGGTGCTGGCACACGGCTTCCCCGAACTGGCGCACTCGTGGCGGCACCAGATCCCCGCCCTGGCCGCGGCCGGCTACCACGTTCTGGCCCCCGACCAGCGCGGATACGGCGGTTCATCGCGCCCGGATGCCATCGAGGGCTACAACATCATCGAACTGACCGCCGACATCGCCGGGCTGCTCGACGATGTGGGTGCCGACAACGCGGTGCTGATCGGCCACGACTGGGGCTCTCCGGTGGTGACCAACTTCCCGCTCTTCTATCCCGACCGGGTGACGGCGGTGGCCGCGTTGAGCGTGCCCCCGATCCCGCGAGCGTCCGCTCCACCGACCCAGATCTGGCGGCACATCTTCGGCGACAACTTCTTCTACATCCTGTATTTCCAGGAGCCCGGCGTCGCCGACAAGGCGCTCGACGCGGACCGACGGGCGTCCCTGCAGCGGATGGTGGCGCTGGAGGGGTTCACCGGGCCGGTCGACGAGATGACGGCCCAACCGCTACCGGCGCTGCCGGACTGGATCAGTGCCGACGAGTTCGAGGAGTACGTCCGCGCCTTCGAGCAGTCCGGGTTCACCGGTCCGCTGAACTGGTACCGCAATTTCGACCGCAACTGGGAGCTGACCGATCCGGCGGCCGGACACATCAAGACCACCACCATCACTGCGCCCGTGCTGTTTCTGGCCGGCAGCGCCGACCCGGTGCTGAGCTTCACCCCGCGTGACCATGTCCGCGATGTCGCCACCGGCCACTACTACGAGGTGCTGCTCGACGGGGCCGGGCACTGGTTGCAGCAGGAACGGCCGCAGGAGGTCAACGAGGTGCTGCTGAAGTTCCTCGGAGGTCTGCAATGAGCGACGTTCGCGGAGCGGATCAACAGGTGAGCCGCCCGTTGGACTTCGGTGTGTTCATCACGCCGTTCCACCCGACCGGCCAGTCCCCCACCCTGGCCCTGCAGTACGACATAGACCGCGTCGGGGCGTTGGACCGGCTCGGCTACGACGAGGCGTGGTTCGGTGAGCATCATTCCGGCGGTTACGAACTCATCGCCTGCCCCGAGGTGTTCATCGCCGCCGCGGCCGAGCGGACCCGGCACATCAGGCTGGGCACCGGGGTGGTGTCGCTGCCCTATCACCATCCGCTGATGGTCGCCGACCGGTGGGTGCTGCTCGATCACCTGACCCGCGGGCGCGTCATGTTCGGCACCGGTCCCGGTGCGCTGCCCTCGGATGCGTACATGATGGGCATCGACCCGGTCGACCAGCGCCGCATGATGCAGGAGTCACTCGAGGCGATCCTGGCGTTGTTCCGCGCGGCGCCCGATGAGCGCATCGACCGTCAGACCGACTGGTTCACCCTGCGTGACGCCGCGCTGCACATCCGGCCCTACACCTGGCCGCATCCGGAGATCTCCAGCGCGGCAATGGTTTCCCCGTCGGGTCCGCGCCTGGCCGGTCAGCTGGGCACCTCGCTGCTGTCGCTGTCGATGTCGGTACCCGGCGGGGCGGCCGCGGTGGAGACGACGTGGGGCATCGTCGAGGATCAGGCCGCCAAGGCGGGCCGCCCGACACCGGACCGCAATGACTGGCGGGTGTTGGGCATCGTGCACGTCGCCGACACCAGGGAGCAGGCCATCGAGGACTGCACCTACGGGTTACAGGATTTCGCGAACTACTTCGGTGCCGCCGGGTTCGTCCCGCTGTCCAACACGGCCGACGGTGACGGTAGCGATGCCCGCCAGTTCGTCGAAGACTATGCCGCCAAGGGCAATTGCTGCATCGGTACGACCGCCGACGCCATCGCCTACATCCAGGATCTGCTGGACCGCTCGGGCGGGTTCGGCACGTTCCTGATGCTGGGCCACGACTGGGCTTCCCCGGCGGCGACGTATCACTCCTACGAACTGTTCGCCCGCGAGGTGATCCCACACTTCAAGGGACAGCTCACCGCCCCGCACGCCTCGCACGAATGGGCCAAGGGGATGCGCGATCAGCTGCTCGGCCGCGCCGGGCAGGCCATCGTGAATGCCATCACCGAGCACACGGCCGAGGGAAAGAGCTGATGCGCGCCGCCGTGCTGCGCGACGGCGCCATGGTCGTGCGCGATGACCTTCCCGAGCCGGTGCCCGGGCCCGGACAGGTGCTGGTGGCGGTCAAGGCCTGCGGAATCTGTGGATCCGACCTGCATTTCGCCGCCCACGGTGACGAGATGCTGGCCGCCGGCGCCGAGATGGAGGGCATGCCCGACACCATGTCGGGTATCGACCTGGGCGCCGACATCTACATGGGTCACGAGTTCAGCGCCGAGATCCTGGAGGCCGGCCCGGGCACCGACGCTCCGACCGCCGGCACGATCGTGACCTCGGTGCCCGTGCTGGTGTCGGCCACCGGGTTGGAGATGATCGTCTACAGCAACACGACCGTGGGCGGATACGCCGAACGGATGCTGTTGTCGGCGCCGCTGCTGTTGCCGGTGCCCAACGGCCTGGATCCGCGCCACGCCGCGCTGACCGAACCGATGGCCGTCGGCCTGCACGCGGTCAACGTCTCCGCGATCGAGCGCGGCGAGACCGCCCTGGTCATCGGCTGCGGCCCGATCGGCATCGCGATCATCGCCGCGCTGCGCTACCGCGGTGTGGAAACGATTGTGGCGGCCGACTTCTCGTCCACCCGCCGCGCGCTGGCCGGCCAGGTCGGCGCGCACGTGACGGTCGACCCGGCTCGGGGCTCGCCGTTTCATCAGAGCACCCCGACGGTGGTGTTCGAGGCAGTCGGGGCACCCGGCATCCTCGACGACGTGATGCGCCGGGCACCCGCGGGGGCGCGCGTGGTGGTGGCCGGGGTGTGCATGCAACCCGATACCGTGCACCCGTTCTTCGCCAGCGCCAAGCAACTCAGCCTGCACTTCGTGTTCGGTTACGACCCAGCCGAGTTCGCGGAATCGCTGCGCGCCATCGCCGAAGGCGATATCGACGTCGCACCGATGATCACCGGCGAGGTCGGCCTGGACGGTGTCGCCGGCGCCTTCGGCGAACTGGCCGACCCGGACCGGCACTGCAAGATCCTGGTGACGCCGTAGCGCCGGCGACCCTATAGTCGTCTGCGTGCGACTGAGCGCGAGGATGCCCGACCTCACGTCGTTGGAGGTGCTCCTCGCGATCGCCCGGACCGGCAGCCTGAGCGCCGCCGGACGCGAGTGCGGACTCACCCAGCAGGCGGTCTCGGGCCGCATCGCCGCGCTGGAGCGCCAGACCGGGGTGCGCCTGGTCATCCGCACCAAAACCGGTTCCCGGCTGACCTCCTCCGGTGTGGTCGCCGCACAGTGGGCCGACCGGTTGCTCGGCGTCGCCCACGAAGTCGACGCGGGCCTGGCCACCCTGCGCGATGACAGCAAGACCCGGCTACGACTGACGGCAAGCCTGACGATCGCCGAGCAACTGTTGCCACGCTGGCTGGTCAGTTGGCGCGACGCCGTCACCCGCCAGGGCGCCCCGCCACCGGATGTCATCCTCAGCGCGGCCAACAGCGAGCACGTGATCGCCGCCCTGCGCGCCGACGAGGCGGATCTGGGTTTCATCGAGAGTCCCGGCGTCCCGCGCGGCCTGCGCAGCAGCGTCGTCGCTCACGATGAGCTGGTGGTCGTCGTGCCGCCGATGCACAGGTGGGCACGTCGGTCCGCGCCGGTTCGTCCCGAGGAGCTGGCCACAACACCCCTGGTGACCCGCGAGAAGGGTTCGGGCACCAGGAGTTTCCTGATCTCGGCCCTGTCGAAGAGCACGGACGCACCGCAGGTGCCTGCCGCGCTGGAGTTGTCGACGGCCGCCGCGGTGCGCGCCGCCGTGCTCGCCGATGCCGGCCCTGCCGTACTGAGCCGGTTGGCCGTGGCCGATGATCTGGAATTGGGCCGGCTGCGGGCCGTCGAGGTGGACGGGATGGATCTGCGCCGCGCATTGCGCGCCGTGTGGCTGGGCGCTCGAACCCCGCCCGCCGGCGCGGTGCGTGACCTGTTGAGCCATATCGCAGTCGTCACCAGGGCCCGCGCCCGCGCCGATCGCCACAGCTGATCACCTCACAAGCATTGCTTGTGTCCCGACGGGTGTTGCCCAGTTCGTGGCGGTTCTAGTTTGGCAATATGCAACAACACGCCACCCGCCTGCTGAACGATGTCGGCCCCAACTGGTTCGCCTCGGTGATGGGTACCGGGATCGTTGCCACCGCCGCGGCCGGCCTACCGGTCCAGTGGCCGGGGCTGCGCGGTTTCGCGCAGGTGGTCTGGGTGCTCGCGGCGATGTTGCTGGCGGTGCTGGTCCTGGTGGTCGGCACCCATTGGCTGCGCCACCCCACCGTCGCGCGCAGCCATGCACGCAACGCCCAGATGGCGCATTTCTACGGTGCCGCGCCGATGGCGCTGCTCACAGTGGGCGCCGGCGCGTTGTTGCTCGGTGGCGACCTGATCGGCGCGCAGGCCGCCCTGCGCCTGGACTGGGCGCTGTGGATCCTCGGCACCGCCGGCGGCTTGTTCACCGCCACCACCATCCCGTTCCTGATGTTCACCCAGCACGATGTCGGGCCGGACGCCGCGTTCGGCGGATGGTTGATGCCCGTCGTCCCGCCGATGGTGTCCGCCGCCACGGGCGCGCTGCTCATACCGCACATGGCTCCGGGTACCGGCCGCGCGACCATGTTCTACGCCTGTGTGGCGATGTTCGGGTTGTCGATGATCGCCGCGTTGATCATCACGACCATGATCTGGAGCCGACTGGTCCACTACGGGACATCCGGTACCGCGCGGGTAGCCACGCTGTGGATCGTGCTGGGCCCCCTGGGTCAAGCCATCACCGCAGCCGGTCTTTTGGGTAGCAGCGCCGCGCAGGCGGTCGATCCGCAGATCGCCGCGGGGATGCGCGTGCTGGCGGTGCTGTTCGGGGTACCGGTCTGGGGCTTCGCGATGTTGTGGATCGTCCTGGCCACCGCACTGACGGTGCGCACCCTGCGCCGGGGCATGCCGTTCGCGCTCACCTGGTGGAGCCTGACCTTCCCGGTGGGCACCTTCGTCACCGGCACCACCCAACTTGCCCTGCACACGGGCCTGCCCGCGCTGCGGATCGCGGCTGTGCTTGCCTATATCGCCCTGCTGGGCACGTGGTGCCTGGTGGCGGTGCGGACCGCCCACGGAAGCCTATGGGGCGAGCTGCTCAGGCCGGCACCGATACGGGTTGGCATGCCGGCCGCCGTTCGCAGTGCCACCGCCCGACCTTTGTTGGTCCCAGAATCTTCGTGACAGCGAAAGATCATGTAGGGCAGGGGGAATGGGGACGCTCGGGTTCTCGCCGGACGACCGATCATCCATCCGAGCCAGTGCGGCCGAACACGGGCCGATCGACCGCGGGTTACCGTGGACGGGCGTCCGGAGACGCTAGGGTGCGATCATGACCCACGCGCAACGATTGCCGGTCCGTGTCAGTCTTGCGGTGGCCGGTGCCGCCCTCGCGGTCGGGCTGACCGCCTGCGATTCGACGTCCGGCCCCGCCCCGGCCGGTGATTCCGCGACCGCCCCCGGCCGTCAGGTCACCGTCGTCGGTTCCGGCGAGGTGCAGGGCACCCCGGACACGTTGACGGTGTCGGCGGCGATGGAGGCCATCGCCCCCGATGTGACGACGGCGCTGAACCAGACCAGTGACCGTCAGCGCGCGGTGACCGATGCGCTGACCGCAGCCGGTATCGAGGCCAAGGACATCAGCACCACCGAGGTATCACTGCAGCCGCAGTACAACTCGGATGGCACCCGCATCGACTTCTACCGGGCCAGCAACGGCGTCGATGTGAAGATCCGTGACGCGGACCGGGCCTCGGACATCCTGGCGCTGATCGTGAACACCGGCGGCGATGCCACCCGGATCAACTCGGTGAGCTACTCCATCGCCGACGACTCACAACTGGTGCGCGACGCCAGGGCCCGCGCCTTCGAAGACGCCCGGGACCGCGCCCAGCAGTACGCCGAACTGTCCGGCCTGGACCTGGGCGAGGTGGTGTCGATCTCGGAGGCCACCGGCCCGACGCCACCGCCGCCGGTGCCGATGCCGCGCAGTGCGATGGCCGAGGCGGTGCCGCTGTCACCCGGTGAGCAGACTGTCGGCTTCACCGTCACCGCCGTGTGGGAGCTGACCTAGCATCCCGAGCGGCACCGCCGGTTCACTGTGTAGTTTTCAAGGTGCACTGAGGCTTTGGGTTATGCGGCGGCCGGTAGGTCGGTCATGGTGCGGCGGGCGTGCGAGCGCAGGTGCGCTGGCTCGGGTCCGGTCGGTTCGTGGGGTGGGATGAACCAGGGGTGCCGGTCGGGGCCGAGGTAGACCTGCCAGCCACCGTGGTGGATCTGGGTGTGGTGGTAGCGGCACAGCAGCAGCACCCCGTTGTCCAAACTCGTCTCGCCCCCGGCGCCCCACGGCTTAATGTGGTGGGCGTCGCACCACGACACCGGCCGACCACACCCCGGATGCGCACAGCCCTTGTCCCGTATCCCCAACGCTTTACGGATCGCAGGGGAGAACAGGCGCTCGCTGCGCCCAAGATCGAGCGGTACCCCGGTGTGATCCACGATCACCGAGGTCAGTGTGGAGTCACACGCGATCAGATCCGCGGTCGCGGCACTGACGGGCCCACCGAACCCGAGGGTGTCCACGCCCGTGTCACCAGACACCTTCCCGGCGGGCCGGATCAGGGTGACATGCGGCAGCACACCACCGGAGGTCGGTCGTGTCGACTGCGACAAGTAGGTGCGCAAGATCTGCCCGACCGCATCACCGCGACGCCTACCGATGGGCCGGGGGTCCGGGGATCCGTCCGGCAGCGGGACGGGCCGGCACAACGGATCCAACGCCGCGCACAGTTCTTCCCCGGTGCCCACATCCAGATCCAACGTGGCCTCGAACCGGCCCTCACTGTTCTGGGCCAGGGTCATCTCGTTGAGGTCGGTGTCCTCGGCCACCGGCACCGCACGCTGCTCCGGCGGCAGGCTCGCTGCGCGGTCGATGGCGATCGCGCGGGCCTTCGAGTCCACCTGGGCCGGGGTGGTCTGGATCATCAGCGTGGTCACCACCGCCGCGCGGTCTGCCTCGGACAGCTCGACGCGGCGCTCGATATGGGCCACGCCCTTGCCGACCGCGTCGACGAACTCGATGCCCAACCCACCCAAACGCTGCGACCGCGTCAACGCCGGCAACGACGACGCCACCCGCCCGACCCGGGCCGCGCGCTGCGCCGCACCCGGGGACATCCCCAACGCGGTGAGCAGATCCGCCCCGCTGCGCAGGCGTTTGCGCGCCGGCACCCCCAAACGCTCCGCAGCCGCCACCGCAGAAGCAATGACGTGATCACTGAGGTTGCGGATGGTCACCGCAGCCGTCAGTACCGCCAACAGCGGCGCCTCGTCGACCACCTTCCGCGGACAGTCCAGCAGATGAAACAACGTGCGCTCACCGACGTCATCATCGGGTGGAACAGACGGTGCGAGATCGTCGATCAACGCATCGATGAAAGAACTGAAATGGGTGGCGTCCATAACGGGACCCAACCTTTCGGACAAGGCCAAACACACACACGCCCCATAAGGGGCACCACAGCTCAACCGAACCCTCGTCAGGGTTGTCGAACCCCTCGACGACCCGTAGCCGCCGACACGGGCTCACCTGGAGAGTGGGAGCCACTTCGCTTCGAACTTGTGTTCGATCATACGCCGAATCTGAGCACCGTGCAACAGATTTCCGACACAAGAATCTGCGGCTTTCTGCATCACGACATCGGTAACACTTTGCATTGTCTCGGTAGAGAAAGTGCGCGCGAGATGACCCTGATGCGTCCAACGCCCTGAATAGCTGATGCGGCCCGGACCGACGAGCTCAACACACTACGGAGTCTCGTAGACCCGCGGCTCCAGCGTCCCGATATAGGGCAGATCGCGATAACGCTCGGCGTAGTCCAGGCCGTAGCCGACGACGAACTCGTTGGGGATGTCGAAGCCGATATAGGTCACGTCGACGTCGGCGCGCACGGCGTCGGGCTTGCGCAACAACGTGCACACCCGCAGCGACCGCGGGTTACGGGTGGCGAGGTTGCGCAGCAGCCACGACAACGTCAGGCCGGAGTCGATGATGTCCTCGACGATCAGCACGTCACGATCGGCGATATCGCGGTCGAGATCTTTGAGGATGCGCACGACGCCCGAGGAGGACGTCGAGGAGCCGTAGGAGCTGACGGCCATGAACTCCAGCTGCGTCGGGACCGGGATGGCGCGGGCCAGGTCGGTGACAAACATGACCGCGCCCTTGAGCACGGTGATCAGCAGCAGATCTTGATCACCGCCGCCGGCGCGGTAATCGGCGGCCACCTGGGCCGCCAATTCGGCAGTCTTGGCTTTGATCTCGTCTTCGGACAGCAACACCGACTTGATGTCGCCGGGATACAGGTCCGCGGTCACGAACACAGCGTAGCGGGGTTCACCGGACAGGCTCGCGGTAGAGCACCAGGACCCCGTCCCGACGGCCCGCGAACAGCCGCTCGGCCGTCAACGGGCTGGGCACCGCCACACCGCCCTGACCTCGCCAGTCGGTGATCAGGGCGTCGACGGCGCGGATCTGGGTGTCGTTGAGGTCGCATGCGCCACCGGCAAGCAACCAGCCGCGGATGACGCGACGCCGGATCGCGGTCGGCAGCGCCGCCAGGGCGGCGGTCGCCATCGGATCGGCCACCAACTCGGCCGCCGCCGCGTCGAGGGCGTCGGTGTCCTCCCGCAGCGCGGCCGCTGTGCGGGCCAGCGCCGCGGCCACCCCGCCGCCGAGCACCTCCTCCAGCAGCGGCAGCACCTCGGTGCGCAACCGCACCCGGGTGAAGCGCGGGTCGGCATTGTGCGGGTCCTGCCATGGCCTCAGACCGAGCGCGGCGCAGGCGGCCACCGTGGTGGCGCGCCGCTCACCCAGCAGCGGCCGGCACCAGGGGTCGTCGTAGCCGCGCATCCCGGCGATGGAACGCGCCCCCGACCCGCGGCCCAGACCCAGCAGCACCGTCTCGGCCTGATCGTCCAGGGTGTGCGCCAGCAGCACCGGCGCCCCGGCGCGCGCCGCCTCCAACGCCGTGTACCGGGCCCGGCGGGCCGCGGCCTCCGGCCCACCCGTGGATCCGACCTGGACCCGAAGCACTTGCGCGGCAACACAACCCAATGCCATTGCCTGGACACGCGCGGTCTCGGCAACATCTGCCGACCCGGCCTGCAGCCCATGGTCGACGATCAGCGCCGTGGTCGGCCGCAGCGACGCGGCCACCGCCGTGAGCGCCAACGAGTCCGCACCCCCGGACAGCGCCACCGCCCACGGCTGAGCAGCGGGCAGCTGGACATCACCGAATGACCGGACCGCCGAACGCAGTTGCGCTACAGGACCCGATCGATCCATCGCTGTGGTTCCTCGATCTCCTCGGGCATCGGGAGCGTCCCGGCATCGGTCCAGATGACGTTGAAGCGCTCCATGCCGACCCGGGACACCACATCGTCGACGAACGCCTTGCCGCGGGTGTACTGGCTCAGTTTGGCGTCGAAACCCAGCAGGGTGCGGATGATCCGTTGCAGCGGTGGCTGTTTGCGCTGCCGGCGTTCGTCGAATCGACGCCGGATGGTGGCCACCGACGGCACCACCGCCGGACCGACGGCATCCATGACGTGCTCGGCATGGCCCTCCAACAGGGTGCCCAGCACCAGCAGCCGATCCAGCGCCTGGCGCTGCGGTTCGGCCTGCACCGCCCGCAGCAGCCCCAGCACACCGGCCGAATTGGGTTCCTCGGCAGTGCCGTTGCGCTGGTTGCGGACGTACTCGGACAGCCGGCCGACCATATCGCCGACCTGATCACCGGCGTCACCGGTCAGCGTCTCCAACGACGATGACATGTGCTCGGCCAGCCACGGGTTGGCGCGGAACTGGACCCGGTGGGTGACCTCGTGCAGGCACACCCACAACCGGAAGTCCGCCGGGTCGACCCGCAGCTGGCGTTCCACCGCAATGACATTGGGATAGACCAGCAACAGCTCACCGTCACCGGAGAACGGGTCGTACTGCCCGAGGATGCCGCCGGAGATGAAGGCCAGCACCGCTCCGGTCTGCGCGCCGGTCACCTTGGCGCCCAACTTCGCCGCCGTGCCGTGTGCACCGTCGGCCGATCCACCGGTCATCACGCGCATGGATTCGGTGGCGGCCCGCACCCACTGCGGGCGGTCCACCACTCGCGACTCCGGTATCGCGGCGCCCTCGTTGAGGCGGGTCACCTCGCGGACCGGCAGCTCGGCGGTGCGGGCCGATTCGGCCAGCTGCGCGATGGCCTGGTCGCGGGTGTAGGCGGTGGTGGCCGGACCCGGCCTCGACAGTTTCACCCCGACGGTGGCGGCCGCCGCCCAGTCCACCGCGGAGCCGACGCTCAGACCAGTCTTCGGGCTCATCCGCCGCACCCGCAGGACCGCAGCTTGGCGGCCAGCGCGTCCAGCGAGGTCCGACCGGTGGGTCCGGCGTTGTTGGACAGCAGCGCGAAGGTGAGTACCCGGCCGCTGGAGTCGGTGACAATGCCGGCCAGGGTGTTGGTGCCCGTCAGAGAACCGGTCTTGGCGCGTAACCACCCCGCCGAGGCCCGACCCTCCTCGGTGTCCAGGTACCGGTTCGACAGCGTGCCGCTGCCGCCGGCGATGGGCAGCACGTCGACCAGCGGGCGCAGTTTGGGCTGGTCGTCTCCGACGGCTACAGCTATCACCTCGTCCAGGGTAAGCGCGGTCAGCCGGTTGTCGACCGAAAGCCCACTGGAATCAAGCAGTTTGGCACCGGTGGTGTCGATGTCGACGCCACGCAACTGCCCCAGCACGGCCGCGGCGGCACCGTCGAAACTCTGCGGCCGGTTCAGCGCGGCGGCGACCTCGCGTCCGATGGATTCGGCCATCACGTTGTCCGACTCGTACATCATCTGCCGCAGCCGTTCGATCAGCGGCGGCGACTGCACCGATGCCAGCTCGGTGGCGTCGGCGCTGGATTCGTCTGCCACCGTGACGCCGGCGGGATCGACTCCCAGCGCCACGGCCAGTGCGCGGCCGGCGTCCAGGCCCGGGGTGCGCGAGCGCCGCGAGTCGTAGGACACCGGCTGGGTGCGGCCACCGTCGAGCATCACCGATTCGATCGGCGCGATATCGCCGCCGTCGATGTCCAGCGGATCCCAGCCGATCGCCATGGTGGGCCCGCTGTAGGCGCTCAGGTCGACCTGCACGCCGGTGACGCGCACCCCGCTGCTCTTGACCTGTTCGGCCAGATCGCTGATCCGGGCCGCCCCCTTATACCAGGTGCGCTTGTCACCGGAGAACGCCGACAGCGTCGGGTCTCCACCGCCGCGCAGCACCACCACGCCGGGCCGCCGGCCCTCGTGCACCGTCGTCGTCAGACGGGCGTCGCGGTCCAGGGTCAGCAGGGCGGCCGCGGTGGTGAGCAACTTGTTCGTGGACGCGGGCTGCATCGGGATGTTCTCCCCCTGCGCCCACAGTTCCTCGCCGGTGACCGCGTCGGTGACCCGGCCGGTCAGCATGCCGAGGTTGGGGTCGGCCAGCGCGGTGGCCAGCATCGCCGACAGCCCCTTGGCGGTGGGTTCGGTGGTGGCCTCGCCCAGCGGGTGCACCCCCGGCTCGGACGTGACCGCGGCGGGCTGCGGCGGTAGGGCACTGTTGGCGGCCGTGCGCGACGAGGTGACCACCGCGGCCACCCCGACCACGGCGGCGACGAGTACCAGAACCGCCAGACCGATCACCAGGTGGGTGGATCGGCGCCATCGACCGGGCCGCATAACGTGCAGCGTATCGCTCCTTTAAGGTGGACCCCGCCAGAGCAAGCCAGCCGAAGGAGCAACGCCGGTGTCGTTCGACGTCGTCATCGAGATCCCCAAGGGGTCCCGCAACAAGTACGAAGTGGACCATGAGACCGGCCGGGTCAAGCTGGATCGCTATCTGTACACCTCCTTCGGCTACCCCGCCGACTACGGATTTTTCGAGAACACCCTTGGTGAGGACGGCGATCCGCTGGACGCGCTGGTGCTGCTGCCGGAGTCGGTGTTCCCCGGCTGCACCGTCGAGGCCCGCCCGGTCGCGATGTTCAAGATGACCGATGAGGCCGGTGGCGACGACAAGCTGCTGTGCGTCCTGGCCGACGATCCGCGCTGGGAGCACATTCAGGATGTCGGTGACGTCTCCCAGTTCGAGCTGGACGCCATCAAGCACTTCTTCGTGCACTACAAGGATCTGGAGCCGGGCAAGTTCGTCAAGACCGCCGACTGGGTGGGTCGCGAAGAAGCCGAGGCCGAGCTGCAGCGCTCCATCGAACGCTTCAAGAGCTCCGGCCACTGATTTAGCACCGCTGTAACACGGAGTAACCCGGGCGTGTCCTGCGCCTTTGATGATTGATGCGTGTTGATGCATCAGGGAATCGGCCTGGACGCGTTCAACGCGTTGCCCGCACGCAAGGCCGTGCACGCACTGTACGAGTGCTGTAACAGTTACGCGCTGGCTGCCGACCTGTGCCGGGGCCGGGCCTACCCCGACCACGACGCGCTGTACCGCCGGCTCGACACGCTGCTGTTCGCGCTGCCCGAGGACGCGATCGACCAGATCCTGGATGCCTGCCCGGATATCGGCCGACGGCCCCGCAGCACCAGATCGCAGGCCGAGCACTGTTCGGTGTGGGATGACGACCCGGAACTGATGAACGAGCTGCGGTCGGCATCGCACCGCTACGCGCAGCGCTACGGGTTCGCGTTCGTGATGTACGTCGACGGTCACTGCGCCAACGAGGTGTTGGCGGCGGTGACCAATCGCATGCACCACGATGTCGAGATGGAGCGCAAGATCCTGCGCAACGAACTGGCCAAGATCGGACGCAGCAGGGTGGAGCGCATGCTGGGCCCCGAGGGCGGCTTCCACAACTGGTAGTTGCGGGTGCCGATCATCGTTCATGATGACCGGCATGACCGTTGACGGGTTCTGCGACTCCGGGTTCGATCGGGTGGCCGACGCACTCGGCCGAGCCATCGACGACGGCGAGGAATGTGGCGCCGCGATCGCCATCGATGTCGACGGCGAGCTGGTGGTCGACATCTGGGGCGGGTACGCCGACGCGGCCGGGACCCGACCGTGGACCGCAGACACCATCGTCAACGTGTGGTCCTCGACCAAGAACGTCACCGCACTGGCCGCACTGATGCTGATCGACCGCGGCCTGATCACCCCTGACACGCCGGTGGCGCAAATCTGGCCGGAGTTCGGCACCGCAGGCAAGGAGCGCATCGAGTTCCGGCATCTGCTCACCCACTCCTCAGGGCTGTCCGGCTGGGAGCAACCGGTGACGCCGGAGGACATCCTGGATTGGGATCGGTCGACGGCCATGTTGGCGGCGCAGGCGCCGTGGTGGGAGCCGGGGACCGCTACCGGTTATCACGCACTCACTCACGGTCATCTCATCGGTGAGGTGGTGCGACGGGTCACCGGGAAATCACTGAAGCAGTTCATCGCCGAGGAGATCGCCGAGCCGCTGGGTGCAGATTTCCAGATCGGCGCACGGCCCGAGGACCATGATCGGATCGCCGAGATCATCGCTCCGGCAGATCCTTTCGAGGGCATACCTCCGGCGGACCAGTGGACCGAGCAGATGTACAAGACGTTCACCGGGCCGGCTCCCGACCCGTTGATCGCGAACACACCGGGCTGGCGGGCCGCCGATATCAGTGCGGCCAACGGGCACACCAACGCCCGCGCGCTTGCCAAGGTCCTGTCGGCAATCTCCCTGGGCGGCACGGTCGACGGGGTCACGCTGCTGTCCCCGGCGATCATCGAGAGTGTCTTCGACACCCAGATTGAGGGTCCCGATCTGGTGCTGGCGGGCCACCAGATCCGGATGGGTCTGGGCTTCGGCCTGCCCAGTCCGGCCATCGGTCACATCCCCGACGGCAAGATCTGCTTCTGGGGTGGCTGGGGTGGATCCTGGGAGTCGATGAATCCCGACTCCCGGACCACCGTCGCCTATGTGATGAACAAAATGGGACCGGGCATCGAAGGGTCGGCGCGAACCGACCGGTACTTCCGGCTCATCTACGACGCGCTGGGACCGTCCACCACTTCAGGCACCGAATGCTGAACCTGGTCAGCCCGCGGGTTCATGCTGGTGGGCGCCCGACCTCGCACAACGTCGAGTCACTCGTAAGGCAGGAAGCAGAGGTCCTTGTTATACCCTCCCGGCGGTGCCAGCGAGCCGTCCATGCTGCACGGGTCGCGCTCGAGGATGTCTTCGATCGGGCCTGAACCGAAGTGCCCGGGCTCCGACGGACCTGCATTCAGCGGAGGCGGAGGCGGAGGGGGCACCGGGGCCTGGTTGGCGGCTTTGCGGGAATTGGCCGCTGCATTGGCGCCGAACATCTGTTGCCGGAATCCCGGTGGCACACAGAAGGCATCGCCATCAAAGGCTTCCCGCCAGACGAATCCCTGCGCACAGCCCAGCGGCCCGTATCCGGCGTTCGGGTCCCGGTTGGCCCCGAAGTTGGCATTCTGTTGCGCGACGGCGTCGCGTTCAGCAGGCGTCACGCAAACCCTGTCGCCGGGGCGAGCTTCACGCCATACGAACCCCGAAGTACAGGTGTCGGGCCCGTACGGCTGTGCCGATACCGGGGCAACGCCGGCGCCCAGGACCGACGCGGCGAACGTCAAGATAGGCGCAGCCACGGTCACAGCAAATTTGATGGTCATAGTGCTTGGACGCTAGGGTTCCGCACGCCGGACTTAAATAAGGTGTTTCCCTACGATCTTTGTGGTGCGGCCGGTTCGCAGGCCTGTCGTCCCCTGGACGCACATGATAGTGCTGACGAATTCGCGGATCGAGACCCTAGGATCGCGACACCACGTTCTGCAGCGGTTCGCCGCGCATCAGCCTGCCGATATTGGCCGCGATATCGTCCACCCGGCCCGCGAAGGTGTCGGTGGTGATTCCCGAAGAGTGCGGTGTCATCAGCAGATTGGGCAGTTCGGCGAACGGCAGGTCCGCCGGTGCACCGGTGGCTCCTCGGCCGGTGGCCTCGGGGTAGCGGTACCAGACGTCGATCGCCGCGGCGCCGAGGCGACCGGTCAGCAAGGTTCCGTAGAGCGCGTCCTGATCCACCAGCGGTCCGCGGCCGACATTGATCAGCACCCCGCCGGGGCCTAACGCATCCAGCTGGGCGAAACCGATCATCCCCGTGGTCGCCGGTGTCAGCGGCGCCGACACCACCAGCACATCGGAGGCCGCAGCCAGCTCGTCGAGCCGGTCCACCGCACCCGCCCAGGCCAACCCGTGCTCATCGGCGACGCCGCCGGATCCGGTCACGGCGGCACCCTCACATCCGCAGGCCTGCAACAACTTCCACGCCTGCTGTCCGATGTGCCCGAACCCGACGAAGCCGATCTTGGCACCGTGCAGCGTCGGGGGCTGGGCGATGGTGTCGTCGTAGACGGCACTGGCCCACGTGTCACGTCGCAGGGCGTGATCCTGGCGGAGGAATCCGCGACGCAGCATGATCGCCGCCGACAGCACATACTCGGCTATGGATCGCTCGTGGTGAAAGGTGTTGGCAACCAGCACATCAGGGCCGAGCGCGTCGAAGGCGACCCGGTCGGTGCCGGCACCGGCGACGTGCACCAGCTCAAGCTTTTCGGCCACCGCCGCCATCTCCGCGGGAAACCGCCCGCCGACGTGCACGGCGGCGTCGCGCAACCGCTCGGCGTCGACACCCGGGCCGGCCCAGGTCACCTCGACACCCGGCGGCAGCGCCGCCTCGAAACGTCGGCGGTGCGGGACCAGATTGCGGTCGGCGACGTAGATCTGCATGCTCAGCCGCGTTGCAGGCAGGGTCGCTTGCTGTCGAACGTCCAGCCCGGGATCAGGTACTGCATCGCGATGGCGTCATCGCGGGCGCCGAGACCCTCGGAGAGGTAGAGCTCGTGGGCGGCCGCGACCCGTTCCTCATCGAGTTCGACCCCGAGGCCCGGCGCGGCGGGCACGTCCAGATAACCGTCGACGATCCGGTAGGGCGCCTTGGTGATGCGCTGTCCGTCCTGCCAGATCCAGTGGGTGTCGATGGCGGTGATGTCACCCGGTGCGGCGGCGGCCACCTGAGTGAACATCGCCAGCGAGACGTCGAAGTGGTTGTTGGAGTGCGATCCCCAGGTCAGGCCCCACGCGTCGCACATCTGGGCGACGCGCACCGACCCGTTCATCGTCCAGAAGTGCGGATCCGCCAGCGGGATGTCCACCGCGCCGGAGCGGATGGCGTGCCCCATCTCGCGCCAATCGGTGGCGATCATGTTGGTGGCGGTCGGAAGACCGGTGGCCCGCTTGAACTCGGCCATCACCTCGCGGCCGGAGAATCCGCCCTCTGGCCCGACCGGGTCCTCGGCGTAGGCCAGCACGTCGGTCAGCCCGCGGCAGGTCGCGATGGCATCCTTGAGCAGCCATCCGCCGTTGGGATCCAAGGTGATCCGCGCCTCGGGGAAACGCTGCGCCAGTGCGGTGACGGCGGCGGCCTCCTCGGCCGCCGGCAGCACACCACCCTTGAGCTTGAAGTCGGCGAACCCGTAGCGGGCATGGGCGGCCTCGGCCAGGCGCACGACACCCTCGGGGGTCATCGCCTCGTCATGCCGGACCCGCATCCAGTCATCGGCGTCGGCGGCCTCGTCGGCGCCGCTGCGGTAGGCCAGGTCGGTCTTGCTGCGGTCACCGACGAAGAAGAGATATCCCAACGCCTGCACACGATCCCGGCACTGGCCCTCCCCCAGCAGGGCGGCCACCGAGACGCCGAGATGCTGACCGAGCAGGTCCAGCATCGCCGACTCGACCGCGGTCACGGCGTGCACCGTGACACGCAGATCGAAGGTCTGGGCACCGCGACCGCCGGCGTCACGGTCGGCGAAGGTGCGCCGGATGTCGGCCAACACGTTGTTGTAGGCGCCGATGCCGCGGCCCTCCACGAGCGCCTTGGCCTCGGTCAGGGTGCGTTCGATGGCGGCACCGCCGGGCACCTCCCCGACACCGGTGTTGCCGTCGGAGTCCATGAGGATCACAAGGTTCCGGGTGAAAAACGGCCCGTGGGCGCCGCTGAGATTCAGCAGCATGCTGTCATGTCCGGCGATGGGAACGACCCGCATCTCGGTGACGATCGGGGTGCGCTTCGGCGAGCTCATGACATCAGCCTATAAACGTCGGTTGATGCACGTCCAACACTGATATGGCATCAATTGATTCAGACATTGGATGCTTTACCTGGCCGAACGTCGTCGTCAGGCGAACCACTTGTCGCCGTTGGCGACGGGCCGCAGCACCCGGCCGACCTTGTCGCCGACGGCGCACAACGCCTCGATGATGCCGCGTTCGCGCTCCGGGGTGAGCCGGGCCAGCGGCACCGAGGCGCTGATCGCGTCCTGGGCCGGCCAGCAGTACCGCAGGGCCACCGCGAAGCACCGCACCCCCTCGGTGTTCTCCTCGTCGTCACCGGCGTACCCGCGGATGCGCACGGTGGCCAACTCCTCATCCAGCACGGCGTGCGAGGTCAGCGTTCGCGGTGTCAGTGCCTCCAGTTCGGTGGGCAGGTGGCGGCGCCGCTCGGCACCGACCCGCTCGGCCAGCAGCGCCTTGCCCAGCGCGGTGGCGTAGGCGGGTAGTCGCCTGCCGACGCGGTTGGTGGCGCGGCGGTACTGCGGGGATTCCCGGGTGGCCAGGTAGACGATGTCGGTGCCGTCGAGGCGGCCCAGATGGAAGGTCTCATCCCAGTCGCTGCGCAGATCGTCGAGGAACGGCGCGATCATCGGCAAATAGGGATCGCCGTCCAGATAGCTGGTTCCGACCAGCAGTGCCCGGATCCCGATGCCGTACATGGTCCCTGCTTCGTCCGGTCCGGTGTCCACCGCCCGCACCCAACCCTGTGCCATCAGGGTCCGCAACAACGCGTGCGCGCTGCTGCGCGGCATGCCCAGCTCCTCGCTGATCTCCCGGATGCGGGCCGGCCTGTCGTGCCGGGCGGCGAGATACTCCAACAGTTCCACGGTGCGCGCCGCCGATTTGACGCCCGCCCGGCTGGTCGATTCGCTCATAACAGCCCTGTCTGTTGGACGACGAGCACCACCGCGCCCGCAGTGGACGCGGTGATGGCGGTCCAGCGCTGCCGTTGCGGGTTCAGGATGCGGTTGGCATAGCGGGACAATACGTATCCCAGCATGGTCGCCGGTATCAGCACTGCGAACATCTGCACGGTGTGCCGATCGACGGAACCGGTGACGGCCAGCATCGCGACCGACAGGATCGAGCCGATCAGGAAGAAGCTGCTCATGGTGGCGCGCAGCTGCGCGCCCGTGCTGCGCTGCCACACCAGCGCCATCGGTGGTCCGCCGATGGAGGTCGCCGTCCCCAACACACCCGAGGTGGCGCCGGCCAACACGAGATTGCGTCGCCGCGGTTCGGGGATCCACCCCAGGCTGGTGACCGCGACCCCGCACAGGACGACCGCCGCGATCAAGATCGCCAGCGCTCGTTCGGGTATCGCGGTGAGCAACACCGCCCCCGCGACGGTGCCCGGCACCCGTCCGAGCAGCGCCCACCCGGCGCCACGCAGGTCGATGGCGGTGCGTTCGCGCAGCACCACCAGCAGCGTGAGCAGCGTTGCCAGCATGATCAGGGTGCCGGGAACCAGGCCCGGATCGATGACGGCGACCACCGGCGCGGCGAGCATGCCCATGCCGAATCCGATGGAGCCCTGCAGACAGGACGCCAACATCACCGCGATCACGATGACGACGAATCCGGGCAAGCTGGGGTTCATGCGCTGTGGGACAACGCCGATGCCTCGTGTTGCATGGGGTGATGACATTCGGCGGAGTGTCCGGCCACGACGAGATCCACGGCCACGGGTGGCCGCTGCTGCGCGCAGATCTCGGTGGCGTGTGCGCACCGGGTGCGGAAGCGGCAGCCCGAGGGCGGATTCAGCGGTGAGGGCACCTCGCCGGAGAGCAGGATGCGCTCGCCGCGCGCCGCGTCGTGCAGCTTGGGTGCCGCCGACATCAGCGCCGCGGTGTAGTGGTGCTCGGGACGGTCGAAAACGGCGTCGGTGGGGCCGTTCTCGATGATGCGGCCCAGATACATCACCGCGACCCGGTCGGCGACGTGGCGCACCACCGACAGATCGTGGGAGATGAACACATAGGAGATCTTGAGCTCGCGCTGCAGCTCGTTAAGCAGGTTGAGCACCTGCGCCTGCACCGACAGGTCCAGTGCCGAGACCGGTTCGTCGCAGATGATGACCTCGGGATTCAGTGCCAGCGCGCGGGCGATGCCGATGCGCTGGCGCTGCCCACCGGAGAACTCCTGCGGGTACTTGCCGAAAGCCTTGGCGCCCAACCCGACCAGGTCGAGCAGGCCGCGCACCCGCATGTCGCGGTCGGCACGGCTCTGGTACAGCCCCCGGTGGGTGCGCCACGGCTCGGCGATGATCTCCGCGGCGGTCATCCGGGAGTTCAGCGAGGCGTACGGGTCCTGGAACACCATCTGCACGCGACGGCGGAACTTCAACAGTTCCTTGCCCTTCAGCGCGAAGGGGTCGATCCCGTCGAAGCTCACCGTCCCCGAGTCCGGGCGTTCGAGCATCATCAGCGTGCGCGCCAGCGTGGACTTGCCGCAGCCGGATTCGCCCACCAGCCCTAGGGTTTCGCCGCGGGCGAGGTCGAGGTTGATGCCGTCCAGCGCGGTCAGCTTCTTGCCGCCGGCCACCCGGAAGGACTTGGTGAGATCGCGGACTTCGAGCAATGTGTCAGTCATTGGACACCTCTTCGGGGAAGTGGCAGGCGGACTGCCGGCGGGCACCGACGGCTGCCAGGGTGGGACGGGTGCTGCGGCACACGTCGGCGACCAGCGGGCAACGATCCTGGTAGACGCAGCCGGCCGGGATCGAGTGCAGATCCGGTGGCGCACCGCCGATGGACTTCAGCTCGGCGCCGCGTTCGGCGTCCACCGGAACCGAATCCAGCAGACCCTTGGTGTAGGGATGCCTGGGGTTGGCGAAAACTTCGACCACCGGCCCGGTTTCGACGATGCTACCGGCGTACATGATGGCGACCCGGTCCGCCTCCTCGGCCACCAGCGCCAGGTCGTGGGTGATGAGTACCAGCGCCATCTGATACTCAGTACGAAGGTCGCTCAGCAGGGCCATGATCTGCGCCTGCACGGTCACGTCCAGCGCGGTGGTCGGTTCGTCGGCGATCAGCACCTTGGGGTTCAGCGCGACGGCCATCGCGATGAGCAGGCGCTGGCGCATACCGCCGGAGAACTGATGCGGATAGGCCTTCATCCGGTCCTCGGGCTGCGGGATTCCCACGCGCGCCATCAGCTCCACGGCCTTGGCCCTGGCCTCCTTGGCCTTCATACCGTGGTGGATGCGGAACGGTTCGGCCAGTTGGGTGCCGACGGTGTACAGCGGATTGAGCGCGGTCAGCGCGTCCTGGAAGACGATCGCCAGTTCCGGGCCGGCCATCTCGCGACGCTTCTTGCGGTCGACGGCCAGGATGTCGACATCACCGATGCGCGCCGAGCCGTCGGCGATCTGCGCGACCGGTTCCAGCAGGCCGACCAGCGCGGTGGCGGTCATCGACTTGCCGCAACCGGATTCGCCGAGCAGCGCCAGGGTCTCACCGCTGCGGGCGGCGAAGCTGACGTGGTCGACGGCCCGGACGGTGCCGGTGATGGTGCGGATGTCGACGGTGAGCCCATCGACCTCCAGAGCGGGATCGGCGTCCACCTGGTCCGTGGGGAGATGTTCTGCGACAGCAGTCATTAGATGGCCTTTCCGGACTTGGTGAAGCGGGACAGACGCTTCTGCGGGACGGTGAGGCGCCACCGCTGACCGGGGTCGGTCGCGATGCGTGCCCAGGCGGCCAGGATGGTCGCCGAGACGGTGGTGATGACGATGGCCAGGCCGGGCAGGAACGACAGCCACCACGCGGTGTGCAGGTAGGTGCGGCCCTGCGAGACCATCAGGCCCCAGCTGACATCGGGGGGCTGGATGCCGATGCCCAGGAAGCTCAGCGAGCTCTCGGCCAGCATCACGTAGCAGAAGTCCAGGGTGGCCACGGTCAGCAGGGTGGGCAGCACGATGGGCACGACGTGGCGGGTGATGATGGACCGTCCGCTGGCCCCGAAGGTGCGCGCGGCATCCACGAAGACCCGGCTGGACAGTTCGGCCGATTCGGCGCGGGCGGTGCGCAGATAGACCGGGATGCGGGTGATGGCCAGGACGGCAACGATGTTGGCCGCGCTCGGCGAGAACACATAGAGCACCACGACGGCCAGCAGCAGGGACGGGAAGCTCATGATCACGTCGGCGACGCGCATCGCCACGGTCTCCCGCCATCCCCGGTAGTAGCCGGCCCACATGCCGATGATGGAACCGAGCACCGCCGAGATGACGACCGCCGGGATGGCCACCGACAGCGTGGTCTGGCAGGCCACGATCAGGCGCGCCAGCATGCTGCGGCCCAGCGGGTCGGTGCCCAGGACGTTGGCCCAGCCGTGGGCCAGCGTGAACGGCGCCTGATTGGAGTTGTCCAGGTCGATACGGGTGGCCAGATCGCCGACGAGCATCGGCCCGATGAGCGCGGTGAGGAACACCAGGCTCAGGACCACGGCCGCGGCGGCGGCCACCCGGTCGTTGATCAGCAGCCGGAACCAGACCGAGCCCGCGGAGCGCTTCTTGGACGACGGTTCACCGACGATGGCGGTGGTGGGCTTGACGGGGACGAGATCGATTTGAGTGCTCATCTTTGATTGGCTCCCTCAGACCTTTGCGGGTTCACGGACGCGGGCGTCGAGCAGCGCGTAGCAGGCGTCGATGGCGATGTTGAGGATGAAGATGCTGACGGCGGTGAGCAGCACCGCCGCCTGCAGCACCGCGAAGTCGCGTTGCAGGATCGCGTCGATCATGAGCTTGCCGATACCCGGCCAGCCGAAGATGGCCTCCACCACCACCGCGCCGTTGATCAGCGCGACGGTCAGATCACCGGCGACGGTGAGCGCGGGGGCGGCGGCATTGCGCAGCGCGTGGTGGGTGACCACCCGCAGATCGCCGGCGCCCTTGCTGCGCGCCAACCGCACGTACGGTGCCGAGAGCGCGGAAACCATTGCGCCGCGGACCACCTGGGTCAGCACACCGAGTGGTCGGATCATCAGCGTGGCGATCGGCAGGATCCAGGACAGCATGCCGGCGTCGGTGCCCGAGGTGGGCAGCCAGCCCATCAGCACCGCGAAGAGCCAGACGCCGGTGATGGCGAACCAGAAGTCCGGGATGGACGCCGCGGTCATCGACAGCAGGCTGGAGAACCGGTCGGCCAGCGAGTTGGGCCGGTAGGCGGCCCAGCAGCCGATGATGACCGCGCCGATGATGGCGAGCAGCATCGTGACGAAGGCCAGCTGCAGGGTGGCCGGGAAGGCGCGCAGTGCCATCTCGGCGGCGGACTCGCCGGTGCGCAGCGAGGTGCCGAAGTCCAGGTGGATGACACCGGAGAAGTAGTCGAACAGCTGCGTGATCAGCGGATCGTTGAATCCGTTGGCCTCGGCGAAGGCGGCGCGCTGTTCGGGGGTGGCGGACTCGGGCAGGTACAGATTGGTCGGGTCACCGGTGAGTCGGGCGAGCAGGAAGACACCGAGCAGCACGATGATCAAAGGGATTGTGCTGGTGTACATCCGGCGCCGGAGGAATCCGAACATGGTTGGGGCCCTCTTTCGGGTGCGGTCGGGTCAGGACTGGTCGGTGCGGTCGCTGGCGGCCGGGGTCATCGCGGCCAGGCGCATCTCGTCGCCGGTCGCCGGATCAGGGGTGTAGTCGATACGGGGCGATTTGCCGAGGATGCCCTGCATGTGCGCCAGGTAGGCCATCTGCATGATCTCCTGCGGTTCCTCGGCGAACAGCTCGGCGAAGGCGTCCTGGCGGGCGTCCCCGGTCAGCGCCTCGGCCGCCCGGATCTTGGCATCGAATTCCGGTGTGCCGTAGGCGGCCTGCGGTCCGTCGGAAAGCATGTACTGGTCCATGGTGAACGCGGCGTCACCGGCCTGGTTGCCGTGCATGATCATCAGCAGGTAGGGCCCGGTGTTGTCCGGGAACGGGCGCAGCTGGTACTGCAACTGGCCGGCGGTGTCCATCATCTCGATCTTGACGTTCAGGCCGATCTCGGTGAATTCGCTCTGCAGCACTTCGATGGTCTCGGTGATCTTCGGGAACTGCGCGGTGCGCCCGATCAGCCGGATCTGGGTGTCCACCGGGACGCCGTCGGCCTTCGCCTCGGCGATCAGTTCCTTGGCCTTGTCGATATCGTGCGGCCAGAGTGGCAGTTCGGCGTTGTATCCGACCACACCCGACGGGATGAGCTGTGCCGCAGGCTTGCCCAGGTCGCGGAACAAGGCCTTCACGATGCCGGTGCGGTTGACGGCGTAGTTGATGGCCTGCCGGACCCGCATGTCGTTCAGCGGCGGTTCGGTGGCCTGCATGCGCAGTGCGGTGGTCTCGTTGTTCTGGAACGGGACCCCGAGATCGCCGGCGCCGTCCTCGGGACCCAGGCCGACGGCGATATCGGCCTCGTCGTTGGTGATCATGGCCGCCCGCACGCTGCCCTCGCTGCGCCACTGGTATTCGGCCTTGGCGAATGCCGGCGGCTGGCCCCAGTAGGCGGGGTTGCGGGCCAGGGTCAGCTTCTGGCCGTACTCCCAGTCCGCGATCGCGTAGGGGCCGGTGCCGATGGGCTCGCGCACCTTCTCGGTCGAGCTGGTGGTGCGGGGAACCATCTCCACGAACGAGATACGCAGTGGGAGAATCGGATCCGGAGCAGTGGTGCCGATCACCACGGTGTTGGGATCGGGGGTCTGCAGCGCCAGCTTCTCGTCACCGAAGACGTATCCGTCGACGTTGCACTGCAGATCGGAGTTCACGGCGCGATCGATGGAGAAGGCGGCGTCCTCGGAGGTGAACGGCGCGCCGTCGGAGAAGGTGACACCGTCGCGCAAGGTGAAGGTCCACTCGTTGGGGCTGGTCTGTTCCCAGGCGGTGGCCAGCAGCGGCTGCAGATCGCCGGTGTTGGCGTCGCGTTCGATCAGCGGCTCGGTGATGTTGGACCGGACCACGATGCCGGTGGAGGTGAGCGAGCTCTCGCAGGGTTCCAGTGTGGGCGGCTCCTGCTGCAACACGATGCGCAGCGTCTCGGGGTCATACCCCCCGCCACCGGAATTGGCGACGGTGCACCCGGCACTGAGCACGCAGGCGCCGGTGAGGATGAGGAGCGTGCGCGTCGCTGCCATGGGGACCTCCAGATCGAGATGTGGGCTGTTCGAACTGAGTCAGTGGATGAGACGTCTACGTATGTGGACACCATCTGTGACGGTAGACACACCGTAGGAGCGCTTTCTGGACAGCGTCAACTGCACGAAATCGGCGGAAACAGCCGGATGGCGCACGGTCGCGGCACCTTTGCGTCATCGCGGAAATGCTGTTGAACTGCGGTTATCACCTCGACGGTGGGGTTTTGATACCGCGATGCAATCGCCAAATCGTCAGCCATGCGGGTTCTGCATCAACCCATGCTATTTCCGTGTTGGACAGGTATCCGCAGGTCTCCTTACCGTGGCAGCACGTAGCGAAGGAGCGACAATGCCGGATACCTCGCCTTCCCAGGCGGCACAAGCCTCGGTCCTGCAGGTGGGCCCCCTCAAGCCATCCCTGGCCGAGACCCTGCGCACCCGCTACGACGCACTGGTGCTACCCGATGACGCCGCGGCACGCGCCAACTTCCTGGCCGAGCACGGTGCCGACATCACGGCCGCGGTGACCTCCGGTCGCACCGGCGTGGACGCCACGCTGATGTCCGCACTGCCCAACCTCGGTGCCGTCGTCAACTTCGGCGTCGGCTATGACACCACCGATGTTGCGGCCGCTGAACTTCGGGGCGTCGGGGTGAGCAATACCCCCGACGTCCTGACCGACTGTGTGGCCGACACCGCCGTCGGCCTGCTGATCGACACGATGCGCCAGTTCTCGGCATCCGACCGCTTCGTGCGGGCCGGCCGCTGGGTGCGCGAAGGCAACTACCCGCTGACCCGACAGGTCAGCAACACCCGGGTCGGGATCATCGGCCTGGGCCGCATCGGAAGCGCGATCGCCAAGCGGCTCAGCGCTTTCAACTGCACGATCAGCTATCACAACCGCCGCGAAGTGCAGGGTTCGCCCTACCGATACGTCGGCACCCCGGTGGAGTTGGCCCGCGAGGTCGACGTCCTGGTCGTCGCCGCGGCCGGCGGCAGCTCGACGGCCGAGCTGGTCGATGCCGAGGTGCTCGAGGCCCTCGGCGCCGACGGCTATCTGATCAACATCGCCCGCGGCAGCGTCGTCGACGAGGTCGCCCTGGTGGCCGCGCTGCGGGAAGGCCGGCTGGCCGGCGCCGGACTGGACGTCTTCGCCGCCGAACCCGAGGTTCCGGCCGAGCTTTTCGAGCTGGACAACGTCGTGCTGCTGCCCCATGTCGGCAGCGGCACCGTGCAGACCCGCGCGGCCATGGAGGCGTTGACCCTGCGCAACCTCGACGAGTTCCTGGCCAACGGGTCGCTGGTCACACCCGTCGTGCAGCCCGCGGTCCGGGTTTAACCCCCGACGAATCCGTCCAGCAGATCGTCGGTGGTCCACTCCCGCGCCGGCAGCACATCGCGCAGCAGCCGCAGCAGCGCCGGATTGGTGCTGTCCTGACGCCAGCAGGCGTCGAGTTCGACCGGCCGCTCACGGAAGGCGCCGATCGTCCGGAACACCACACCGTCCGGATGCAGGGTGGCCGCCGAGGCCGGCACCAGGGCGATACCGATACCGGAGCGCACCAGCACCAGCATCGTGTGCACCTGGGTGACGAACTGGACGTAGCGCGGCGTGGCCCCGGCGATGGTGAAGGTACTGATCAGCAACTCGTTGAAATACCGCGCCTGGACCGGTGAATACATCACGAAGTCCTCGCCGTCGAGGTCGTTGAGCGTCAGCTGACGGGTCTGGCCGGCCAGCGGATGATCGGCGGGCAGCGCGGCCACCAGTTGTTCGTGCAGCAGTGGGCGGGACACGATGCCGGGACGCTTCAGCGGTGGCCGGGCCATGCCCAGGTCGATGTCCCCGCTCATCAACGCCTCCAGCTGCACCGACGAAACCATCTCGCGCAGTTCGAGTTTGACGTCGGGCAGCTTGTCGCGGGTGTGCTCCAGCAACCGCGGCAACACCGCATGCGCCGACGCCGCGGTGAATCCCACCACGACGGTGCCGAGATCGCCCGCCGGCACCCGCTTGACCGTCAGCGCCGCGCTCTCGGCCAGCTGCAGGATGCGCCGGGCATCGGGCAGGAATGCCACCCCGGCCGGGGTCAGGGTGACCGAGCGGGTGGTGCGGTCGATGAGCTGCACACCGAGTTCGGCCTCGAGCTGCTGAATCTGTCGGCTCAGCGGAGGTTGGGTCATGTGCAGCCGTTCGGCCGCCCGGCCGAAGTGCAGCTCCTCGGCGACCGCGATGAAACAGAACAACCTGGCCAGCGAGAACATCGATGCACTCCTCGTATCACCGCACCGCTGCGTGACATCACCAGTGCATGAGTCTAGCGGGCGGCGAACGACTCCAACTCGTACTTGTCGTGAAACGCGCGCAGTTGCTCGTAGCGGTAGCGGTTGTAGGCCATCGGCTCCAACAGCGCCCACTTGGGCAGTGTGCGGCGGGCGACCCGGATGACCGTGCGGTAGCAGGCGAACTCCAGCTGCTTGCGCGAATTCCATTGACTTCCGAGCAGTTCCATCATCTTGGGATGGGTGGTCGATTCGGCGCAGATGCGGGCCGGCCGGGCCAGAGCCGGCGCAGCCAGCGCCCAGGCCGGGGCAGCCAGCCGGTGCAACCACGCCGGACCGAACAGCGTCGGCACCGGCGGGGCCGAGAACTGGTCGGCCGCCCACTGCAGGAACGGGTTGGAAGCCAGTTCGGTGGCCGCGATCTCGTCGTAATAGGCCTGCATATCGGCCACCGTTTCGGCCACGTCGGCCGCCGAACTCGGCAGGCCCACATCGGCGATGGCACACACCGTCTGCCACACGACCTCGCGCTGTTCGGCGGACAGGTCCTTGCCGTAGATCGCCAGATAGCCGGCGTAGAACACGCGCAGCGACGAGGTGCCGACCCACTTCCACAGCTTGGGATCCAGGGCGCTGAACCGTTCACCCTCGAAGTCACCCTTGCCGACCCCGTGCACCGCGCCGTGCTTGTTCTTCAGGCGCTCGGCGGCGGCCCGGCGGTCGGCCTCGTCGCTGAACGCCAGCGGTCCGTTCCACAGGTAGCTGTTGATGCCGCGGTCGGTGAAGTTGGCCGCGAACCGTCCGCTGGCGTCGACGGCCGCGGCCACCGGGCGGTAGGCCACCTGGTCGAGGGCCAGTCGGCCGAACAGGCCGAAAGCCAGCGGCATCCCCATCCACCAGCGCACATCGGCGGCCAGCTCGCGGTGCGGTCGGCCCGGATCCCAGGGCTTGGGCTCCCGCTCAGGATCCTTTTCGGCCGCGCTCGGAACCACCGTGCTCGTCATCCCCGACTCCCATCCCAAAACAGGAAACATCTGTGTGCAGTTTGAGCAAATCAGCGCTTCCCGGCTGTGTCAAGATGGTGCGATGGTCACCCGGCGCTACGGCGGACAGACCGCGGGAGACCGGGTCGCCGTACGACGCGCCAAGCTGTTGGCCGCAGGCGTGGAACTGATGGGCACCCGGGGTATCGCCGGCACCACGGTGCGCGGGGTCACCGAGGCCTCCGGGGTCGCGGCCCGCTACTTCTACGAGAGCTTCACCGATATCGAGGCCCTGCATCTGGCCGTCTACACCGAGGTCATCGAGGAGGCGGCGCGCCGGTCGGTCAGCGCCCTGGAACAGGCGCCCGATGACGACACCGCGCGCACCCGAGCCGTGCTGGGCGAGTTGGTCGATCTGATTCTCGGCGATCCGCGCAAGGGCCGGATCCTGGTGCTGGAGGCCACCGCGTCGCCGGCGCTGGGCCGGCGCAGCCTGGCCGAGTCGAGCCGGTTCGCCGGCATGCTGGCCTCGACCGCTGCCGGCGGCGATCCCGGCCTGGCGGCCGATGGGCTGCCGACGGATCTGCGGCTGGTGTCCCAGTTTCTGGTCGGCGGTGTCACCGCCACCATCGGCGCGGTGCTGCTCGGCGATGTCGAGGTCGAGCGCGATCATCTGGTGGACGTCCTGGTGAGCCTGTTCGAGGCGATCCGCGCGGCGGGATCAGGCTGAGGCCCGTGATCGGGCGAACCCGTCAGCTCAGCTTGATCGCCGCGATCTTCAACCGCGCGACCGCCTCTTCCCACTCGGCGATGGTCGGCAACCGGTCCCCGGGAAACGTCATCCCCATCTGACGTTGCGCCTTCTTGGGCCCGTAGCCGGTGGCGATGCGCTCGACGAGTGCGGCGACGGCGGCGGGTTCACCGATGAGCTCGCCATGCCTGGTCGACTTCGTGCCGTCGACGTATACGACGGCTTCGGCACCACCGCTGAAGTTGAACTTCCACTGCGCTTCGAGCACGGCGTAGAGATCACCGTCGAGGCGGTGCGCACTCACCGGGGTGGAGTACCGCCTGCCCGATTTGCGCCCGGTGAACTCGACGAGCATGAAGTCGCCGGCGAAACGGCCCAGCGGGGTCTTGAGCGCCAGTCCCAGCGTGGGATTGACGATCTTGAGCATCAACTCGGGTGGATGGGCGACATCGATGGCCGCCGGCCGGTCTGCCATCGGTTCACCCTAGGGCTACCAGCGCGGGCTGGCCAGCGTGAAGCTCGGATCGACGGTCTGCATGTAGCCCGTGTCGTCGCGGTCACGGATACCGCAGGTGAGGTACTGCTCGTGCAGGGCTGCCAGCGAGTCCTCGTCGATCTGCACGCCCAGACCGGGACCGGTCGGCACCGGCACGGCGCCGTCGACGAATCTCAGCGCACCATCGGCGACCACGTCTTCGGTCTTCCACGGCCAGTGGGTGTCACACGCGTAGGTCAGATTCGGGGTGGCACCGGCCAGGTGCACCATCGCGGCCAGGCTGATGCCCAAGTGCGAATTCGAGTGCATCGACAGACCCAGCCCGAAGGTCTCGCAGATCCCGGCCAGCAGCCGCGAGCGCTGCAGACCGCCCCAGTAATGGTGATCGGAGAGAACGACTTTCACCGAATCCTTGAGCACGGCCGGCTTGAGCTGATCGAAGGCGACGACGCACATGTTGGTCGCCAGCGGCATCGGAGCCTGCCGGGCCACCTCGGCCATCCCGTCGAGCCCGGGTGTCGGATCCTCCAGGTACTCCAGGATCCCGGCCAGACCGGAGGCCACCTTGACCGAGGTCTGCGGGCTCCAGGCGGCGTTGGGATCCAGTCGCAGCGGGACCCCCGGGAAGGCCTTGGCCAGCGCCTCGATACCGGCCATCTCCTCCTCGGGCGCGAACACCCCGCCCTTGACCTTGATCGCGGTGAAGCCGTACTCGTCGACGATGCGCCGGGCCTGCGCGACCAGGCCGTCCGGGTCCAGCGCCGCACCGAACCGGTCCGGCTCGGCACCGGGGTGGGCGGCCCACTTGTAGAACAGGTAGGCACTGAACGGCACCTCATCGCGGACCTTGCCGCCCAACAGGTCTGAGACCGGCCGACCCAGCACATGGCCCTGCACGTCCAGACAGGCCACCTCGAACGGCGAGAACACCTGATCGGTCGCGCTCGCGGTGGTGATCATGCCTGCGGTGCCGACGGCCGCGTCGTCACCCGCGAGCCGCACCGCGATGGCGGCACGGATCTCGTTGAGCGCGAAGACATCCAGGCCGGTGATGGCCTCGGCCGCGGCGTTCAACCGGGCCAGGTGCCGGGTGTCGGCGTAGGTCTCGCCGAGACCGACCAGACCCGCATCGGTGTCCAGCTGGATGATCGCCCGCAGTGCGTACGGTTGATGTACGCCGACGGTGTTCAGCAGCGGCGGATCGGCGAACGCGACCGGGGTGACCCGTGCGCCGGTGACACGGATCGCCGTCGGATGTCGAGTCATGGTCTAGACGGCCCCGCTCAGCGCGCCGGCCACCACCGCGCGGCCCGCGGCCACGATCGAGGCCAGCTTCTCGACATCTTCTGCGGTCGGCATCACCAGCGGCGGACGGACTCCACCGGCGGGCACACCCTCCATCGTCACGCCCGCCTTGACCAGCGACACGGCGTAGCCGGGGACGGTGTCACGCAGCTGCACCAGCGGGATGAAGAATGCATTGAGCAGCGCGTTGGTCAGCTCGACATTGCCGGATTCCAGCGAATTGTAGAACGCCAGCGCCAGATCCGGCGCGAAGGCGAAGGTCGCCGACGAGTACAGCGGCACACCGATGGCGCGGAACGCCAGCTGGGTGGTCTCGGCGGTGGGCAGCCCGTTGAAGAACAGGAAATCCGGGTCGACCTGGGTGGTGACCGCGGCGACGATGCGGGCGACCTGATCGAAATTGCCTGTGCCGTCCTTGAATCCGATGACATTGCCGATCTTGGCGACGGCCACCGCGGACGCCTCGGTGAACTTGGCGTTGTTGCGGTTGTAGACGATGACCGGCAGCGTGGTCACCCCCGCCACGGCGGCCACGTAATCGACCAGACCGGCCTGCGGAACCTCGACCAGGTACGGCGGCAGCAGCAGGATGCCGTCGGCACCCTCCTCCTGCGCGGCCACGGCGTACGCCTTGGCCTGGGCGACCGAGCCGCCGGCGCCGGCGTAGACCGGCACGCGGCCGGCGATCACCTCGACCGCGGTGCGCACCACGGCGCGGAACTCCTCGAGCTCCAGTGCGTGGAATTCACCGGTGCCGCAGGCGATGAAGACGCCGCCGGGTCCGGCCTCCGCGCCCTTCTTCAGGTGCTGGGACAGGGCTTCCAGGTTGACGGCGCCGGATTCCGTCATGGGGGTGACGGGAAAGAACAGCACGCCTTGGAAGTTGGGACGCATCGGGATGGCTCCTTGAGATGAGGTGGTGGGGTGGGAGGTGTCAGTCCTGTGTGAGCCGGCCGTCGATGCGCCGCCACAGGTGATCGGGATTGCCGTCAGCAACAGCGCTGGGCAGCAAGGACTTCGGGACGTCCTGGTAGGCAACGGGGCGCAGGAAGCGCTCGATCGCCCGCGCGCCGACGGAGGTGGTGCGCGAGTCGGACGTGGCGGGGAACGGGCCGCCGTGCACCATCGCGTGGCACACCTCGACACCGGTCGGCCAGCCGTTGAACAGGATCCGGCCCGCCTTGAGTTCCAGCAGCGGCAGCAGAGCGCCCGCGGCCTCGACATCGGAGTCGTCGGCGTGCACGGTCGCGGTCAGCTGTCCCTCGATACCGCGGGCGACGGTCTGCACCTCGGCGGTGTCGGCGCACCGCACGATCAGGCTCGACGATCCGAAGACCTCGGCCTGCAGCACCTCCGACGCCAGGAAGCTCTGCGCGTCGGTGGTGAACAACGCCGCGTGGCATCCGGTGTCGCTGGTGCAGGCCTCGCCGCGGGCGACGAGCGTGGCGGCCCCGCCGAGACTCTCCACACCATCGGCGTAGCTGCGCGCGATGTTCGGGGTGAGCATCGGGGTGGCCGGTGCGCCGGAGATGGCCTCACTGGCGGCGGCGACGAATGCGTCCAGGCCGGGGCCGTCGATGGCGATGACCAGGCCGGGATTGGTGCAGAACTGTCCGGAGCCCATCGTCAGCGACGCGATGAACGCCTTGCCGAGATCGGCACCGTGGCTTGCCAGCGCGCCGTCGAGCAGGAACACCGGGTTGATGGAGCTCATCTCGGCGTAGACCGGGATCGGTTCCGGCCGCGCGGCCGCCGCTGCGACCAGAGCGGTTCCGCCCGAACGGGATCCGGTGAAGCCGACGGCCTTGATCCGCGGGTCGGTGACCAGGGCGACGCCCAGGTCCGGGCCCGAGCCGAACAGCAGCGAGAAGGTGCCTGCGGGCAGCCCGGCCTCGGCGACGGCGGCGGTGATGGCGCGCGCGACGATCTCGGAGGTGCCCGGGTGGGCGTCGTGACCCTTGACCACGACGGGGCAACCGGCGGCCAGCGCCGAGGCGGTGTCACCGCCGGCGACGGAGAAGGCCAGCGGGAAGTTGGACGCGCTGAACACCGCCACCGGGCCCAGCGGGATGAAGCGCTGACGGATGTCGGGGCGGGGCAGCGGGGCGCGGTCGGGCTGCGCGGTGTCGATGCGGGCGCCGTTCCAGCTGCCCTCACGCAGCACGCCGGCGAACAGCCGAAGCTGTCCGGTGGTGCGGCCCACCTCGCCGGTGATGCGGGCGGTCGGCAGGCCGGTCTCGGCGGAGGCCCGGGCGATCAGCGATTCGCTGACGGCCTCGATCTGGGTGGCGATGCCCTCCAGGAATTGGGCACGCTGCTCGGAGGTGGTGGCCCGGTAGACGGGGAACGCCTCGGCGGCGGCGGCAGCGGCGGCGGCGACGTTCTCGGCGCCACCGTGCCGGTAGGTCGGTTCCAGGGGCTTGCCGATGGCCGGATCGAAGCCCTGGATCTCCTTGCCGGTGCCCGTCACGGGCGTTCCGGCGATGATCATCTGGCCGGTCAACTGGGTGGGAAGAGTCGCAGTCACATCAGCAACGGTATGACCGCAATCCATTCCTGTCCAAGACCGATTCGGCCTCGACTAATGCAGGATGTGAATCAGTTGCCGCCTGCGCATCAACTACCGCGATGCATCCGCCACACCTGCGGTTTCGGCGTGTCACCATGATCGCATCTGACCTGATGGGGAGCGCCGCACGTGACCGAACTGCCCACCGGCATCGTGACGTTGTTGATGGCCGACGTCCAGGGTTCGACGCGGCTCTGGGAGACCCAACCCGAGGAGATGACCGCGGCGGTCGCAACAATGGAGCTCGCGCTGTCGCGGGCCGTCGCCGATCATCACGGCGCCCGACCGCTCGAACAGGGCGAGGGCGACAGCTTCGTGGTGGCCTTCCAGCGACCGTCGGACGCGGTGGCCTGCGCCCTGGCGCTGCAGTTCGCCCCGCTGCAGCCGATCTCGCTGCGCGTCGGCGTCCACACCGGGGAGATCCAGCTGCGCGACGCCGTCAACTACGCAGGCCCGACCATCAACCGGTGCGCCCGGCTGCGAGATCTCGCGCACGGCGGCCAGACGGTGCTCTCCGGCGCCACCGAGGCGCTCGTCGCCGATGTGCTGCCGCCGAACACCTGGCTGACCGACCTGGGCACCCACGCCCTGCGTGATCTGCACCGGCCCGAGCGCGTGCACCAGCTCTGCCATCCGGACCTGCGACTCAGCTTCCCCGCGCTGCGCACCTCCGTGCCCGCGGCCGCACCGAACCTGCCGCTGCAGCTGACCACCTTCGTCGGGCGTCGACCGCAGATCGAAGAGGTCGCCGGGTTGCTCAAGGAGAGCCGGCTGGTCACCCTCACCGGCGCCGGCGGGACGGGCAAGACCCGGCTCGCCCTGCAGGTCGTCAGCGGCTTCGAGGACGCCCAGTTCGTGGACCTGTCCTCGATCGCCGACCCGACCCTGGTGGCCAGCACCGTCGCCCGGGTGCTGGGTGCGCCCGACCGTCCCGGCCGGTCCACGATCGACACTCTGGTGCAGTCCGTCTCGGACCGGTCGATGCTGGTCCTGCTCGACAACTGCGAGCATCTGCTCGATGCGAGCGCCGATTTGATCGTCGAGTTGCTGAGCAGCTGCCCGGGCCTGCGATTCCTGGTCACCAGCCGCGAACCCATCGGCACCCCGGGCGAGGTGATCTGGCGGGTGCCGTCGCTGTCGGTGGACGATGAGGCCGTCGAACTGTTCGTCGACCGCGCCACCACCGCCCGCCCCGGTTTCACCCCCACCCCGCGGGCCCGGTCGATCATCACCGAGATCTGCCGACGGCTCGACGGGGTGCCGCTGGCCATCGAACTGGCCGCCGCCCGGGTCCGCTCGATGTCGCTCGCCGATATCCTCGACGGTCTGGAACACCGGTTCCGGCTGCTGGTCAGCGGGCCGCGCTCGGCCGCGCATCGCCAGCAGACGTTGCACGCCTCGGTGGACTGGTCACACAATTTGCTGTCCGAACCGGAACGCATCGTGTTCCGCCGCTGCTCGGTGTTCATGGGCGGCTTTGATCTGGTTGCGGCGCAGACAGTTTGCGCAGGTGCGGGCGTCGAGCCCTTCGAGCTGCTGGACCTGCTCACGTTGCTCATCGACAAGTCGTTGGTCAGCGTGGACACCACCGAGGGCGCCACGCGCTACCGGATGCTCGAAACCGTCCGCCAGTACGCGCTGGAGAAACTCGGCGAGTGCGGCGAGGTCGCCGGGGTGCGAAGCCGGCATCGCGACCACTACACCGCGATGGCGGCGGGCATCAGCGCGCCCGGCACCCCGGACCGCACACGACGCATCGAGCAGGCCGACAACGAGATCGACAACCTGCGCGCCGCCTTCGAATGGAGCCTCACCAACGGCGACAACGCCCTTGCACTGGAATTGGCGTCATCGCTGCCGCCGCTGTGGCTGGCGCGCGGGCTCGTCCACGAAGGACTCGCCTGGTTCACCGCCGCGCTCGCCGCGGACGCCTCCCCCGCCGACTCGGCACTGGCCGCCTCCCATGCGCGTGCGGTCGCCGACAAGATGTTCCTGGACGCCTCGGTGCGGGCCGCCGAGGGGCTCGAGGAAGCCGAGAGCGCGCTGCTGCTGGCCCGCGAATTCGACGACCCACAACTGTTGTTGCGGGCGCTGATCGCCTGCTGCAGCAATTCGGTGTTCACCAGGGCCACCGCCGACCGCTACTTCGACGAGGCGATCGCGCTGGCCCGCGAACTCGGGGACAACTGGCATCTGGCCGAACTGCTCAGCTGGCGCGCCTATGCCGCGATAGCCGGTGCCGGTGATCCCGTGACGGCACGCACCGCGGGCGCCGAGGGTCTCGCCGTCGCCGACACCATCGGTGAGGGATATGTGGCCCGGGCCTGCCGGTGCTGGGGTCACGGGGGCGCGTCCTTTTTGGCCGGCGATCTGGTCCACGCCGCGGCCGAGTGTTCCGTCATCGCAGCCGATTCCGCGGCCGGGCGCGATCCGCTGCACCAGGCGCAGGCGCTGATCACCGGTGCGCACGTGCTGGCCCGCAGGGGTGACACCGGGGCCGCGCGCGAGTCGGCGAAGGCGGCGCTGGCCGCGGCCGCCGGCCTCGGCGACATGTGGGTGGGGCAGGTGCACGCCGCGCTGGCGGTCACCTATCTGGCCGACGGTGAACTCGACGCCGCCGGGGAGAGCAGCCGACTGGCCGCACATCTGCTCACCGAATATCGGCAGGTGGCGTCGATGAACCTGAACCCGGTGGGTGACATCGCCATCGCGCGCGGTGATCTCGCGACCGCCGAGCAGTGGGTGACCGCCCTGCTGCCATCGGTGCGGGGCTGGCACCTGGCCACCGCACTGACCACCAGCGCCCGGCGCCGACTGCGCAGCGGCGACCACACCGGCGCCGCCGAGGATGCCCGGCGCGGGCTGTCCGCGGCGCTGGAGACCGGTGCGCACGGCGCGCTGCCCGACGTCCTGGACTGCCTGGCGCAGGCCGCCGAGGCCGCCGGCGAGCACCGCGAGTCGGCGCGGCTGGGAGGCGCTGCCGACGCCATCCGCGCTCAGCAGGGCGGCGTGCGGTTCAAGGTGTACGACGCCGACCTCGCCGCGGTGGCGGCCGCCGCGCGGGCGGTGCTGGGGGCTGAGGCCTTCGAGGCCGCCCGCGCGCAGGGATCGCGACTGTCGATCGCCGACCTGGCCGCACCGTCCTGAGCGTCGGGTCAGGCGCAGGCACGGTCGCGCCGCTGCAGCAGGGTCAGCACCGCGCGGCCCAGATCGGCGAGATCCTGCGGCGCAGCGGCACCGACCAGGGTCACCCCGTCGGCGACCCCGGTGGTCTGGATATCGGCGAGCAGTCCGGCCAGCCCGTGCAGAGTACCTGCGTAGCGCACGCCGCCCGTCGCGCCCAGCGCCGCGCACGCGGCGCGGACGTCCCGCGCGACCGCCACCTCGATATCGAGGATGACCGCTACCCCGTCATCGGCATCGCGCAGCCGGGCGCGCGCACGATGCGCCTGCTGCAGGTCGTCGGCCGCCACCCTGACCACCGGTTCCGGTCCCGAGGTCAGCTCCCGCCAGAAGTCGTCCACCACGAATAGCCGCACCCCAGCAGGTTAGGAATGCGCCTCACACCTGCCAATGATTGCGATCGGCGCGACCGCAACCCGACACCCGGACGCCGCGCGCCGCGCGCGGGCCGCCCGTACGGCTTCAGTAGTTTTATAGCCGTGACAGCAGCGGAACCCGGGTTGGCCATCCCTCCCCAGTACCTACTCTCGTCAGCCGCTGCCGCCCCGCGGACCCTGATCGACATCCTCTATGAGACGGCGCGCCGCTTCCCCGACGCGCCGGCGATCGACGACGGCGAGGTGCAGCTCACCTATGCCGAGTTGATCGGCGATATCGAGGAGAGCGTGCAGTGGCTGGCCGCCCGCGGTATCGGCCGGGGCGACCGCATCGGCATCCGGATGCCGTCGGGCAGCTACGCGCTCTACACCGCCATCCTGGCCACCCTGGCCGCCGGCGCCGCCTACGTCCCGGTGGACGCCGACGATCCCGAGGAACGCGCCGCGCTGGTCTTCGGTGAGGCCCAGGTGGTCGCGATCATCACCGAGGCGGGGCTGGTCCGTGGGCCGGGATCGTCGCGCGGCTGGCGCGCGGCCGCTCCCCTGACCCGCGACGACGCCTGGATCATCTTCACCTCGGGATCCACCGGCACCCCCAAGGGTGTGGCCGTCACCCATCGCAATGCCGCGGCGTTCGTCGACGCCGAGGCCCGGATGTTCCTGCAGTCCGCTCCCATCGGCCCCGGTGACCGGGTGCTGGCCGGCCTGTCGGTCGCCTTCGACGCATCGTGTGAGGAGATGTGGCTGGCCTGGCGCAACGGTGCCTGCCTGGTGCCGGCACCGCGCTCGCTGGTGCGCAGCGGCATGGACCTCGGACCCTGGCTGGTCAGCCGCGATATCACCGTGGTCTCGACGGTGCCCACGCTGGCCGCGCTGTGGCCGGCCGAGGCACTGGAGGCCGTGCGGCTGCTGATCTTCGGCGGCGAGGCCTGCCCGCCCGAGCTCGCCGAGCGCCTCGCCGTCGACGGCCGCGAGGTGTGGAACACCTACGGCCCCACCGAGGCGACCGTGGTGGCCTGCGCCGCGCCACTGGACGGCCGCTCCGCAGTGAGCATCGGGCTGCCGCTGGCCGGCTGGGACCTGGCCGTCGTCGGCAAGGACGGCACCCCGGTGGCCATCGGCGAGATCGGTGAACTGGTCATCGGCGGCGTGGGCCTGGCCCGCTACCTGGACCCCGACAAGGACGCCGAGAAGTACGCGCCCATGCACACCCTCGGCTGGCAGCGCGCCTACCGCAGCGGTGACCTGGTGCGGCTGGAGGCCGACGGCCTGTACTTCCAGGGCCGCGCCGACGATCAGGTGAAGGTCGGCGGGCGCCGGATCGAGCTCGGCGAGGTCGACGCCGCACTGGTCAACCTGCCGGGTGTCAGCGGCGGGGCCGCGGCCGTGCGCAAGACCGCCAGCGGTACCCCATTGCTGGTGGGATACATCGCATCCGCCGATCCTTCCTTCGATCTGGGTGCGGCCCGCGCGGCGCTGGCCGAGGCGTTGCCCGCCGCGCTGATACCGCGGCTGGTGCTGCTTGAGGACCTGCCCACCCGCACCTCGGGCAAGGTCGACCGCAACGCGCTGCCCTGGCCCCCGCCCGGCGCCGCGCAAGAGGACGAACCCGATCTGGGCGGCACCATGGGCTGGCTGGCCGGGTTGTGGCGCGATGTGCTGGCCGCGGCCGTCGACGGTCCCGAGGCCGACTTCTTCGCCCTCGGCGGCGGCTCGCTGTCGGCCGCGCAGCTGGTCACCGCGGTGCGCGGCCGCTATCCGCAGGTCACCGTCGCCGACCTGTACGACCACCCGCGGCTCGGTTCGCTGGCCGGGTACCTCGATGAGCTGGCCCCGCCGCCGGAGGTGGTGCGCCGCGATGTGCGGCCGACCCCGGTCGCCACTCAGCTTGCCCAGGTCGCGCTGTCGGTGCCGTTGGCCACGCTGACCGGTCTGCAGTGGGTCATCTGGCTGGCCATCCTCAACAACGTCGCCGCCGCCATCGATCTCGTGCCGTGGGCCGAGACGCTGAACTGGTGGTGGATCCTGGCCGGGTTCTTGATCTTCATCACCCCGCCCGGCCGGATGGGCATCGCCGTGCTGGGCGCGCGGACCCTGCTGTCGAATCTGCAGCCGGGCAGTTATCGCCGCGGCGGATCCGAGCATTTGCGGGTGTGGTTCGCCGAGCGGCTCGCCGAGGCCAGCGGTGCGGAGAACCAGGCGGGCGCCCCGTGGCTGGTGTATTACGGACGCGCGCTGGGCAATTCGATCGGCAAGGGCGTCGACCTGCATTCCGCGCCACCGGTCACCGGCATGCTCACCATCGGCCATCGCGCCTCGGTGGAACCGGAGGTGGACCTGACCGGGCACTGGATCGACGGCGACCTCTTCCACGTCGGCCCCATCAGCATCGGCAACGACGCCACCATCGGGGCGCGCACCACCGTGTTCCCCGGCGCCGCGATCGGTAAGAACGCCGATGTGGCACCGGGTTCCGGCGTGGTGGGCAAGGTCAAGAACGGCCAGTACTGGAAGGGCTCACCCGCCGCGAAATCCGGCAAGGCCCGTCACCCCTGGCCCGATGAACGACCCGGCCGCGCCCCGCTGTGGGTCGGCGCGTACAGCGTGACCTCGGTGCTGCTGGGTGCGTTGCCGCTGACGGCGCTGGCCGCCGGCCTGGCGGTGCTGGGCTGGGCCGTCCGCGATACCGCGAGCCCGGTCGACGCGCTGGTGCCCGCCCTGGTGTGGACGCCGGTGGCCGCCCTGGTCGCCTTCGGCACGTACGCGGCGCTGACGGTGCTGGGCGTGCGACTGTTGGCGGTCGGTCTGACCGAGGGATATCACCCCGTGCGCAGCCGGGTCGGCTGGCAGCTGTGGGCCACCGAGCGGCTGATGGACGCCGCCCGCAACTACCTGTTCCCGGTGTACGCCAGCCTGCTGACGCCGTGGTGGCTCCGGTTGCTCGGCGCCAAGGTCGGCAAGGGCACCGAGATCTCGACGGCACTGCTGACCCCGAAGTTCACCGAGGTGGCCGACGGCGCATTCCTGGCCGACGACACCATGGTGGCCTCCTACGAACTCGGCGGCGGCTGGATCCACGTCGCCAAGGCCACCATCGGCAAGCGTGCCTTCCTCGGCAACTCCGGCATCACCCAGCCCGGTCGCCGGGTGCCCGACGACGGGCTGGTGGCGGTGCTGTCGGCCGCACCCCACAAGGCCAAGGCCGGCTCGTCCTGGCTGGGCAGCCCACCGATCCGCCTGCGCCGCCAACCCACGGCGGCCGACGTGCTGCGCACCTTCCACCCGTCGACCAAGCTCAAGATCATGCGCTCGCTGGTCGAGACCTGCCGACTGATCCCGGTCATCGTCACGTTCGGAATCGGCGTCGCGGTGCTGGCCGCGCTGCACACCCTGGCCGATGCGATCGGCTACGCATTCACCGCACTGGCCGGCGGGCTGGTGCTGCTGGCCGCGGGTGCGGTCGCCGGCGGGATCGCGGTGGCCGCCAAATGGGTCGTCATCGGCCGCATCGATGCCATCGAGCATCCGCTCTGGTCGTCGTTCGTGTGGCGCAACGAGGTCTCGGACACCTTCGTGGAGACGGTGGCCGCGCCGTGGTTCGCCCGTGCCGCGACCGGTACCCCGGTGATGAACCTCTGGTTGCGCGGACTGGGCGCCAAGATCGGCCGCGGTGTGTGGTGTGAAACCTACTGGCTGCCCGAAGCCGACCTCATCACGCTGGGTCCGGGCAGCACGGTCAACCGCGGCTGCGTGGTGCAGACCCACCTGTTCCACGACCGGATCATGCGGATGGACACCGTCGTGCTCGACGAGGGCGCCACGCTGGGGCCGCACTGCGTCGCGCTGCCGGCCTCGCGGATCGGCGCCGGCGCCACCGTCGGTCCGGCGTCGCTGGTGATGCGCGGTGACGAGGTGCCGCCGTGGACGCGCTGGCAGGGCAATCCGATTGCGCCGTGGACGAAGTCGAAGAAGAAGCGAGCCGAATGAGGAGTTTGAAAAAGGCCGCGAAGAAGGCGGCACACACTCCCCCGGTGATCGATCCCTACCTGCCCCGCAACGGCAACTTCGGCTATCGGGTGTCGCGTTACGAACTCGACATCGAGTACAAGGTGGCGATCAACCGGCTCGGCGGCACCGTCACCATCACCGCGGTGACGCTGGCCGCGCTGCGCGCCTTCACCCTGGACCTCTCCGACGCACTGTCGGTGTCGAAGGTCACCGTCAACGGCCGCCGCCCGGGCCAGTTCCGTTGCGCGAGCGGCAAACTGCACGTCACCCTGGGCGAGACGCTGCCCGCCGGCGCGGCGATGACGGTCGTGGTGCGCTACGGCGGCACCCCGCGGCCACTGCGCACCGTATGGGGCGAGGTCGGTTTCGAGGAACTGTCCAACGGCGCGCTGGTCGCCGGGCAACCCAACGGCGCGGCCTCCTGGTTCCCCTGTGACGACCACCCCGCGGCCAAGGCCAGCTTCCACATCAAGATCAGCACCGACAGTCCGTACTACGCGCTGGCCAACGGGGAACTGTTGTCCAAGCAGACCCGCGCCAGCCTGACCACCTGGACCTACGAGCAGGCCGAACCCACCTCCACCTACCTGATCACCCTGCAGATCGGTGAGTACACCCGCCATCGGCTGCAGAAAAGTCCGGTACCCATGCACGCGGTGCTACCGGATCGGTTGCGGCGCAACTTCGATTACGATTTCGGCCGGCAGACCCAGATGATGAAGCTGTTCATCCGCCGGTTCGGACCGTATCCGCTGGACACCGGCTACACCGTCGTCGTCACCGATGACGATCTGGAAATCCCCCTTGAGGCACAGGGACTTTCCATCTTCGGTGCCAACCACTGCGACGGCAAGCGCAGCGCCGAACGGCTGATCGCCCACGAATTGGCGCACCAGTGGTTCGGCAACTCGGTGACCGCCCGGCGCTGGCGCGACATCTGGCTGCACGAAGGCTTCGCCTGCTACGCCGAATGGTTGTGGTCCGAGGAGTCCGGCGGGCCCAGCGCCGACGAACGGGCCCGGACCTACCACCGGCGCCTCCTCGACTCCCCGCAGAACCTGCTGCTGACCGATCCCGGACCGGTCGACATGTTCGACGACCGCGTCTACAAGCGCGGTGCACTGACCCTGCACGCGCTGCGCGGTGTGATCGGGGACGACAGCTTCTTTGCGCTGCTGCGCGACTGGACCACCCGATACCGGCACAGCACCGCGGTCACCGACGATTTCACCGGGCTGGCCGCCAACCACGCCGACGTGTCGCTGCGCGGGTTGTGGGACCGCTGGCTGTATTCCACGGACGTCCCGGAGCTGTGACCGACGGCAGCTCTGCGCTACCGGCCCGCGGGCCGGCCACGCGGAGCAGTGTCACCCGGGTGGGCATCGCCACCGCCTGCACGGCGCTGTGCGGGTACGCCGTGCTGTATCTGGCCGCGCGCAGCCTGGAACCGGCCGGGTTCTCGCTCTTCGGGGTGTTCTGGGGAGCGTTCGGACTGGTCAGCGGCGCCGCCAACGGGCTGCTGCAGGAGGCCACCCGCGAGGTGCGCACCGGTCGCGGATCGGACCCGCCCGACGCGCCGCGGACCCATCCGATGCGGGTCGCCGTGGGCGTCGGCGTCGGTGCGGCCGGTCTGATCGCGGTGTCGGCACCGCTGTGGTCGGGCCGGGTGTTCACCGAATCACAGTGGCTCAGCGTGGCGCTGCTCAGCATCGGGCTCGGCGGGTTCTGCCTGCACGCAACACTTCTCGGGATGCTGGCCGGCACCGACCGGTGGACCCAGTACGGCTCGCTGATGGTGACCGACGCCGTGGCCCGGGTGGCCGTCGCGCTGGCAGCCTTCGTCCTGGGTTGGGGGCTGGCCGGATTCCTGTGGGCCACGGTCGCCGGCTGCATGGCGTGGCTGGCCATGCTGCTGTGTTCGCCGACCGTCCGGGCGGCGGCCGCGCTGTCCACCCCGGGCACCGCCCGGACCTTTTTGACGGGCGCCTCACACTCGGTCGCCGCGGCCGGTGCCAGCGCGATACTGGTGATGGGTTTCCCGGTGCTGCTGCAGGCCACCAGTTCCGAATTGGGGGCCGCCGGCGGCGTCGTCATCCTCGCGGTGACCTTGACCCGGGCGCCGCTGCTGGTACCGCTGACCGCCATGCAGGGCAACCTGATCGCGCATTTCGTTGATCAGCGCGGCCGCCGGTTACGCGCGCTGGTGGCACCGGCGGTGACCGTCACCGTGGTCGGCGGACTCGGGGTGATCGCTGCCGGGCTCGCCGGGCCGTGGCTGCTTTCCACCGCGTTCGGGCCGGAGTACCAGGCCGGTGGTGCGCTGCTGGCCTGGCTCACCGCGGCGGCGGTGGCGATCGCCCTGTTGACCATCACCGGCGCCGCCGCGGTCGCGGCCGCGCTGCACCGCGCCTACGCGACGGGTTGGATCGGCGCCACCGTCGCCGCGGCGGCGCTGCTGCTGTTGCCGTTGGACCTGGAGACCCGGACCGTCGTGGCATTGTTGTGCGGGCCGCTGGTCGGCATCGTCGTGCATCTGCGCGCGCTGGCGGCCGGCTCGCGTCAGTAGCGTTGCAGCAGCTGCGTCAGCACGGCGAGTTTGCGGTCCTCGAACCGCTGATCCGGCAGCACCGGCCGCAGGATGGCCGCGCCGTCGAACGTGTTGGTCAGCAACGCCGTCAGCGCCGCGCGGGTGTCGCCAGGCAATTCCGCCGTCGGCGGTACCGAACCGGCGGCCTCGACGATCTTCGCCCGGTAATCGGTCAGCGCGTCACGCAATGTGGCGCAGAGCTTTTCGTCGGTCCGGGCGGCGATCATCAACTCGTACAGCACCGCGTTGGTGTCACCGGCCGTGATATCGCGCAGCGCCACCAGCACAGCGGGCAACGCGGGTTCGGCCGCCGGGATCTCCGCGACCCGCTTGCCGAACGCGTCGAGCTGGCGCCGCAGGACCTCGCGCGCAGTGGCCGCCATGAAATCGCCCATGGTCGGATAGTGGCGGAACAGCGCACCCACCGACAGCCCGGCGCGTTTGGCGATGACCGCCGCAGACGCCCGGGCGTAACCGATCTCGATGATCGTCTCGATGCCGGCATCGAGCAACCGCGCTGTGGTCTCGGCCCGCCGTTGCTGCTGGGTACGGCCCATCTCAGACGGCGGCCGGGCCGGGCGAGCGCAGCGACGGGGAATCGGACACGTCGGCACCCGCGCGCAGATAGCGCCCCGAACGCAGTGTGCTGCCGTAACCCTCGCGGAACTCACCGCGGGCGAACACCACCCGGCCGCCGACACCGGTGGCGATGACGGTGTCATCGTTGCGGTTCACCATCCGGCTCAGGCCACCGTAGAACGGCACCGTCGCCTCGTGGTAGGCATTCACCGAATCATCCAGCGCAGCCGGATCTATCACCACGAAGTCGGCACGGTCACCGCGACGCAGCGTGCCGGCGTCCAACCCGAACCAGTCGGCCACCTCGGCGGTGAGCCGGTGCACCGCGCGCTGCGGGGTGAGGAACGGCCGGCCCGCCGCCGCGGCGTCGTTGACCCGTTTGAGCAGCCGCAGCCCGTAGTTGTAGAACGCCATATTGCGAAGGTGGGCACCGGCATCCGAGAACCCCATGTGCACCGACGGCTCTTTGGCAAGCTTGTCGAGCTGCTCGGGACGGTGGTTGGCCACGATCGTGGTCCACCGCACGTTGCGCTCGCCGTTGTCGACCAGCACGTCGAGGAAGGCGTCCAGCGGATGGATACCGCGCTCATCGGCGATCTGCCCGAAGCTCTTGCCGATCAGCGTCTCATCGGGGCATTCCACGATTTTCGCGTCGTGGAAGTCGCGGTGCCACAGGGCCGGTCCGAGTTTGCGACGATCGAAGGACCTGCGGAACCGGCGGCGGTATTCGGGGTCGGCGAGCAGCGTGTTGCGCGCCAGCTGATCTTGCAGGTGCAGCGCCGCCGTACCCGCACCGAACTCCTCGAACACCGGGAGATCGATTCCGTCGGAATACAATTCGAACGGTACGGGTAGATGCTGGAAACGCACCTTCGCGTTCAGGATCCGGTTCAGCAGCCGCACCCCCGGGCCCAGCACGTGCACCGCCCCGGGTGAGGACTTCGCGTCGGCAGAGACCAGCAGGCTCATCTTCACACCGCGGCGCCTGCCGAACCAGTCGCTGCTCGCCAGGAAGAAGTTCAGCGCCTCGGCCACCTTGGCGACATTCGGTGCGCTCTGCAGGATGCGGCCCCGCCTGCGCAGCACGTCGATCAGCCTGCGACGTTCGCGCCAGGTGGCGAAGGTGGACGGCAGCGCGCGGGAGCGGAAGCGGTCACCGTCGAGTTTGTCGATGGCCGCGTCCATCCCGGACATGCCGAGCATGCCCGCCGCCAGTGCGGCATCGAGACGCTGCGCCATCGTCTCGAGTTCGGCATCGGTCGGGGTGACGCCTCGGGTGGTGGCGCGATCCAGCCCCAGCACCGAGGCCCGCAGGTCCGAATGTCCCAGCAGCGAGGCGATATTGGGGCCCAGCGGCAGCGCGTCGATGGCCGCCACGTATGCCGCCGGATCGGTCCAGGTCTTGTGCGCCTGCAGCGCCCCGAGCACGTACTCGCGCGGCACCGCCTCCACCCGGCTGAACAGGTCGGCGGCGTCCTCGGTGTCGGCGTACACCGTGGACAGCGAGCACATGCCGAGCAGCACGGTCGTGACGCCGTGGCGCACCGACTCGCGCAGGCCGGGGTCGAGCAGCACCTCGGCGTCGTAGTGGGTGTGCACGTCGATGAATCCCGGGATCACCCATTTGCCCGCCGCGTCGATCACCTCGGGGCAGCCCGCCTCGTCCAGAGGCACCGCCGACACGTCGGCGACGATGCCGTCGCGGATACCGAGAGAGCGCCTCAGCGGTGGCCGTCCGGTGCCGTCGAACCACAGACCGTCGCGGATGATCACGTCGTAGGGCATGGCCGGAGCCTAAGTCCGATAGCGAGCACTCGCGATCTGTTTCGCCGAATCTTGCCCGCCGCGCGATCCATGACAGCATGACTTCTGCTTGCCACCACACTGAGGAGAGCTATGTCCTGGCTAGTCACCGGCGGCGCGGGCTACATCGGCGCGCACGTCGTGCGCGCGTTGACCGCGTCCGGTACCGATGTCGTCGTGATCGACGACCTGTCGACCGGTATCGCAGACTTCGTGCCCGACGGCGTCGAACTCGTCACGGCGAACCTGCTGGACCACGACACCGTGGCCGCGACGTTGACCGCGCATCGGGTGACCGGGGTGATCCACGTCGCGGGGTACAAGTACGCCGGAGAATCGGTGAAGCACCCGCTGCACACCTACCGGCAGAACGTGACGGCCATGGCCACCCTGCTGGAGGCGATGGGCGATGCCGGTATCGAGGCGATCGTGTTCTCCAGCAGCGCCGCCACCTACGGCACCCCCGATGTCGAGATCGTCGACGAGCAGACCCCGACATCGCCGGAATCGCCCTACGGCGAGAGCAAGCTCATCGGGGAATGGCTGCTGCGCGATGTGGCCCGGTCCCGCGACCTGCGGCATACCAGCCTGCGGTACTTCAACGTGGTCGGCTCCGGTTCCCCGGATCTGTATGACCGCAGCCCGCACAACCTGTTCCCCAAGGTGCTCGACATGCTGTTCGGTGGCCGGGTTCCGCAGATCAACGGTGGGGACTACGCCACCCCCGACGGCACCTGCGTGCGCGATTACGTGCACGTGTCTGATCTGGCCCTGGCCCATGTCGCGGCCGCCCGCCGGCTCGAGGCCGGCCAACCGGTGGAACCGGTGTACAACCTCGGCAGCGGTTCGGGCACCTCGGTGCGCGAGATCATGACGGCCATCCGCGATGTCACCGGTATCGACTTCGATCCCGCGGTCACGCCGCGACGCCCGGGTGACCCGGCCCGCATCGTGGCGGCCGGCGAACTGGCGGCCCGCGATCTGGACTGGCGGATGCGGCACACGCTGACCGATATGGTCGCCTCGGCGTGGGCGGCCCGCCAAGCCGTCGGGCAGGACTATCCGAGCGCCGGCTGACGGCCTCCGTACAGTCGTGGGCGATGAGATGGGTCCCCCGCGTTGCCGCCGCTCTGATCGCGGTGCAGCTGGCGATCCGGTCGGTGCTGGCGTTCGGCGGCTACTTCTACTGGGATGACCTCATCCTGGTGGGCCGCGCCGGGACGCACGGCCTGCTGTCGCCGGAGTACCTGTTCGACGATCACGACGGTCACGTCATGCCCGGGGCGTTCCTGCTGGCCGGGGTGATCACCCGACTGGCCCCGCTGGAGTGGGCGGGCCCGGCGCTGAGCCTGATCGTGCTGCAGCTGCTGGCCTCGCTGGCGTTGCTGCGCGTGCTGTACCTGATCCTCGGGTGGCGCCCGGTTCTGCTGGCGCCACTGACGTTCGCCCTGTTCACACCGCTGACGGTGCCGGCCTTCGCATGGTGGGCCGCCGGGCTGAACTCGCTGCCCATGCTGGCCGCGCTGGCCTGGGTGTGCGGTGACGCGATTCTGTTGCTGCGCACCGGTAATCGTCGCTACGCGGTGACCGCCGTGCTGGTGTATTCCGGCGCGCTGCTGTTCTTCGAGAAGTCCGCGGTGATCCCGTTCGTCGCGTTCACGGTCGCGGCGCTGCTGGCGTGGGTGGGCCGCAAGTCGGTTACCGCGGTGTGGCATCGCGGACGTGGACTGTGGCTGGGCCTGCTGGGGGTCACCGCCGGATGGATCGGGGTGTACCTGCTGGTCGTCGACCAGAAGCGCTGGACACTCGATGTGGGGATGACGGCCGAGCTGTGGTGGCGTTCGGTCACCCACGGCATCGTGCCGGGTCTGGCGGGCGGGCCCTGGGACTGGCAGCGCTGGGCGCCGGCATCGCCGTGGGCGACGCCTCCGGTGACGGTGATGGTGCTGGGTTGGCTGGTGCTGGCCACCGTGGTGGCGGTGTCGCTGGCACGCAAGGAACGGATCGTCCCGGTATGGCTGGCCGCGCTCGGGTACGCACTGGCATGTCAGGTGCCGATCTACCTGATGCGCTCATCGCAGTTCACGGCGCTGGAATTGGCGCAGGCACTGCGCTATCTGCCCGATCTGGTGGTGGTGCTGGCAATCCTGGCCGCGGTGGCGTTGCGGGCACCCAACCGTCCCGGCTCCGAGTGGCTGGACGCCTCCCCGGCCCGTTCCGCGGTGGGGTGCGTGCTGGCCGCGGCATTCGTCGGCAGCAGCCTGTACTCGACGGCGACCTTCCTGCCGGTGTGGCGCGACAGTCCCGTGCCGCAGTATCTGCACAACGTGCGCTCCGGACTCGCGTCCGCGCCCCGGGGCACCCCGCTGCTGGACCAGGAGGTGGACCCGCTGATCATGCAGCGGGTGGCGGCCCCGGAGAACCTGGCCAGTCACATGTTCGCGGTGCTGCCCGACCGACCCGAGTTCGCGGACACGACAACGGAACTGCGTGTTCTGGACAGTTCCGGGCGGCTACGTGACGCGCTGGTCACGTGGGTGCGTTCCATCGCACCCGGCCCGGTCCCCAACTGCGGGTATCTGGTGCAGACCGACGCCGACGTGACCCTGCCGCTGGACGGTCCGTTGCTTCCGGCGGACTGGACGGCCGAGATCAACTACCTGGCCAACAGCGAGGGCTCACTGACCATGTCGCTGTCGGAGGGCACCCCGGTGAAGGTGCCGACGCACCCCGGTCTGAACCGTGTGTTCGTGCGGCTTTCGGGTGCCGGTGACGCGATAAAGGTCAGCGCCAACACCGCCGCGCTCTCGGTGTGCATCGCCTCGGGTCCGGTGGGCTTCGTCGCACCGCGGTAGGCCCGGCGTGTGCGCGGCGGAATTGTCGGTGCCGGGTTCTACGGTGAAGCGATGATCTGGTCGGACTCGCGCCCCTCGACCGTCGCGCCGTGTCGGCACTGCGGTACCGAAACCGTCTGGCTGCAGACCGTGTACGGCGGCTGGCAACTGTTCGACGCCGTCGAACACCCCACCGAGGACAGCGCCGCGGGTAACCGGTTCGCGATCCGGCGCCGGTCGCGCCAGGTGGTCGACCTCGACGATGTGTACGAGGGCCGCTGGCCCAACACGTGCCTGCACCTGCACCGGTTCGAGTGCCCGAGCAGTCATGACGACTCGCGCTTCCATCAGCGCCGGCCGCGGCAGGCCAACGAGATCGACCTGGACGATTTGTTCGGGCGGCTGGCCGAACGCCGGGAGGCGCAGCGCCGCGCCGGGTGAAGCTTTGAGCCACCCAGGGGAATCGAACCCCTGACCTATTCATTACGAGTGAATTGCTCTACCGACTGAGCTAGGGTGGCGCGCTCTTTTCAGAGCGGCATGAGTCTACGGCAGGCCCCGCCCGCGGCACTAATCAGCTCCGCAGTGCCTGCCCGACGGTGGCGACCATGGCATCGACGGCGAACTTCGGCTTCACGTTCACCGCCAGCGCCTCGCGGCAGTCCAGCACCGCCTCGATGCAGCGCAGCAGCCGGTCCGGCGGCACGTGCTCGGCCATCGCGCCGACCTTCTCGGCCATATCGGGATGATTGGCCGTCACCGCCCCGGCACCGGCCGAGACCACCAGCGCATCCCGGAAATAGGTGGCCAGGTCCATCAGCGCGCGATCCAGCGCATCGCGCGAGGCGCGGGTCTGGCGCGATTTCTGTCGCTGTTCGAGCTGCTTCATCGCCCCGGCCGCGCCGCGCATGGTGCCTGCGGTGCCCTTGCCCGTGCCGCCCGCGCCGAGTGCGGTGCGCAGTTCCTCGGTCTCGGTCTCGTTGCGGTCCACCGTCGAGGCCTTGGCCTCCGCCTCGGCGGTGCTCACCAGCTCCTCGGCGGCGGCGTATGCCCGTGACGGTGTCGCGGCATCGCGGGCCAGGCCCAGGGCCCGTTCGCGGCGCGTCCGCGATTCCGGGTCGGTCGCCAGCCGGCGCGCCCGGCCGACATGTCCGCCGCTGACCGAGGCCGCCCACGCGGCCACATCCTCGGCAATGCTGTCGCGCTCGGTGAGCACCTCGGCGATGGCGGCGGTCGGGGGCGTCACCAACGCGACGTGCCGGCAGCGCGAGCGCAGCGTCACCGCGATGTCCTCGGGGTCCACCGACGGTGCGCACAACAGGAACACGGTCGACGGTGGCGGCTCCTCGACGACCTTCAGCAGCGCGTTCGCCGCACCCTCGGTGAGTCGGTCGGCGTCCTCGACCACCACGATCTGCCAACGGCCGGTGCCGGGACGGCGCGACGCGATCTGCACGATCTCGCGCATCTCCCTGACCGCGATCGACAGGCCCTCCGGGATGATCCGTCGCACATCGGCGTGGGTCCCGGCCATCGTCGTCGTGCACGCGCGGCACTGTCCGCATCCCGGCGTGCCCTCCGACGTGCACTGCAACGCCGCCGCGAAGCACACGGCGGCCACCGAGCGGCCCGATCCGGGCGGCCCGGTGATCAGCCAGGCATGTGTCATCCCACCGGCCGTCAGCCCGCTGTGAGCCGTTTCACCGCGGGCGGCCAGCGCGGCCGCGACCAGCTCCTCCTCCACATGGTGTTGGCCCACCAGAGAGGAAAAAACACCGCTGCGCACCCCTGCACCCTAGTGGCACGCACGGACACGACACGGCCTCAGCGGCGCGAGACGTCCCAGCCGCCCGATACGGTGAACGGGTGACTGCGGAGGTGATACCGATCGGGCGCATCAGTGCGTTCGTCCGATGGGTGGCCCGCACACCGTGGCCGGTGTTCCTGCTGGGCATGGTGCAGGCCGACATCATCGGTGCGCTGCTGGTCCTGGGCTTCCTACGCTACGCCCTGCCGCCCGAGGACCGCATCCAGCTCCAGGAGCTGCCCACCTTCAACCTGGCGGTGTTCCTGGGCTTCCTGTTCGTCTCGTTCAGCATCGCCGCCTACGTGACGCTACGGCTGCTGCTGCCGGTGATCCGCTGGCAGCGCCACGACACCCTGCTCGGCGATGCCGCCACCATCAGCGAGGTGGCCCGGGCACGGGCGCTGAAGATGCCGTACTACCGCTCGGTCATCAACGTCACCAACTGGTTCATGGGCTCGGTCGTCTTCATCGTCGCGAGCTGGCCGGTGGCCAGCAAGTCCGCCCCGGTGGTCGCCGTGGCGACCGCGCTGGGCGCCACGGCGGTGGCCATCATCGGCTATCTGCAGTCCGAACGGGTGCTGCGCCCGGTCGCGGTGGCCGCGCTGCGCACCGGCGTGCCGGAGAACTTCCGCGCACCGGGTGTCATCCTGCGCCAGGTGCTCACCTGGGTGCTGTCCACGGGTGTGCCCATCCTGGCCATCGTGCTGGCGGTGGTGGCCAGCAAGTTCGAGATCCTCAAGGCGCCGGCGGACAAACTGGCCACCCCGATCCTGCTGCTGGCCATCGCGGCGCTGCTCATCGGACTGGTCGGCACCGTGCTGGTGTCCATGTCGATCGCCGATCCACTGCGCCAGTTGCGCTGGGCGCTCGGCGAGGTGCAGCGCGGAAACTACAACGCGCACATGCAGATCTATGACGCCAGCGAGCTCGGATTGCTGCAGGCCGGCTTCAACGACATGGTGCGTGATCTGGCCGAGCGGCAGCGCCTTCGCGACCTGTTCGGCCGCTATGTGGGTGAGGACGTGGCCCGCCGGGCACTGGAGCGCGGCACCGAATTGGGCGGCCAGGAGCGCGATGTCGCGGTGCTGTTCGTCGACCTGGTCGGCTCGACCCAGCTGGCCTCCACCATCCCGGCCGCCGAGGTCGTCAACCTGCTCAACGAGTTCTTCCGCGTCATCGTCGACACCGTCAACAAGCACGGTGGTTTCGTCAACAAGTTCCAGGGTGACGCCGCGCTGGCGATCTTCGGCGCGCCGATCGAGCACCCCGACGCGTCCGGGGCGGCACTGGCGGCCTCCCGCGAACTGCACGACGAACTGGTGAACGTTCTGGGGCAGACGGAGTTCGGTATCGGTGTGTCGGCCGGCCGGGCCATCGCGGGCCACATCGGCGCGCAGGCGCGCTTCGAGTACACCGTGATCGGCGACCCGGTGAACGAGGCGGCACGGTTGACCGAGCTGGCCAAGCTGGAGGAGGGCCACGTGCTGGCCTCGGCGATCGCGGTCAGCGGCGCGGTCGACGCCGAGGCGCTGGCCTGGAACGTCGGCGAGATCGTCGAGCTGCGAGGCCGTTCCGCACCGACCCAGCTGGCTCGCCCGGCCGCCCGCGCGATCGCGCCCGCGCCGGAGAAGACCAGCTAGGCCTTCTTCGCCGCCTTCTTGGCGGCGGCCTTCTTCGCCGGAGCCTTCTTGGCCGCAGCCTTCTTCGCGGGGGCCTTCTTGGCGGCCTTCTTCACCGGCCCGCGGGCCCGGCGATCGGCGAGCAACTCCGAGGCCCGCTCGTCGGTGATCGACAGCACGTCATCACCCTTGCGCAGGCTCGCGTTGGTCTCACCGTCGGTGACGTAGGGGCCGAAGCGGCCGTCCTTGATGACCATCGGCTTGCCGGAGGCCGCATCGTTGCCGAGCTCGCGCAGCGGCGGGGTGGCCGCGCCCTGACGGCCGCGCCGCTTGGGTTCGGCGTAGATCTTCAGGGCCTCATCCAGGGTGACGGTGAAGATCTGTTCCTCGGTGGCCAGCGACCGAGAGTCGGTGCCGCGCTTGAGGTATGGACCGTAGCGGCCGTTCTGGGCGGTGATCTCCTCGCCGTTGGCCGGGTCGACACCCACGACACGGGGCAGCGACAGCAGCTTGAGCGCGTCGTCCAGCGTGACGGTCTCCAGGTCCATGGAGCGCAGCAGCGATCCGGTGCGCGGCTTGGGACCGGTCGGCTTCTTGCCCTTCTTGGCCCCCACGCCCGCATCGGGATCCTCGGGAGGTTCGGGCAACACCTCGGTGACATACGGCCCGAATCGTCCGTCCTTGGCCACGATCTCGTGCCCGGTCTCCGGGTCGACACCGAGGGAGCGACCCTCCTGCGGTGTGGCGAAAGCCTTTTCGGCGAGCTCGAGGGTCAGCTCATCGGGGGTCAGCTCGTCCTTGAGGTTGGCGCGTTGCGGTTTGAGCTCACCCGGATTGTCCGGGTCCTCGATCATCCGCTCCAGGTACGGCCCGTTGCGTCCGACGCGGACGTTGATCGCGCGACCCTGCTCATCGTCGAACAGCTTGATGGAGTTGACCAGTCGCGCGTCGATCTCTTCGAGGTTGCCGCCGACCAGCTGCTTGAGACCACCGGCCCGCGCGATCGACCCCTCGACGCCGTGCTCGCCGCCGAAGTAGAAGTTGTTGAGCCAGTTGCTGCGTCGCTCGTTTCCGGCGGCGATGGCGTCGAGCTCGTCCTCCATGGCCGCGGTGAAGTCATAGTCGACCAGCCGGCCGAAATGCTGTTCCAGCAGCCCGATCACGGCGAAGGCCACCCAGGACGGCACCAGCGCGCTGCCCTTCTTGTGGACGTAGCCGCGATCCTGGATCGTCTTGATGATCGAGGAGTACGTCGAGGGTCGGCCGATGCCGAGTTCCTCGAGCGCCTTGATCAGCGAGGCCTCGGTGTACCGCGCCGGGGGCGAGGTGGTGTGACCGTCGGCGGTCAGGTCCGCGGCGTCGACGCGCTGGCCCTGGGTCAGGTTGGGCAGCCGGCTCTCGGCATCATCGGATTCCCCGCCGGCCTGCTCGTCGATGCTCTCGACATAGGCCTTCAGGAAGCCGGGGAAGGTGATGGTGCGACCCGAGGCGTTGAACACCACCTGCTCGCCGGTGCTGGCGTTGCCCGAAATGCGAAGCGACAGTGTGGTTCCCCGCGCATCGGCCATCTGCGAGGCGACGGTGCGCTGCCAGATCAGCTCATAGAGGCGGAACTCGTCGGCCTCCAGCGCGCTGTGCAATTGACCGGGGGTCTGGAACACATCGCCGGACGGGCGGATGGCCTCGTGGGCCTCCTGGGCGTTCTTCACCTTGCGGGTGTACTGGCGCGGCGTCGGGTGCACGTACTCCGCGCCGTAGAGATCGCGGGCCTGGTTGCGGGCGGCGTTGATGGCCGACTCCGACAGCGTGGTCGAGTCGGTACGCATGTAGGTGATGTAGCCGTTCTCGTACAACCGCTGCGCGATGCTCATGGTCCGCTCGGAGGAGAAGCGCAGCTTGCGGCCCGCCTCCTGCTGCAGCGTCGACGTCATGAACGGCGCATAGGGCTTGCGGGTGTAGGGCTTCTGCTCCACCGAGGAGACCGCGAGCTGGGCGCCGCGCAACCCATTGGCCAGGCCGGTGGCCGCCGCCTCGTCGAGGACCAGCACCTCATCGGGCTTCTTGACCGCACCCAGGGAGTCGAAGTCACGGCCGGCGGCCACCCGGCGACCGTCGACGGTGTTCAGCCGGGCGGTGAACCGGGGCGGGCTGGCCTGCGGGTCGGACACGCTGGCGTCCAGTTCGGCGGTGACATCCCAGTACCCGGCGCTGCGGAACGCCATCCGTTCGCGTTCGCGCTGCACGATGATTCGGGTTGCGACCGACTGCACGCGGCCGGCCGACAGCTTCGGGGCCACCTTCTTCCACAGCACCGGGGACACCTCGTAGCCGTAGAGGCGGTCCAGGATGCGGCGGGTCTCCTGCGCGTCGACCAGGTCGATGTCCAGATCGCGCGGGCTCTCGGCGGCGGCCCGGATGGCGGGCTCGGTGATCTCGTGGAACACCATCCGCTTGACCGGGACGCGCGGCTTCAGCGTCTCCAGCAGGTGCCAGGCGATGGCCTCACCCTCGCGGTCACCGTCCGTGGCCAGGTAGAGCTCGTCAACCCCCTTGAGGAGGTCCTTGAGTTCCGAAACGGTGCCCTTCTTGTCCGGGCTGACGATGTAGAGCGGTTCGAAGTCGGCGTCGACGTTCACACCGAGGCGTGCCCAGGGCTCCGACTTGTACTTCGCCGGCACATCGGCGGCCGCTCGCGGCAGGTCACGAATGTGCCCGCGCGACGATTCGACGATGTAATTGGAGCCCAGGTAGCCTGCGATCTTGCGCGCTTTGGTCGGCGACTCGACAATCACGAGCCGCCGAACGTTACCGGCGCCTGCCCGGCTCCGGTCGTCGTCAGCCACCTTCTTCTACTCTCCACTTCTGTGCTGCCAGGGTGTTCTGTGGTCCTGGCAACTGACAATTTCGCATCCAGGGCGGGCATGTGCAAACTGGCTCGCCCGCCGCGGGCCGTCATATTCGCGGCCATTGTGCGAACGCCTCGGGGTCCCCGGGTGGTTCCCCGACGTTCTCCACCAGCCGTGATAGCCGTCTTCTACCACTGATCCGCAACGCCGGACGCGATCCTCGGGTGCCGATCAGGGTGGGCGCGATTCCGGCCCGCATCAGCGCCGATGCCAACGCCGCGTGCGTGTCGGGCGCATGCGGATCCAGACCGAGCAAATAGCGGTCCGCCTCCGGGGTGCCGGCGGCCAACGCCCAGGCGCGCAGCGCCCGCGGGCCGGGCACCCACTGGGCCGGCACCGTCTTGACCGCACCGCGTGTCCACGCACCGGCGACCTCCACCAGCCGGGCGTCCATCGTGGTGCGCACCAGCGGGGTGCGCTCGTCGGTCTGCCCGATCTCGGCGGCCAGGCCCGCCTCGCCGATCATCTCCGCCAGGCCCGCGGCGCGCCACGGCTTGTCGACCACCACCGACAGCCGGGCCTGGCCGGCGGCGATCACCACCTGTCCCTGAGCGGCCAGCAGCCCGGTCAGATCGGCGATGGCCGGGGGCACCGACTCCGCCGAGAAGAAGGACAGCTGGCTCACACGCACGACACTATCGGCGTCAGATACGAAAACACCCCCGGCTCGGCCGGGGGTGTTTCGGTGTTGCGATGGCTCAGACGGCGCGGACGCCGGTCGCCTGCGGCCCCTTGGGGCTCTGGCCGACCTCGAACTCGACCTTCTGGTTCTCCTCCAGGGTGCGGAAGCCCGACCCCTGGATCTCCGTGTAGTGGACAAACACGTCAGCGGAGCCGTCCTCGGGGGCGATGAAGCCGAAGCCCTTCTCCGCGTTGAACCACTTCACAGTTCCCTGTGGCATCTTTCGTACTTTCCTTCTCTTACCGGGTGCGGTCCACCGACGTCCGGTGTACCGGGCCCGTTCCGACCGCTTACCAACGCGTGTGTCGTCGGAACTCGACCCGACCTACAACCCTCGCAGGAACCGCGATCGCAACGTCGATCCTGCGGGTGCAAATACACGTTCACAGAAGCTGCGACCGCCTTCAGTCAACCATGTTCAAGGCCCCAGCGACAGTCTCGGCACGATCAAGTAGTTAACAATTCACCTGGGGATACATGCTGGTGAACTCGAAAGGAGCGTCGTGTCTGCGTCGGGGACCGAGAGCGGGTCGAATTTCGGCCGGGACCTGCTGTCCTACGCCGTCGCGGGCACCCCGTCCGACGAGCATCCGATCCGGCACGTCGAGGACCTGCCACCGCGGCGCAGCGACAGCCGGCACTGGCCGGACTGGGCCGACGCTCAGGTTGTGGCCGCGTTCGCCGACCGCGGTGTGAGCACACCGTGGTCGCACCAGGTGGCCGCCGCCGAGCTGGCCCACGCGGGCCGGCACGTGGTGCTGTCCACCGGCACCGCGTCGGGTAAATCGCTGGCCTATCAACTGCCGATCCTGACCGCGCTGGCCGTCGATCCGCGCGCCCGCGCGCTGTACCTGTCCCCCACCAAGGCGCTCGGCCACGATCAGCTGCGCGCCGCGCACGCGCTGACCGAGGCCGCACCCGCACTGCGGGATGTCGCGCCGTGCGCCTATGACGGTGACGCCGGGACCGACCTGCGGCGCTTCGCCAGGGAGCGGTCGCGGTGGATCTTCTCCAACCCGGACATGATCCACCTGTCGCTGCTGCGCAACCATGCCCGCTGGGCGGTGTTCCTGCGCAATCTGAAGTACGTCGTGGTCGACGAATGCCATTACTACCGAGGCATTTTCGGGTCCAATGTGGCGTTGGTGCTGCGGCGGCTGCTGCGGCTGTGCGAACGGTACTCGGGGACGCCGACGGTGATCTTCGCCAGCGCCACCACCGCGGCACCGGCCGAGACCGCCTCGCGCCTGATCGGCCAGACCGTCACCGAGGTCACCGAGGACGGATCACCGCACGGCGGACGCACGGTGGCGTTGTGGGAGCCCGCCCTGCTGCCCGATCTCGTCGGCGAGAACGGCGCTCCGGTGCGGCGCTCGGCCGGTGCGGAATCCGCGCGGGTGATGGCCGACCTGATCGCCGAGGGCGCGCGGACCCTCACCTTCGTGCGTTCCCGGCGCGGCGCCGAACTGACCGCGTTGGCCGCCCGCGACCGGCTGGCCGATGTGGCCCCCGAACTCGCCGAGCAGGTGGCGTCGTACCGCGCCGGCTATCTGGCCGAGGATCGCCGCAGCCTCGAGCACGACCTGTCCGAGGGTGCGTTGCGCGGCCTGGCGACCACCAACGCGTTGGAACTCGGCGTGGACATCGCGGGCCTGGACGCGGTGGTGCTCGCCGGGTTCCCGGGCACCGTCACCTCCTTCTGGCAGCAGGCCGGCCGGTCGGGCCGGCGCGGGCAGAGCGCGCTGATCGTGCTGGTGGCCCGCGACGATCCGCTGGACACCTATCTGGTGCATCACCCGCAGGCGCTGCTGGCCAAACCGATCGAGAAGGTGGTCATCGACCCGGGCAATCCCTATGTGCTGGGTCCGCAGCTGTTGTGCGCGGCCACCGAACTACCGCTGACCGATGCCGAGGTGCGGTCCTGGGACGCCGAGGCGGTGGCCGCCGAACTGGTCGACGACGGGCTGCTGCGCCGCCGCCCCGGCGGCTGGTTTCCCGCGCCGGGCCTGGATCCGCACCCGGCCGTCGACATCCGCGGATCCGCCGGGGGACAGATCGCGATCCTGGAATCCGGCACCGGCCGCATGCTGGGCACGACCGGTACCGGGCAGGCACCGGCCTCGGTGCATCCGGGCGCGGTGTATCTGCACCAGGGCGAGACCTACGTCGTCGACAGCCTGGATTTCGAGGACGGTATCGCCCTGGTGCGCGCGCAGGACCCCGGCTACACCACCGCCGCGCGTGAGGTCACCGATATCGCGGTGACCGGCGAGGGCGAGCGCCGCACGCTGGGCCCGGTGACCATCGGTGTGGTGCCGGTGTCGGTGTCCAACACGGTCACCGGCTATCTGCGCCGGCGCCTGGACGGTGAGGTCATCGATTTCGTCGACCTGGAGATGCCGACCCGCACTTTGGACACCGTCGCCGTGATGTGCACCATCACCCCGGAAGCACTGTCCGACAGCGGTATCGATGCACTGTCGGTTCCCGGTTCACTGCACGCGGCCGAGCACGCCGCGATCGGCCTGCTGCCGCTGGTGGCCAGTTGCGATCGCGGCGACATCGGCGGGGTGTCCACCGCGATCGGTCCGGAGGACGGGTTGCCGACGATCTTCGTCTACGACGGTTATCCCGGCGGGGCCGGTTTCGCCGACCGCGGCTACCGCCAGCTCGGGCTGTGGTGGGAGGCCACCGCGGCGGCGATCGAGGCCTGCGAATGCCCGGCGGGGTGCCCGTCGTGTGTGCAGTCCCCGAAATGCGGCAACGGCAACGATCCGCTGGACAAGGCCGGTGCGGTGCGGGTGCTGCGGTTGGTGCTCGGCGAGCTGGCCCGGCACTGACGCCGCGCTGCCCCCGACAGGAAGGTCCACCCCTCGTCGACCGTCTCGTCCGCGACGCGCCACACCAGCAGCGCCGAGCACACTCTCACCACAGCAAAACGGTCGGACAACGCGATCCGTTTCCAGTCCCGGCAGGCCGGGCGCAGACGGAAAGTACCTTTTCACCGGGTCGGCTGCAACTCGATTCGCGGGCAGCCACTCTCGGTTGCGCGCCGGTGAGCGGCCGCCAGCACCGTCATCCGACTGATTTCGTAGCACGAGCAAACGCCCGGTACCGGAGGTGCCGACGGCTAAACTCCACGGTATGGACCACGACTGGCTGCTCGTGGAGACACTCGGAGACGAGCCTGCCGTCGTCGCGCAGGGCTCACGGACCAAGAACCTGGTCCCGATCAGCACTTTCCTGCGCCGCAATCCGCATCTGATGGCCATCCAGTCCGCGATCGGCGAGACGGTGCGCGCAGGCCACGCGCTCAGCAGCATCACTCCCAAGCACGACCGCGTGATCCGCACCGAGGTGGTGCGCATGTCCGACGGCGTGATCCACGGGGTCCACCTGTGGATCGGCGCGCCCGGCGCCGACCCGCCCGAGCGTCCGATCCCGGGCCCGCTGAAATGGGACCTCACCACCGGTGTGGCCACCGATACGCGCGAATCGCTGGCCAATTCCGGGCGCGATGTCAACGTCGAGGCCACCCATGGCCGCGCCTTCGCCGAGGACCTGCCGACCCGGGATCTCAATCCCAACGAATCCAAGGTGCTCTCGATGGTCATCCGGGCCAAGCCGGGCAACTTCCTGTGTAGCACCTGGAATGTCACCGATTATCGCGGGCAGCCCATCACCGTCGGGTTCGTGGCGCGCGCGGTGGCCGAGGAGCAGGACGACGGCACCGAGCGGTTGATCTGCCGGGCGATGAACTGGCGCAGTGTCCTCGAGGGGCCGGTGGTGCGCCCCGACGATCTGGCGCAACGGATCCTCAACGGGCTGGCCGCGCCGGGTGTCTATCGCGCGCTGGTCGACGTCAACCACTGGCGGCTGCTCAAATGGCTCGACAGACCCTGCCCGTTCTACGACTGGCGCGCCGGGGAGCGCGGGGAGAACGTGCTGCACCCCGGTGACGAGCACCATGTGCTGGCGATGGCCAAGGAATTCGTGGACGGCCCCACCGCGCGCGTGCTGCGATTGCCGGCCCACGGCGGCGGTTTCACCCCGATCCACATCACGGTCAACCGGGTGGAACTCGACGACGACACCTACGCCGCACTGCTGGCGATGCGGCTGCCGACCGAGGAGGAGATCGCCGCGGCCGAGCACGGCGCCACCGTGGTCGACGGCGCCGAAACGGGCACCAGGGCGACATTGAAATCGATGCTGCGGCTGGGGAAGTCAGCCGATACCGACGACTGAGGTCGTGGGTCCGGCCCGCGCCCGGGCCTGCGCGCGCCAACCGCGCAGGCCGGTGTCGGCCGCGACGGTCACCACCACGTCCAGGTCGTGCACCGCACACTCGAGCAGTCGCGTCGACACCGCGGCGGCCACCGACGTCGCGGCCGCGCACGCCTGCTGCGTCCCGGACCCGACCGTGGCGGCAGCGGCCAGCGCAGCCAGGTCGGCCGCGGACTGCGCACGGTGCCGCGCGATCACCGCCGAACCCAGCGCCGTCACGGCGACCGTCACCGTCAGCAGCAGCGCGATCAGTCCGACCGCGAGCAGGCTTGCCGACCCGCCGTCCTCAGCGTCCCTGCTCGGCCGCCGCGACGGCGCCGGCGGCGATCGTGATGCCGGGCAGCAGCGCCGACGTCGCACTGACCCGGGCCACCACGTAGGTGCCGTCGAGCTGCACCGACACCTGCGCTCCGGCCGGCGCCACCCGACGCGCCGCGGCCACCCCGTCGTCACCGCGGGCCACCAGGCGCGCCGCCTCGCGCGCGGCATCGACGCACCGGATCTGCAGGACGGTGGCGTTGATCCCGGCCAGGCACAGCACCAGAACCGTCGCCAGCGCCGCGATCGCGAAGGCCGCCTCGACTGTGACCGCACCGGACTCACCGCTCAGACATCGGTGTTCAGGGCGCGGGTGATGATGTTCGACAACGCGGTGACGATGGAGTCGCCGGTGACCACCGTGTACAGGATCGCCCCGAACGCCGCCGCCGCGATGGTGCCGATGGCGTATTCGACAGTGCTCATCCCGGATTCGTCGGCGACGGCCATCAGCAACCGCGCCTGCGCCGAACGAATCATGTTCTGCAACATCATTTCTTCCTTTCACGTGACGCCCGGCCACATCAGATCGCCGGCCAGTCCGGCGATCACCGGGACGATTCCCAGACAGACGAAGGCGGGCAGATAGCACAGCCCGAGCGGACCGGCGATCAACACCGCGGCGCGTTCGGCAGCCGCATCGGCCGCCGAACCGGCATCCGAGCGCGCCTGCTCGGCGAGTGCGGCGATGCCGCCGGCCAGCGCGGCACCCGATACCGCCGACCGCCGGGCCAGTCGGGCCAACGCGGCGCCGTGTCCGTCCCCACCCGATCCCGGATCGGCCCAGGCGCGGTCGGATCCGGCCCCGAGGGCGAGCAGGTGGGCGGCCCGGGTCAACTGATCGGCCAGCAGCGGTGGTGCGAGCGGGGCCGCTGCGGCGGTCGCGATCGCGGTCGCCATGCCCGCGGACAGGCACGCGGCGAGCACGTCCAGGCAAGAGGCGGACGCCAGCGGGTCGGCGTTCCCGGTCGGGTGGGCGCTGTCGCGGGCAGGTACGGCCCTGCCGCGCGCCGGCCCGGCGCCCACCAACAGCGCGGCGGCCAAAAGTATCGCGGCCCAGATCATGTCGTCACTCCGGCGATGATGCGATCCGACCAGTACAGGCCCACGCACGACAGCGTTACCCCGATGACCAGGATCGCTCCTCCGGTGCCGCCGGCGAGCAGGAACCCGACCGGCTTCGCACCGATCAGCTGCCCCATTGCGATACCGAGGACAGGCATACCGGCCAGCACCGCGGCGGTCGTTCGGGGGCCGGCCAGCGCGGCATCGAGGCGGGCCCGGAACCTCTCCCGCTCGACGATGTCGTGCTGGGCGGTGCGCATCAAAGTTGCAATGGCCAGACCGTGCGTCTGCGCCAACTGCCAGCACACCGCCATCCGGTGCCACTGCGCCGGAGCCGCCGACAGTGCCGCCACGCATCGGAATCCGGTGGCGATATCGGCGCCGAGCCCTGCGCGGGCGGCGACGGTCTGCAACCGCCCGCCCACCTGCCCGCCGACCTCAGCGGCCGCGGTCGTCAGCGCCGTCACCGGGTGTGCACCCACGCGTAACTCGCTCACCAGGATCTCCAGAGCGTCACGAAGCTGCGCCGCCTCGGTACTGCGCTGCCGTGCGCGGATGACCGCGCGGCGGCGTGTCACCACCGTCGCCACCACGATGACGGCCGCCACCACCACCGTCGGCTCCCACACCAGGAATGCGGGCAGCAGCACGGGAAGCGCCGCCCACCCGGGCAATCGGAACCGAGCCCGGGTACGGCCGGACCTGCCGAACCGATGCCGCGCCGGGCCCGGTATCACCAGCAGGGCCAGTGCCAGCAGCAGCGACGCGGCGGTCACGGCTGTCCCCGCTCTGCTAGCAACCTGCTCAGATCGTCGAATCCACTGTCGAATCCGCGGTCGACATGCCAGCCGGTCCGCGCCGTCACGAGCCCACCGGGGCCGCGGGTCAGCACGGCGATCTCGGTCATTCGCCGATCACCGTTGCGGTTCCGTCCGACGTGCAGCACCACCTGGACCGCGGCCGCCAGCTGGCTGTGCAGCGCCGGCCGGTCCAGGCCGCCAAGACCTGCCAAAGCCTCCAGCCGGGCGGGAACCTCGGCAGGACTGTTGGCGTGAACCGTGCCCGCCCCGCCGTCATGCCCGGTGTTGAGTGCGATGAGCAGATCCACCACTTCGCTGCCGCGTACCTCACCCACCACGATGCGATCGGGGCGCATGCGCAACGCCTGCCGCACCAGGTCGCGCATCGTCACCTCGCCGACTCCTTCAATATTCGCGCCACGGGCAACGAGTTTGACCACATGCGGGTGCCGCGGTGCGAGTTCGGCGGCATCCTCGACGCAAATGATCCGTTCGTGCGCCGCGACCGATCCCAGCGCCGCCGACAGCAGTGTCGTCTTGCCCGCACCGGTGCCACCGCAGATCAAGAACGCCAGCCGGGCGGCGATGATCCGGGCCAGCAGTTCGGCGGCCGGTTCGGCGATCGCACCCGCGGCGATGAGTGCCGCGAGATCCTGGCGGGCGGGTCGCAGCACCCGCAGCGAGATGCACGTGCCGCCCGCGGCGACCGGCGGCAGTATCGCGTGCAACCGCACCGGATCGGCGCCCAGCCCGCTCAGATGTCCGTCCACCCACGGCTGGCTGTCATCGAGACGGCGCCCCGCCGCCAGCGCCAGCCGCTGCGCGAGCCGACGCACCGCATCCTCGCCGCTGAATCGGATACCGCTGCGCCGCAGCCCTTTACCGTCATCGACCCACACCTCGTCCGGTCCGGTGACCAGGACGTCGGTCGTCTCGGCGGCGCGCAGCAACGGGTCGAGGATGCCGGCGCCGGTGAGTTCGGTCTGCAGCGTGCGCATGCTGCTGAGCACCTCGGTGTCGCCGAGCAGCCCGCCGGACTCGGCGCGGATGGCGTCGGCGACCACCGCCGGCCGCAGGGGTGAGGTTTCGGCGGCCAGCCGCTCCCGCACCCGCTCGATCAGCGCGTCAGTCATGACAATCCGCTCCGCAAGCGTCGCTCATGCCGCCACCGGCTGACGGTGCAGCACCTTCAACACCTGCGCCGCGGCGGTCGCCAGCGGCGACCGGGCACCGAGTCGCAGCCCTCCGCGTTCCAGCGCACCCGCCAGCCCGGGTTGCGGTCGCATGGCCGCCAGCAACGGGAGCCCCGTACCGGCGGCCAGGTCCTCGGCTCGTAATCCGCCGGGCGACGGACCACGCACCACCAGGCCGATATTGGGGTTCACCGAGCGAACCCAGCCCGCGAGGGCACCGGCGGCCGCGGCCGCTCGCACGTCGGCAGGTGCGATCAACACGACCAGATCGGCGGATTCCAGTGCCGTCTCGGTCGTGGGGCCGGTGCGCCGCGGCGTGTCGCAGACGACCGTGACACCGGCGCGCCGACCCGCGTCGATGACCGCTGCGAGCGGACCCGCGGCAATCTCGCCGGCATCGCGGCCACCGGAGAGCACCGTGACCGCCCGCCGGGTCGGCAGCGCGGCGCGCAGCGCGTCGAATCCGAGCCGGCCGTCACGCAGCGTCAGGTCCGGCCAGCGCAGGCCCGAGATGGTTTCGGTGCCCATCGCCAGGTCGATCCCACCGCTCCATGGGTCGGCGTCGATCAACAGGGCCGCCTCCGCGGACTGCGCCAGCGCCGTCGCGAACAGGGACGCTCCCGCCCCACCGCACCCACCGAGCACGGCCAACACCGCGCCGGCACGGCCGCCCGCACCGTGGTCGGCGGCCTCGGAGACCACCTCGACCAGCTGCTCGTCCTGTTCGGGTAGCCGGTAGAAGTGTTGCGCACCAACACAAGCCGCGGCACGCCATTCCGCGGCACCGGGTTCGGCCCGACCGACCATGAGCACCCGATCGCGGCGTGGCAGGCCGTGCAGTGCGCAGCGGTCCGCCGCGCCGACATCCAGCACCACCGCCACGGCGCCGAGCCAGGCGGTACGCCCGGCGGGCCGCTCGGTGTGGACCACGCGCAATCCGGCCGCCGCCGCCACCCGGTCGACGTCTTCACGCAAGGACGGGTCATCGACCAGCGCCAGCACCGCCGTGGTTGTCGTCATGAGTCCAGCGTGCGGGCGGGCACCGACCGTGCACCAGAGGGTGGAACGGATCTGTGGATGAACCGGTGATTGTGGATGGACCGGCCGTGAAAACGGCGTTCCGCAATCTTGCCGATGACGCAAAGAATTGACGCCCGAAATAAAAAGACCCACAAAAAGGGACGACCCCCGCCAGGGGGGGAGGAGGCGGAGGTCGTCGTGTATCAGCCCCGGGGGGTCGGGCTGATCCACACTCGGCTAAGGCCGAGTGACTGCCACTATACACACGGATTCACCATGCGGCGCAAGTAGCAGACGACCGATTTCGCAGGCAGGGCCCAAATTTGTGCAGTTTGCGACACGTGTCTTGAGCTGTCACTTTCCCAGCGTTGGGAAGGTCTTCCCCGTGGCTACACCTATGCTGGGCACCGTGACGGTATCCGACGGGCCCGCCAGCGCTGCCACGACACCCGATCCCGCAGTACAAAGTGGACAGCCGGTGCGCACGGCGGCCTTCTTCGATCTGGACAAGACGGTCATCGCAAAGTCCAGCACGCTCGCTTTCAGCAAACCCTTCTTCGATCAAGGGCTGCTCAATCGACGCACCGTTCTGAAATCCTCCTACGCTCAGTTCCTGTTCCTGATGTCGGGTGCCGATCACGATCAGATGGACCGGATGCGCACCTACCTGACCGACATGTGCACCGGGTGGGACGTCGAGCAGGTGCGCTCCGTGGTGGGCGAGACGTTGCACGAGATCGTCGATCCGCTGGTGTTCGCCGAGGCCGCCGACCTGATCGCCGACCACAAGTTGTGCGGCCGTGATGTCGTCGTGGTGTCGGCCTCGGGCGAAGAGATCGTCGCTCCCATCGCCGCCGCTCTCGGGGCGACGCACGCGATGGCCACGCGCATGGTCGTCGAGGACGGCAAGTACACCGGCGAGGTCGCCTTCTACTGTTTCGGCGAAGGAAAGGTCGACGCGATCCGCGAACTCGCCGCGCGCGAGGGGTACGCCTTGGAGCACTGCTACGCCTACTCGGATTCCATCACCGATCTGCCGATGCTGGAGACGGTCGGCCATCCGAGCGTCGTCAATCCCGACCGTGCACTGCGCAAGGAGGCCAACCTGCGCGACTGGCCGGTGCTGGCGTTCAACCGCCCGGTCTCGCTGCGCGACCGCCTGCCGGCCCCCTCGGGAGCGGCCGTCGCCACCACCCTCGCGGTGGGACTCAGCGCGCTCGCCGGTGGCGCACTGACCTACTCGCTGCTGCGTAAGGTGCTGCCGCGCACCACTACTCGTCGGTAGCTGGCCGGCAGGCCGTAACGATCCGGATTCAGGCCCATTTGGTACTTGATGTGACCGTGGTCACGTAGTACAAAGGAGGCACGGAAGCTCGACGAGGCCAAGGCCACATCGGAAGAGAAGATGTGATCTCCCGAGTCGGGACTCCTAGCACGGATCACCGGAACCCACGCGGAGCTCAAGCCGCGATAAAGGCAGAAGCGTTGTGGGCCTGCGGAATTCCGAAAAGCGGACGATGTCGACAACTCCTTGGGTGGGGTTGCGCTCGTAGCGCATCGGGAGAACGCCGAGGCCACCCACACAACCCACCTCAGCACGCTTGGTAACCGGAATCCGTGCTAGCGGGCGGCGAGCCGTTCCAGACGCAAGTCTGGCCACGGATCGTCGCCCGCTTCATTTGCTGGATTGTTCCCGGGCGGCCTCCGCGATGGCCAGCGCCTCACGCGCACCGGCATGCAACGCCTGGCTGCTGAGTACCAACCAGGCGCCCAGACCGTTCGGAGTTCCGGACACGAACCCGCGCGCCGCCGCCCGGTAGTTGCCGGACTGTTTCATCCAGAACATCTCCGGCACACCCAAACCGTGCGGATCCAGTCCGCTGGACATGGTGATCAAACGGGACACCGCCCGCGCGACGACACCGTCGGCCGAGCCGAACGGCTCCAGCGTGAGCAACTCCCCGTGCGCGACGGCCGCGAGCACATACGCAGGCACCGAGGTTCCGCCGGTCACCAACTCGGTCAGCATCTCCAGTCGCGGGCCCACCTCGGGAGCCGACCGCGGTCTCCCCAACCGGTCATCGTCGACCAGATCGGCGGCGGCCAGCGAGTGCAGCTTGGCCAACGCCTGCAGCGGTGCGCGCTGCCACACCCCGGTCAGCGCGGTGGCGCCGCCCTCCAACGCCTCGGCGACCCGCAACGCGCCGGCGAGCACCGGGTCGGGTTCACCGGCCTCGGTCAGACTCAACGAACCGCCGTCGAGCACCGAACTTGCGCGCGCCGCCCGCAGCGCAGCCTCCGCGGCGGTGGCCGGCCAGCCCCGCAGATTGGTGCGATGCCGGTGCGCGCGCCCCAGGGCGTCACGCGCTTCGTCACCGGCGGCGACAACACCTTCCAGGGACAACAGCGGGGCGAGCGGATCGGTCATCCGAATACGCTAACCGACCGCTGGGCTTGCGATAATCGACGTTCAGCGCAGTTCGCGAACCGCCCGCAGCGCATCTTGTGACGCTCCAACGCCACTGCAACCTTTGGTGACTAGGCTCACACCCATGAGCGACACCACAGCGACGCAGACCGGCGTGCCATCAGCCTATCCCCCGCCCGCCGAGTTCGCGGCCAATGCCAACGCCACCGCCGCCCTCTATGACGAGGCCGAGGCCGACCGGCTCTCCTTCTGGGCCACCCAGGCCAACCGGCTGTCCTGGGCGACGCCGTTCGACGAGGTGCTGGACTGGTCGGACGCTCCGTTCGCGAAGTGGTTCGTCGGCGGCAAGCTCAATGTCGCCTACAACTGCGTGGACCGCCATGTGGAGGCCGGCAATGGCGACCGGGTGGCCATCCACTGGGAGGGCGAGCCCGTCGGCGACGCCCGCACCATCACCTACGCCCAGTTGCAGGACGAGGTGAACCAGGCCGCCAACACCCTGACCGAACTCGGGTTGAGCGCCGGCGACCGCGTCGCCATCTACATGCCGATGGTGCCCGAGGCGATCATCGCGATGCTGGCCTGCGCGCGCCTGGGCGCCATGCACTCGGTCGTCTTCGCCGGCTTCTCCGCCTCGGCTCTCAAGGCCCGCATCGAGGACGCCCAGGCCAAGCTGGTCATCACCTCCGACGGTCAGTACCGCCGCGGCAAGGCCGCCCCGCTCAAGGCCGGTGTCGACGAGGCACTGGACGGGCTGGGCGACACGAGCCCGGTCGAGCACGTTCTGGTGGTGCGCCGCACCGGAATTGACGTGCCCTGGACGCAGGGTCGCGATCTGTGGTGGGACGAGACCGTGCCCAAGGCGTCGGTCGACCATGCCCCGCAGGCCTTCGATAGCGAGCAGCCGCTGTTCCTGCTGTACACCTCCGGCACCACCGGTAAGCCCAAGGGCATCGTGCACACCTCGGGCGGCTACCTGACCCAGGCGTCCTACACCCACTCGGTCGTCTTCGACCTCAAGCCCGAGACGGATGTTTATTGGTGCACAGCGGATATCGGCTGGGTCACCGGGCACACCTACATCGTCTACGGGCCGCTGTCCAACGGCGCCACCCAGGTGGTCTACGAGGGCACCCCCGCCTCACCCGATGAGCACCGGCACTTCCAGGTGATCGAAAAGTACGGTGTGTCCATCTATTACACCGCCCCGACGGTGGTGCGGACCTTCATGAAGTGGGGTCGCGAACTGGCCTTCGAGCACGACCTGTCCAGGATCCGGCTGCTCGGTTCGGTGGGCGAGCCCATCAACCCTGAGGCGTGGCGCTGGTACCGGCTGGTGTTCGGCGGCGACAAGACGCCGATCGTGGACACCTGGTGGCAGACCGAGACCGGCGCGATCATGATCTCCCCGCTGCCCGGCGTGACCGACTGCAAGCCCGGGTCGGCGATGACGCCGCTGCCCGGAATCTCGGCCAAGATCGTCGACGACGACGGCAACGAACTCGCGCCGGCGACCGAACATGGCGAGCAGACAACGGGTTACCTGGTGCTGGACAAGCCGTGGCCGTCGATGCTGCGCGGCATCTGGGGCGATGACGAGCGGTTCAAGGAAACCTACTGGTCCCGCTTCGCCGAGCAGGGTTGGTACTTCGCCGGTGACGGCGCGCGCTACGGCAGCGACGGTGAGATCTGGGTGTTGGGCCGCATCGACGATGTCATGAACGTGTCGGGGCACCGCATCTCGACCGCCGAGGTGGAATCCGCGCTCGTCGGGCACGCCGGGGTGGCCGAGGCCGCCGTCGTGGGCGCCACCGACGAGCAGACCGGCCAGGGCATCTGCGCCTTCGTCATCCTCAAGAGCCACGCCGCCGAGATGAGCCACGACCAGATGGTCGACGAGCTGCGCGCCGAGGTGTCCAAGGAGATCTCACCGATCGCCAAACCCCGTGAGATCCATGTGGTTCCGGAGCTGCCGAAGACCCGCAGCGGCAAGATCATGCGACGGCTGCTGCGCGATGTGGCCGAGGGCCGCGAACTGGGCGATACCTCGACCCTGGTCGACCCCAGCGTGTTCGAGGCGATCCGCGCCAGCAAGTAGCAACAGCAATCGGTCAGGCGATCGGCACGAAGCCGGCGCCTGGCCGATTCTTGTTGGCGATATCGGTCAGCACCGTGTTCATCGACACCGTGACCGCCGGGGTGTGCAACGGGATGTACTGCACCACGCAGGTCGGCAGTTCCTCGGTGAAGGCGCCGTGGATCATGCCGACCAGCCGGTTGTTGACGGTGACCGGCGCCCCCGAGTCCCCGGGCTGACCGCACACCTGATTCAGGATGGTGCCCGGGTCCTCGCCGGGCCCCCAGGTGACGCCGCACGAGTAGCCGGTGGTCCGGCCCAGCTTGCAGGCAATCTCGCCGAACGACGGGTCCGGGCCGAGCCCGAAGATCGAAAACCCGTCGACGGTGTTCACCGGGCGGACCTTCTGCGGATCGAATTCGATGACCGCATAGTCCAGACCATCGTTTCCGGCGACCATCACCCCCAGCGTCCCCGCGGTCGGCACCCCCTCGGCGGCGACCACCGCGCCGGGCCCGCCGCAGTGTGCCGAGGTGAAGCCGATCAGCTTGCCTGCCGAATCATGGCCGATGGCGGTCAGGGTGCAGAACGCGTGACCGTCGATCACGATGCCCGACCCGCCGCCCAGCGGGACGGGACCGTCGGCATGGGCCACCGGAGCCATCAGCACAGCCAGCGGGGCCAGGACCGCCAGCGAGACGATTCGCGCCATGGACTGCCAGCGGTATCTCAATGTCACCCCATTCAATTGGATGCGGCCATTCTATGTCGGCCAGACGGCCGCCCCCGGTCTCGACATGGCAACATAGCGAGCATGAGCACCAGCGACCGCAAGAACGGCGTGCCGGCCACTGTGACGTCGATTCCGCTCGTCGACCCGCACGCGCCCAAGGCCGACCCGTCCATCGGAGACCTGGTCAAGGACGCCACCGCGCAGGTGTCGACGCTGGTGCGGGCCGAGGTCGAGCTGGCCAAGGCCGAGATCACCCGCGACGTCAAGAAGGGCCTGACCGGCAGCGTCTTCTTCATCGCGGCGCTGGTGGTGCTGTTCTACTCGACGTTCTTCCTGTTCTTCTTCATCGCCGAGCTGCTGGACACCTGGCTGTGGCGCTGGGCCGCCTTCCTCATCGTGTTCGGCATCATGGTGCTGGTCACCGTCGCGCTGGCGCTGCTGGGGTATCTCAAGGTGCGCCGGATCCGGGGACCACGGGCGACCATCGAATCGGTCAAGGAGACCAAGGAGGCCCTGACACCGGGCCACGACCGGACGCCGGAGGTACCGCGACCGGCAGCCACCGACCCGTCCGGCTGGTAACCCGCACACACATGCAGCCACGGCCGGACCCGTCGGTGGTACGCATCGAGGGGCCGTGGCGACATCTGCAGGTCCACGCCAACGGCATCCGATTCCACGTCGTCGAGGCCGAATCCAGCGTGCCGACCGGGCCGCTGGTCATCCTGCTGCACGGTTTCGGGTCGTTCTGGTGGTCCTGGCGGCATCAGCTGCGCGGGCTGGGCACCGCGGCGAGCGCAGCGACGGGGAAAGGCACCGCGGCGAGCGCAGCGACGGGGAAAGGCACCGGGGCCCGGGTGGTCGCCGTCGACCTGCGCGGCTACGGCGACAGTGACAAACCACCCCGCGGCTACGACGGTTGGACGCTGGCCGGTGACACCGCCGGATTGGTCCGCGCGCTGGGCCACACCTCGGCAACGCTGGTCGGCCACGCCGACGGCGGCCTGGTCTGCTGGGCGACCTCGCTGCTGCATCCGCGCGCCGTCGACGCCGTCGCGCTGGTCAGTTCCCCGCACCCTGTCGCCCTGCGCGCCTCGGTGCTGGCGCACTCCGCACAACGCCGGGCCCTGCTGCCCTGGCTGCTGCGCTATCAGGTCCCGCGGTGGCCCGAACGGAAGCTGACCCGGCACAACGCCGCCGAACTCGAACGGGTGGTCCGCGAGCGCGCCGGTGACGCCTGGCCGGCCTCAGAGGACTTCGCGCAGACCGTGCGGCATCTGCGCCAGGCCATCCAGATCCCGGGCGCGGCGCATTCGACGCTGGAGTACCAGCGTTGGGCGGTGCGCAGCCAACTGCGCGCCGAGGGCCGACGGTTCATGCACTCGATGGCCCGCCCCGTCGGCGTCCCGCTGCTGCATTTGCGCGGCACGGCCGACCCCTATGTGCTGTCGGACCCGGTCGCCCGGTCGCTGCCGTATGCACCCGACGGCAGATACGAATCCGTCGCCGGGGCAGGGCATTACGCACACGAAGAGGCGCCGGGACCGGTCAATGCCGTCCTGCAGGACTTCCTGGCGCAGGTCTATCCGGGTTGACCGATGCAGACGCCGGTGGGCACCGGCGCGGTGTTGCCGACCTGCATGCGCTGCGGCATCACCTGCTGGGCCGTCAGCACGAAACCGGTGTCGGCGTCGTCGACCGCGGCGCCGAACACCACGCCGAGCACCCGGCCGTCCTTGTCGATCATCGGCCCACCGGAATTACCTTGTTTGACAGTGCCTCTGATGGTGTAGACGGTGCGGTTGACGGTGGTCGAGTTGTAGATGTCGGGCCCGTTGAGTTCGATCGTCTCGCGCACCCGCGCCGGGGTGGCGGTGAAGTCGCCGCCCCCGGGATAGCCCATCACGATGGCATCGGTGGTCGGTTCGGCCTCGGAATCGTCGAACACCAGCGGCACCGACGGCAGGTCCGGCACGGCCAGGATCGAGATGTCCTGGTTCGGGTCGTAGGACACCACGGTGGCGTCGAAGGACTCGCCGTTGACCTCGACGGTGACGGTCTCGGCCCCGGCGACCACGTGCGCGTTGGACATCACCCGGTTGGGCGCGATGACGAATCCGCTGCCCTCCAAGACCTTCTGGCAACTCGGTGCCACACCGCGAATCTTCACGACACTGCCGCGGGTGGCCTCCACCACCGGGGAGGCCGCCAGCGCGGCATCGGGCGCGTCGACGGCGACGACGGGGGTGCGACTGAACGGCTCCAGCACGGCCGGCAGCCCGGAGGTGTCCAGCAGCCCGGCCAGCCGCGCCGGGACCGCCTTGAGCCACTCCGGGGCCAGATTGTCGACCTCGCTGAGCACCTTGGAGCCGCGGACGGCCCCGGCCAGGGTGGGCTGGCTGGTCAGCGGTGAGGCCAACAGCCACGCCGCGATCAGCACGGTCAGCAGTTGCAGGCCCGAACCGATGATCGAGTCGACGAATCGCAGTACCGGGTTGCGCAGCGCACCGCGCACCGCACGCCCCAACACCACACCGGCGATCTCACCGATCACCACCAGCGCCAGGATCAGGAACAAGGTGACGAACAGCTTGGTCCGCGGGCCGTCGATGTTGCCGACCAGGTGTGGGGCCAGCAGCACGCCGGCGACCGCACCCAACACCACCCCGATGAACGACAGCAGTGAGCCGAGCGCGCCGGAGCGCCAACCGGAGACCGCGGCCACGAAGGCGACGGCGAGGATCGCGAGATCGAGCCACTGTGAGGGAGTCATCGTTGCGCTTCACCGTACTGGCTGGAAGCCCCGACCAGCGCCATTGCCTCCTCCAGTTCGCGCACGTCGTCGGTGTCCCACGGTTGGGCCCAGCCCGCGACGTCCAGCAGTGCCGAGATGACCTGGCCGGTGAACCCCCACACCAGCATCTGGTTGAGCAGAAAGGCCGGCCCCGCGAAACGGCTGGTGTTGGCCTGCCGGTACACCATCAGGCGGTTCTCCGGATTGATGAAGGCGCGCAGCGGAACCCGCGCCACGATGGCCGCCTCGGCGAGATCGACGACGCGCACCGGCCCGGGATCCGGCGAATAGGCCAGCACCGGGACGACGTGAAACCCGGTCGGCGGGATGAACATCCGGTCGAGCACCGCCAGCGGTGTGACCCGATCGGTGTCCAGACCGGTCTCCTCGCGCGCCTCGCGCAGCGCCGTCGCCACCGGGCCGTCATCCTCGGGGTCGGACACCCCGCCCGGGAACGCGGCCTGGCCGGAGTGGTTGCGCAGCGAGGACGCCCGGACCGTGACCAGCAGGTCGGTTTCCGGCGGCGGGCCGGAGGACGGCGCATCGGGTGGGCCGGAGAACAGCACCAGCACGGCGGCATCGCGTTTGGTGCCGGCCCGCGTGGCGGTGGCGTTCGCGGCGCTGATGACGGCCAGCACGTCGGCGGGCACCCGGCGGCGGTAGGCGTTCGGTATCGCGGTGACGTTGTCGACCAGCGGGCGCAACCAGCGCGGCGCGGCATCCGGGGACAGCTCAGCCAACCGGCACTCCTATCGAAGGATTCACCGCCGCGGCGATCTCATCGGCGTCGGTGAACGGTCGCGGCAGGACCTCGGCCACGCTACCGTCCGCGGCCAGCACCACCGTCGCAGGCATCACGTTGGGCACCTTCAGCGCCGCGGCGACCAGCCGTCGCCCGTCCTGCAGCGTCGGCAGCCGCACGCCCAGTTCGGCGAGCCGCAGCAGCCCGGCGGTTTCGTTCTCGTCCTGGTGCACCGTCAGCACCGTCACCGCAGGCCCCATCCGCCGCTGGTATTCGGCCAGTGCGGGCAGTTCGTCGGCGCACGGACCGCACCAATAGGCCCACAGGTTGAGCACCACCGGACGACCCGCGACCGCCGCGGCGACGTCGACGGGTGCGCCGTCTCCGGCGCATTCCAGGGTGATCCCCCGTAGCGACTGCGGTCCCGGACCGGCATCCGGACTCGGACACGGCGGCAGCTCGGCGCGCGCCCGCGGGCCCGCCAATGCCTCCGGGGTGTCGGCATCGCGGCGGTCACGGGGCGACGGCGCGCCCGCGGCGCTGGACTCGGGGGTCTCGGCGGGTTCGGTGCCGAGTTCGCGCCACAGCGCATACCCCAATGCGACGAAGACGATGAGGACCGCGACGGTCCACCGGGCCGCGCGGGTCACAAGCCGGCCAGTGCCAGCAGATGCTCGGTCTCGGGTCCCTTCACCAACGCGGCGGCGGTCGCCTTGTCGGTCGGGCCTGCCCCGAACGACGGGCAGTCCTTGGCCAGCACGCACACCCCGCACGCGGGCCGACGGGCGTGACAGACGCGTCGGCCGTGAAAGATCACCCGGTGGCTGAGCAGGGTCCACTCGCGGCGTTCGATGAGCTCGCCGACGGCGTGCTCGACCTTCACCGGGTCCTCTTCGTCGGTCCACCGCCAGCGGCGCACCAGTCGGCCGAAATGGGTGTCCACCGTGATGCCCGGGACCCCGAAGGCGTTGCCGAGCACCACGTTGGCGGTCTTGCGCCCGATCCCGGGCAGCGTCACCAGGTCTTCCAGCTTGGCGGGGACCTCGCCGTCGAAGCGGGCCTCCAGTTCGGTGCCCAGGTTGATCAGCGAGTTGGCCTTGTTCCGGTAGAAGCCGGTGGGCCGGATCATCTCCTCCAGCTCCGTGCGGTCGGCCTGGGCGTAATCCAGCGCGCTGCGGTACCGCGCGAACAGTGCGGGGGTGGTGAGGTTGACCCGTTTGTCGGTGCACTGGGCCGACAGGATGGTGGCGACCGTCAGCTCCAGCGCGTTGGTGAAGTCCAGCTCGCAGTAGACGTGCGGGAACGCGATGGCCAGCGTCCGGTTCATCCGGCGCGCACGACGGACCCGGCCCAACGGGGTCTCGCGATCCCAGGCGGCCGACGATTTGCTCCGGGTGCTGCTGGCGGTCACCCGAATCAGCGTACTGAGGTGGGCACAAACCGTGATCGCGCTGAGATGTTCGGCGTGTTTACTCACCTGTGTGTCGTGGTTGCTGGTCGCCTTCATCCCCGGGTTGCTCATGTTGGCGACCTTCGGGCTCGAGCGCCTGGAAGCCGGTCTTGAGCGGGACAACGCGGCGCCACGCCGGCCCGACGTCCGGGCCAGCCCGCGCACCACGCGGGGCACGGATTTGCTGGACCGCACGCAACCCATCCGGCAGGCACCGTTGGAGTACGCCGGGGCGCCGACCCGCCCAGCAACGCCGCAGCGGATCAATCCGCAGTTTCCGGCGACCCGCCAGGCCGATCGTGTGTAGCGTTGGCTCGTCGTCGGCAGCCAGCCACTAGACTGATTTCGCCAACCAGTTCGGCGGTTGGCCTGCGCGTGTCATATCACTGGATGAGCTTAAGAGGGGCAACGTGGACGAGATCCTGGCCAGGGCCGGAATCTTCCAAGGAGTAGAACCCACCGCGGTCGCTGCACTGACCAAACAGCTGCAGCCCGTCGACTTCCCGCGCGGACACACGGTGTTCGCCGAGGGCGAGCCCGGTGACCGGCTGTACATCATCACGTCCGGCAAGGTGAAGATCGGCCGGCGTTCTCCCGACGGCCGGGAGAACCTGCTGACCATCATGGGACCGTCGGACATGTTCGGCGAGCTGTCGATCTTCGATCCCGGACCGCGTACCTCCAGCGCCACCACCATCACCGAGGTGCGTGCGGTGTCGATGGACCGTGAGGCACTGCGCGCCTGGATCGCCGACCGCCCGGAGATCGCCGAGCAGCTGCTGCGCGTGCTGGCCCGTCGCCTGCGCCGCACCAACAACAACCTCGCCGACCTGATCTTCACCGACGTGCCCGGTCGCGTCGCCAAGCAGCTGCTGCAGCTGGCCCAGCGGTTCGGCACCCAGGAAGGCGGCGCGCTGCGCGTCACCCACGACCTGACCCAGGAGGAGATCGCCCAGCTGGTCGGTGCCTCCCGCGAAACCGTGAACAAGGCGCTGGCCGATTTCGCCCACCGCGGCTGGATCCGGCTGGAGGGCAAGAGCGTGCTGATCAGCGATTCCGAGCGGCTGGCCCGCCGCGCCCGCTGACTCTGCGATTTCGGTGAGGATACGTGCGGTGGCCGCATGTTTCCTCACCGAAATCACTGTCTGAGGTAGTCCAGCTGGGCCTGGGTCGACTTCTCGGCCACCGGCCACAGCTTCTGGTCCACGTCGGTGTAGACATGCTCGACGACCTGCCTGGCGGTCGCGTCCTCGCCCAACTCGCGCAACGCGGCACGCACCTGGTCGAGTCGTTCCTCGCGGTGAGCCAGGTACTGATCGCACACCGCTTCCAGATCGTGCAGATCCGGTCCGTGACCGGGCAGCACCATACGGTTGCCCAGCCCGCGCAGCCGGCGCAACGAATCCAGGTAGGCCGCCAGGCTGCCGTCTTCGTCGTCGATGACGGTGGTGCCCCGGCCCAGCACGGTGTCGGCCGTCAACACGGCCGAATCATCGACCACGAACGACAACGAGTCGCTGGTGTGCCCCGGCGTGGCCATCACCTCGATACGCACCCCGGCGGCGTCGATCACCTCACCATCGACCAGCGGACCACCCAGCCCGCGCAGGAAACCGCTGCCCACCGCGCGCACCACCGCGCCGGTGTGGTCGACGAGCTTGTCGATGCCGTCGGTGTGGTCGCCGTGTTTGTGGCTGATCAGCACCAGGCTGATCGTGCCGAGCGCGGCGATCCGGTCGATATGCTCGGCATCGTCGGGGCCCGGGTCGACGATGACCATCTCGTCACTGCCCGGCCCGCGCAGCACCCACGTGTTGGTGCCGTCGAGCGTCATCATCCCGGGGTTGTTGCACAGCAGCACCGAGGCGGTCTCGGTGACCGGCCTCAGTTCGCCGTACGCGGGATGGGTCACGCGACCTCCGCCCGATCGTCGCTCACGCGACCTCGACGATGATTTCCACCTCGACCGGGGCATTGCGCGGCAGTTCGGACACCCCGACCGCCGAACGGGCGTGTGCACCGTTGTCCCCGAACACCTCACCGAACAGTTCCGAGGCCCCGTTGATCACGCCGGGCTGCCCGTCGAAATCCTTCGCCGACGCGACGAAGCCGACGGCCTTGACCACCCGCACCACGGCATCGATGCCGACCAGCGAATGCACCGCGGCCAACGCGTTCAGCCCGCAGACCCGGGCCAGCTCCTTGGCCTCGTCCGGGGTCACCTCGGCGCCGACCTTGCCGGTGGCCAGCAGCTCGCCGTCGCGGATCGGCAGCTGCCCAGCCGTGTAGACCAGGTTGCCGGTGCGCACCGCGGGCACGTACGCCGCCAGCGGTGCGACCACCTCGGGCAGCTCGATACCGAGTTCGGCGAGCCGCTGCGAGACCGTCACTTCGGCCGCTTCAGGTAGGCGACGTGCTGCTCACCGGTCGGGCCGGGTAGCACCGAGACCAGCTCCCAACCGTCGGATCCCCACTGATCGAGAATCTGCTTGGTGGCATGGGTCAGCAACGGGACGGTGGCGTACTCCCAACGGCTCACATCAGTCATGCGCCCGAGCTTATCCGCCGACAGCGGCGGCATGGATAGCATGCAGACGTGGAACAAGCATCCAACGACCACAAGTCGGTCGGCTGGCCGTCCCGCCTGACGAAGGCGCGACTGCATTTCGTCACCGGCAAGGGTGGCACCGGCAAGTCGACCATCGCCGCCGCGCTGGCGCTGACCCTGGCCGCAGGTGGTCGCAAGGTGCTGCTGGTCGAAGTCGAGGGCCGGCAGGGCATCGCCCAGCTCTTCGATGTCCCGCCGCTTCCCTACAAGGAGGTCAAGATCGCGACCGCCGATGGCGGCGGGCAGGTCAACGCGCTGGCCATCGACACCGAGGCCGCGTTCCTGGAGTACCTCGACATGTTCTACAACCTGGGCATCGCCGGCCGGGCCATGCGGCGCATCGGCGCCGTCGAATTCGCCACCACGATCGCCCCGGGCCTGAGAGACGTGCTGCTGACCGGCAAGATCAAGGAAATCGTCGTCCGCAACGACAAACCGAGCAAGGGCGGCCAGACCGCCTATGACGCCATCGTCGTCGACGCGCCCCCGACCGGACGCATCTCCCGATTCCTCGATGTCACCAAGGCGGTGTCCGAACTGGCCAAGGGCGGCCCGGTGCACTCCCAGGCCGAGGGCGTGGTGAAGATCCTGCACTCCGATCTCACCGCCATCCATCTGGTGACGCTGCTGGAGGCACTGCCCATCCAGGAGACCATCGAGGCCATCAACGAACTGCGTGAGCTGGACCTGCCGATCGGCAGCGTCATCGTCAACCGCAACATCCCGACCTATCTGCCCGAGGCCGACCTCACCAAGGCCGCCCAGGGCGACATCGATGCCGATACCGTCCGCGCCGGTCTCACAGCCGCCGGAGTCACGTTGTCGGACAGTGATTTCGCCGGTTTGTTGACCGAGGCCATCCAGCACGCGACCCGGATCGCGGCGCGCGCCGAGAGCGCCGACATGCTCGACGACCTCGACGTCGCCCGGCTGGCGCTGCCGGCCATCACCGACGGAGTCGACCTGGGCAGCCTCTACGAGCTGGCCGAAGCCCTTGCCGCCCAAGGAGTCCGATGATGAGTGCCGCACCGCAAACGCTCGATCTGGGCGTCATCCTGTCCGATACCAGCAACCGGGTGATCGTCTGCTGCGGCGCCGGCGGTGTCGGCAAGACCACCACCGCAGCCGCGATGGCGCTGCGTGCGGCCGAACTCGGACGCACGGTCGTGGTGTTGACCATCGACCCGGCCAAACGGCTGGCGCAGGCGCTGGGCATCGAGAGCCTGGGCAACAATCCCCAGCGCGTCCCGCTGACACCCGAGGTCAGCGGTGAACTGCACGCGATGATGCTGGACATGCGCCGCACCTTCGACGAGATGGTGCTGCAGTACTCCGGACCCGGCGTGGCCGACTCGATCCTGGAGAACCAGTTCTACCAAACCGTGGCGACCTCGCTGGCCGGCACGCAGGAGTACATGGCCATGGAGAAACTCGGCCAGCTGCTGGCCGAGGACAAGTGGGATCTGGTGGTGGTCGACACCCCGCCGTCCCGCAACGCGCTGGACTTCCTGGACGCGCCCAAACGGTTGGGCAGCTTCATGGACAGCCGGTTGTGGCGGATGCTGCTGGCACCCGGCCGCGGTATCGGGCGCATCGTCACCGGTGCTGTCGGGTTGGCCATGAAGGGCATGTCGACCGTGCTGGGGTCCCAGATGCTCTCCGACGCGGCCGGTTTCGTGCAGTCGCTGGACGCGACGTTCGGCGGATTCCGCGAGAAGGCAGACCGCACCTATGAGCTGCTCAAGCGGCGCGGGACCCAGTTCGTGGTGGTCTCGGCGGCCGAACCGGATGCCCTGCGCGAGGCGTCGTTCTTCGTCGACCGGCTGTCCAGTGAGAACATGCCGCTGGCCGGCTTGATCCTCAACCGGACCCATCCCACGCTGTGCAATCTGTCGGCCGAGGCGGCCGAGCAGGCCGCCGAGCAATTGGATGCCGGCCAGGGTGAGGGCGGCCTGACCGCCGCGGTGCTGCGGATCCACGCCGCGCGGGCGGCGACGGCCAAGCGTGAGGTGCGGCTGCTGTCCCGGTTCACCGGTGCAAATCCGCACGTGGCGATCGTGGGCGTGCCCTCGCTGCCGTTCGATGTGTCCGATCTCGAGGCGCTGCGCGCGATCGGCGATCAGCTCACCGGGACGGCCGAGAGCGCCTGACCGGCGCCTCGATCTAGACGGCGCTGCGGTGCTTGCGCTGCGCGGCGAAGAAGTCGGCCCACGAGACGACCTCGGGGTGCTGCTTGAGCAGGGCGCGACGCTGACGTTCGGTCATGCCGCCCCAGACGCCGAACTCGACGCGGTTGTCCAGCGCATCGGCACCGCATTCGGCGATGACGGGGCAGTGCCGGCAGATCACCGCTGCCTTTCGCTGAGCGGCGCCGCGCACGAACAGTTCGTCCGGGTCCGTCTGACGGCAGCGGGCTTGCGAGACCCAGGCGATCCGGGCCTCGGCCTCGGCTCCCGGAAGGGCCGACGGGGCGTGCGTTCCTACGCTCCTGTGCGTGGCAGACGACGTAACTGACACCAGCATTCCCCTTCGCTCCGGATCCCCTGTTAAGCCTGTGTAATCTGCGCCACATTGCGTCAGGAGTGTTACCTGAATCGCATTGTGTGTTCAAGCTAGGTGGTAGAGGGGCTTTTACGCAACAGTCAGATCACACTTTTTTGGGACGACCGTGCAGTCCGGCCGTCCGGAGGCCCGAAACGGCAGCCCGCAGGCCCCGATTGGACCCGCTGGCTACTCTGTAACTCATGTCCGACCAGCCCCAGCACCGGCCGCCGATCGCGGTGACGGTCATCAAACTGATGTGGTGCTGCCTGCTGGCCGCAGTCATCGCCGCCGGGCTGATGTTCCCGGTCGTCGGCGGCATCGGCCTGATGTCGAACCGTGCCTCCGATGTGGTTGCCAACGGCTCGGCCCAATTGGTCGAGGGCGACATCCCCGCGGTATCGACCATGACCGACGTGCAGGGCAACCCGATCGCCTGGCTCTACACGCAGCGCCGTTTCGAGGTGCCCAGCGAGCAGATCGCCAACACCATGAAGCTGGCCATCGTCTCCATCGAGGACAAGCGCTTCGCCGAGCACAACGGGGTGGACTGGCAGGGCACCCTGACCGGTCTGTCCGGCTATCTGTCGGGCAACCTGGACACCCGCGGCGGCTCCACCATCGAGCAGCAGTACGTCAAGAACTATCAACTGCTGGTGGTCGCGCAGACCGACGCCGAGAAGCGCGCGGCCATCGAGACCACCCCGGCTCGTAAGCTGCGCGAGATCCGGATGGCGCTGACCCTGGACAAGACGCTCACCAAGCCCGAGATCCTGACCCGGTACCTGAACCTGGTGTCCTTCGGCAACGGCGCCTTCGGCGTGCAGGACGCCGCCCAGACCTACTTCGGCATCAACGCCTCCGAGCTGAACTGGCAGCAGGCAGCCCTGTTGGCCGGCATGGTCCAGTCGACCAGCGTGCTCAATCCGTACACCAATCCCGAGGGGGCGCTGGCCCGCCGGAACGTGGTGCTGGACACCATGATCGAAAACGTGCCCGCCGAGGCCGAGGCGCTGCGCGCGGCCCGCCAGCAGCCACTGGGGGTGCTGCCGCAGCCCAAGGAACTGCCGCGCGGCTGCATCGCCGCCGGGGACCGCGCCTTCTTCTGCGACTACGCGCTGGAGTATCTGGCGCGGGCCGGGTTGAGCAAGGAACAGGTCGCCAAGGGCGGCTACCTGATCCGGACGACGCTGGATCCCAACGTGCAGGCCACCGTCAAGAACGCCGTCAACGAGTTCGCCCCGGCCGACGTGCCCGGGGTGGCCAGCGTGATGAGCGTCGTGCGCCCGGGCAAGGAGGCTCATCCGGTGGTGGCGATGGCCAGCAACCGGACCTACGGCCTGAACACCGAGGCCGGCGAGACCATGCAGCCACAGCCCTTCTCGCTGGCGGGCAACGGTGCCGGATCGGTGTTCAAGATCTTCACCGTCGCCGCGGCGATGGAGATGGGCATGGGCATCAACAGCGAGTTGCCGGTACCGCCCGCCTTCCAGGCCAAGGGCCTGGGTAGCAGCAGCACCCCCGGCTGCCCGCCGGCGACGTGGTGCGTGCGCAACGCCGGCGGCTACCGCGGCTCGATGAATGTCACCGATGCGCTGGCCACCTCACCGAACACCGCGTTCGCCAAACTCATCTCGCAGGTGGGTGTGCCGCGTGCCGTCGACATGTCGGTGCGGCTGGGTCTGCGCTCCTACGCGCTGCCGGGCACCGCCCGCGACTACGACCCGGAGAGCAACGAGAGCCTGGCCGACTTCGTCAAGCGGCAGAACATCGGATCGTTCACCCTGGGCCCGATCGAGGTCAACGGTCTGGAGCTGTCGAACGTCGCGGCGACCATTGCCTCGGGCGGCGTGTGGTGCCCGCCGAACCCGATCGACAAGGTCTTCGACCGCCACGGCGAGGAAGTCGCGGTGACCGTCGAAACCTGCGAGCAGGTGGTACCCGAGGGTCTGGCCAACACCCTGGCCAACGCGCTGAGCAAGGACGACACCGGCGCAGGCACGGCCGCCGCCGCCGCGGGATCGGTCGGCTGGAACCTGCCGATGTCGGGCAAGACCGGCACCACCGAATCCAACCGCTCCTCGGCATTCCTGGGCTTCACCAGCGAGTTCGCCGCCGCCAACTACATCTACGACGATTCCACCCAGCCCAGCGAGCTGTGCTCGTTCCCGCTGCGCCAGTGTGGGTACGGCAACCTGTTCGGCGGTAACGAGCCCGCCCGCACCTGGTTCACCGCGATGAAGCCGCTCACCCCCGACACCGTGGTGCTGCCGCCGACCGATCCGCGCTATGTCGAGGGCGGACCCGGATCGCGGGTGCCCAGCGTGGCGGGAATGGACGTCGACACCGCCCGCGAACGACTGCGCGCCGCCGGCTTCCAGGTCGCCGACCAGACCACCGAGGTGAACAGCGGCTCGCGACGGGGCTCCGTGGTGGGCACCTCGCCGACCGGGCAGACCATCCCGGGTTCGATCATCACCATCCAGGTCAGCAACGGTGTGCCGCCGGCCCCGCCGCCACCTCCGGTCGGCATCCCCGGCTTGCCGCCGATGGTCGGCTCGACGGTGGTGCAGATTCCGGGCCTGCCCCCGATCACCGTGCCGGTGCTCGGGCCGCCTCCTCCCCCGGCACCTCCGCCACCGCCGTGATTCGGCAGTAAACTGCGGTCATGTCGCACCTGAAGAACACCGCCGCCATCGCCGCGGGCACGCTCGCGGCCGGCATCGGCTACGCGTCGCTGATCGAGCGCAACGCGTTCGCGCTTCGGGAGTTGACCATGCCGGTGCTCACACCGGGATCGACGCCGCTGCGGGTGCTGCACCTGTCCGATCTGCACATGCTGCCCCGGCAGCGCCGCAAGCAGGCATGGCTGCGGGAACTGGCGTCGCTGCAACCGGACTTCGTGGTCAACACCGGTGACAATCTGTCGCACCAGAAGGCCGTGCCCGCGGTCGTGCAGGCGCTCGGGGACCTGCTCTCGGTGCCGGGAGTGTTCGTCTTCGGCAGCAACGACTACTTCGCGCCGAAACCGAAGAACCCGACGAACTACCTGTTCAACAAGAAGCGCCGCATCCACGGTGACCCGCTGCCCTGGCAGGATCTGCGCGCGGCGTTCACCGAGCGCGGCTGGCTGGACATGACGCATGTGCGGCGCGAATTCGACGTCGCCGGGCTGCGTATCGCGGCCGCCGGTGTCGACGACCCGCATCTCAAGCGCGATCGGTACGACACCATCGCGGGCCCGGCCAGCCCGACGGCGAACCTGACACTGGGCGTCACGCACTCACCGGAGCCGTGGGTGCTGGACCGTTTCGCCGCCGACGGCTATCAGCTGGTGATGGCCGGGCACACCCACGGCGGGCAGCTGTGTCTGCCGTTCTACGGCGCGCTGGCCACCAACTGCGACCTGGACCGCTCGCGGGTCAAGGGCCCGTCGCAGTGGGGCGCGGACATGAAGCTGCACGTGTCGGCGGGCATCGGCACCTCGCCGTACGCCCCGGTGCGGTTCTGCTGCCGTCCGGAGGCCACGCTGCTGACCCTGGTCGCGGCGCCGACCAAGGGCCCGAAATCGGGAAGCCGTGCCGGACAGGCACATCCGACCGTATCGGCCCGGTGAGCAGCCGCGCCTGGGTCGACAACGCGGTCCGGTTGATCGAGGCCGACGCGCGCCGTAGCGCCGACACCCATCTGCTGCGGTATCCGCTGCCCACGGCGTGGGCGGACCGATTCGATGTCGCCCTGTACCTCAAGGACGAGACCACCCACATCACCGGCAGCCTGAAGCACCGGCTGGCGCGCTCACTGTTCCTCTACGCGCTGTGCAACGGCTGGATCGGCGAGGGCACCACGGTGATCGAGGCGTCCTCGGGGTCCACCGCGGTCTCGGAGGCGTACTTCGCCGCGATGCTGGGTTTGCCGTTCATCGCCGTGATGCCGCACTCCACCAGTGCAGCGAAGGTCGCCCTGATCGAGTCCCAGGGCGGGCGTTGCCATTTCGTGCAGCGCTCGGCCGAGGTCTACGCCGAGGCCGAACGGCTGGCGGCCGAGACCGGCGGACACTATCTGGACCAGTTCACCAACGCCGAACGGGCCACCGACTGGCGCGGGAACAACAACATCGCCGAGTCGATCTTCGTGCAGATGGAGCAGGAGTCCCATCCGGTTCCCGACTGGATCGTGGTGGGCGCGGGCACCGGTGGGACCAGTGCCACCATCGGCCGCTATCTGCGTTACCGGCGCTACCCGACCCGGCTGTGCGTGGTCGATCCGGAGAATTCGGCGTTCTTCCCGGCCTACGAACAGGGCCGGCTGGATGTGGAGACGGGGATGTCGTCACGTATCGAGGGCATCGGCCGCCCACGGGTCGAGCCGTCGTTCATGCCCGGGGTGGTGGACCGGATGATCACGGTGGAAGATTCGGCCTCGGTGGCCGCGGCCGCGCATGTCAGCCGGGTGCTCGGGCGGCGGGTGGGCCCCTCGACCGGCACCAACGTCTGGGGTGCGTTCGGCCTACTCGCCGAGATGACGGCCGCCGGGCGCAGCGGGTCGGTGGTCACGCTGCTCGCCGACAGCGGTGACCGTTACACCGATACCTACTTCGACAACGAGTGGCTGGCCAGCCAGGGGCTGAACCCGTCGGCCTGCGCCACGGTGCTGGCCGAGTTCGAATCCTCGGGCCGCTGGGCCTGATCCTCACGGCGGCCCGACAGAAACAGCCACAGCGCCGCCAGGGTGAAGAACCCGATGTAGAGCGCTGCCCCCAACCCAGTCATGTCTGCCTCGTTTCGTCTGTGATGCGGTCAGTATCTACAACGTCACCGACAACCCGGATGCTTCCCGGTGCGCAGCAGCGGTTCCAGGTACCCCCCAATGCGCCTCTGAGCAGCCGTTTGGCTTCGCGGTACCCCGGTGCGATACGCTGTCGTGGCTTCACGCGGGGTGTGGCGCAGCTTGGTAGCGCGCTTCGTTCGGGACGAAGAGGTCGTGGGTTCGAATCCCGCCACCCCGACTCGCAGAAGCAAGGCCCTGACCGGGATTTCGGTCAGGGCCTTTTCGTTCGGGCTGGGCCATACCAGCGGCGGCCCACCGCCGAGGCGACTCGACGACAGGGCCCAACCAACCAGTTGATACGGTCCGGGGATGACCGACAAAAGTTGGATCGCCGGGATCCTGGACTTCGACCGCGACGGCGATGATTTCATCGCCCCGCAATGGAGCGCGCCCGGCGGCCGCCTGTTCGGCGGACTGATCGCCGCGCAGGCGCTCGGCGCGGCGGGGGCCACCGTCCACCCCGACAAGCATCCGCAGTCCCTGCACGTCTATTTCGTCCGCGGCGGTCAGTACGGAGTCGACGTCGAACTGCGGGTCGAGCGAACCCGCGACGGCCGGTCCTTCGACACCCGGCGGGTGACCGCGCGCCAGCACGGCAAGGTCATCCTGGAGATGATCGCGTCCTTCCAGATCGACGAGGACGGCGCGGACTGGCATCCGCCGCGCGCACCCGGCGTCCGACTCGACGATGCCATCCCCAAGAGCCCGGAACTGGACTCCGCCGACCGGTTCGAGGTCCGCTGCAATCCCGAGGACGACTCGCCGTTCGTGCTACCACCGTTTTGGATCCGCACCCGCGATGCGATCGAGGACGACCCGCTGGTCAGGGCCTGCGCGTTGACCTACATATCCGACCTGGGGCCGGTGCCGGCGGCGCGGCCGCCGGGCACCCCGGTGGCCGCGGGTGTCGGCTTTGCGGCCAGCCTCGATCATTCGGTGTGGTTTCACCGGCCCTTCGTCCCCGACCGCTGGCACCGCTACGAGGTGGACTCTCTGGGCAACAGCCACTCACGGGGATTGGTGGTCGGCGGGTTCTACGATGTCGACGGATTGCTGATCGCGAACACCAGCCAGCAGGCCCTGTGGCGGCTGTGATCGACGACTCGTGCAGCAAACTTGACCCGCGCGTCAATGGTCAACGAGGATCGTCGGCGTGTTGAAGTTGCCTGAAAGTGAACAGATCGCGGCCGTCGAGGATCGACTGGTGAAACGTTTTAACGATCTGCCCGCCCACGAAGTGAAGACGACCGTGGCCGCCGCGCACCAACACTTCATCGAGAGCACCGTTCGCGACTACATCGCCCTGCTCGTCGAGCGGCGCGCCAACGCCGCGTTGCAGTCGGTCGCCTCGACGCCCTGACGCCCCGGCACGGCCGGAGCGCCACGTTGTCAATTTCGTCGGCGCTCGACAGGATGGACGCATGACGGGCGACACCGGCTGGTACCACCAGTACCCACCGCAGCCCTACTACCCGCCGCCCGGTTACACACCACCGCCGCTCAAGCCCGGGATCATCCCGCTGCGCCCGCTGTCGTTGTCCGACATCTTCAACGGGGCGTTCTCCTATATCCGCGCCAATCCCAAGACCACACTGGGTCTGACCACGATCGTGGTGCTGCTCTCTCAGTTGGTGGCGCTGCTGCTACAGCTCGGCCCGATGGCCGCTGCGGGTGCGCTCGACCCACTTTCGGACAATCCGACCGCCGCCGAGTTGGATGCGAGCCTCGACGGTCTACTCGGCTCAGCACTCGGCGGCCTCGCCGGCGGTGCGGCCACCTGGATCTCCTCGATCCTGCTGAGCGGACTGCTGACCGTCATCGTCGGCCGCGCCATCTTCGGTTCCGGCATCAGCGCGGGCGAAGCCTGGCAGCGGTTGCGGCCCCGGCTGCTCCCGCTGCTGGGCGTCACGGCGCTGGAAACCCTGGGCGCGGTTCTGTTGCTGGGCGCGGTCGCCGCCGTCATCGTGGTGGTGGCCGTCGCCCTCAACGGCTGGGCAGCGTTCCTGCTGGGTGCGCCGCTGGTGCTTGCGGCGATCGCCGTGCTGGCATTCGTGTCCACCAAGTTGAGTTTCGCGCCAACCCTCGTTGTGCTGGAACGGCTTCCGATCATCGCCGCCGTCGAGCGGTCGTTCGCCCTGGTCCGCCACGACTTCTGGCGGGTTTTCGGCATCCGTCTGCTGGCCATGGTGGTCGCCGGCATGATCGCCGGCGCGGTGTCGGTCCCGTTCACACTCGGCGGTCAGTTCGTCGTCATCGCCGCCGGGTCCGCGGGTGCCACCGTGTTCGGCCTGGTGCTGGCGACCGTCGGCGCCGCGATCGGACAGATCCTCACCGCACCGTTCACCGCCGGGGTCGTCGTACTGCAGTACACCGACCGACGGATCCGGGCCGAGGCGTTCGACCTGGTGCTGCAGACCGGCGCCGGCTTCGCCCCGGCCGCCCCGGATGATTCCACCGACCACCTCTGGCTGACCCGCCACCCCTGACGTGACCGGCCTGAACATCGACGGCGACGCCGCACATGACGCCGCGCAACGCGAGCTCACCAAACCCATCTATCCCAAACCGTCACTGACCGAACGTCTGACAGCCCTACTCGACGAGTTGCTGTACAAGGTGTTCACCAACGGTGATCGGCTGCCCGGCGGCTGGATCACCGTGGCGCTGTTCGGTCTCATCCTCGTCGCCGCCGTCGTGATCGCGGTGCGGGTAGCCCGGCGGACGATGCGTACCCGCCGCGATGGCGAAAAAGTTCTGCTGGGTGACCGGACCCGTAGCGCCGCCGACCACCGTGCCGCAGCGGAAAGAGCGGCTGCTCACGGCGATTGGGCGCACGCCATCCGGCACCGGCTGCGGGCGGTGGCGCGCCACCTGGAGGAGACCGGCACACTGGACCCGGTACCGGGCCGCACCGCCAGTGAGCTGGCTCGTTCCGCCGGGGCCGTCCTGCCCGCTCTGCGCTCACAGTTCAGTTCCTGCGCAGACATATTCAACGGTGTGACCTACGGCGCCCAGCCGGGCACCGAGGCCGGCTACCGCGAGATCACCGAGCTGGACGGTCATCTGCGCGGGGTGCCTGCCCGATGACCGAGCAGCGGTGGCGCACCGCGCGCATGGTCGGGATGGCACTCGCGCTGATCGTGGCCGTGTCCGCGCTGAGTGCCTATCTCACCGCACCGCGAACCGGCGGTCTACTGGAGGCCGATTCCACCGCACCCGACGGCGCGCACGCCCTGATAACCCTGCTGGAGGATCGTGGGATCGACGTGGTGGTCGCCGAGGATCTCGGCGCGGTGGCCGCCGCGGCGCGCCCCGACACCCTCATCGCGGTCGCCCAGACGTTCTTCCTGCTCGACGAGGACGGCCTCGACCGGTTGGCCGAACTGCCCGGTGACCGCCTGCTCATCGCCCCGTCCGGGGCAACCCGCGAACGGCTGGCGCCCGACCTCGAACTCGATGATGCCGTCCAGTTCGGTGGACGTCCCGACTGCGAACTCCGCGAAGCCGTGTCCGCGGGCAATGTCCAGTTCGGGGTCAGCGACGGCTACACCCGCGCCGGTGACGGCCCGGCCACCCGCTGCTATGACGGCGCGCTGCTGCGCTACGTCGACGACGGACGCACCGTGACCGTCGTCGGCAGCGCCGAGTTCATGACCAATGGCGGACTGCTCGGCGACGGTGCCGCCGCCCTGGCGATGAATCTGGCCGGAACCCACGACCGCGTCATCTGGTATGCGCCGCAACGCATCGAGGGCGAATCGACCGGCGGCCGGTCGCTGTTCGACCTGATGCCGCCGCAGGTCGGCTGGGCGGTGCTGCAGGTGGGCGTCGCCGTGGCGCTGGTGGCCTGGTGGCGCGCGCGCCGGTTGGGGCCGCTGGTCGCCGAGAACCTGCCCGTCGTGGTGCGGGCTTCGGAGACGGTCGAGGGCCGCGCCAGGCTGTACCGGTCCCGGCGGGCCCGCGACCGCGCCGCTGCCGCGCTGCGCACCGCGACGCTCGCCCGGCTGCGGCCGCGGCTCGGCCTGGGTCCCCGGGCTGCACCGGCCGCGATCACCCAGGCGGTCGCGCAACGGCTCCACGGGGATCCGAACACGCTGTCACACAGTCTGTTCGGCCCGCCCCCGGACACCGACGATCAATTGTACGCCCTGGCCCATCAGCTCGACGACATCGAAAGGCAGGTCGCACAGTCGTGACACATCCGGATGCTGCACGGGAGGCCCTGCTCGCCCTGCGCAACGAGATCTCCAAGGCCGTCGTGGGCCAGGACGCGGTGGTCAGCGGGTTGGTGATCGCACTGCTGTGCCGCGGCCACGTGCTGCTCGAAGGTGTGCCAGGGGTGGCCAAGACACTTCTGGTCCGCAGTCTCGCCGCCACCTTGCAGCTGGATTTCAAGCGCGTGCAGTTCACCCCGGATCTGATGCCCGGTGACGTCACCGGGTCGCTGGTGTATGACGCGCGCACCGCCGAATTCGAGTTCCGCACCGGTCCGGTGTTCACGAATCTGCTGCTGGCCGACGAGATCAACCGCACGCCGCCGAAGACGCAGGCTGCATTGCTGGAAGCCATGGAGGAACGTCAGGTCACCGTCGACGGACAGCCGCGGCCGTTGCCCGACCCGTTCATCGTGGCCGCCACCCAGAACCCGATCGAATACGAGGGCACCTACCAGCTGCCCGAGGCACAGCTGGACAGATTCCTGCTCAAGCTCAATGTGCCGCTGCCACCACGGGATCAGGAGATCGCCATCCTGCACCGGCACGCGACGGGATTCGATCCGCGCAATCTGTCCGGACTGTCGGCGGTGGCCGGTCCCGCCGAGCTGACCGCCGGGCGCGAGGCGGTACGCCAGGTCATCGTGGCACCGGAGCTCCTCGGCTATATCGTCGACATCGTCGGTGCGACACGACATTCCCCGGCACTGCAGCTCGGGGTATCACCACGCGGCGCCACCGCTCTGTTGTCCACCGCACGGTCGTGGGCGTGGCTGTCCGGGCGCAATTACGTCACCCCCGACGATGTCAAGGCGATGGCCCGACCGACGCTCCGGCACCGGGTGGCGCTGCGTCCCGAGGCGGAGCTCGAGGGTGCCGATCCCGATGGCGTGCTCGACGGCATCCTGGCGTCGGTGCCGGTGCCGCGCTAGTGGTGCTCACCGGCCGAGCCGGCCTACTGGCCCTGATCGGCACCCTGCCGATCATCGTCTCCCCTTGGCCGGCAACGACGTTCGTCATCATCGTGGTGGCGATCGCCGCCGTGCTGATCGCCGATGCCGCGCTGGCCGCCGATCCGGATGCCGTCGAACTACGCCGCAGTGGGGACAGCACCGCCCGGCTGGGCCAGAGCGTCCGGGTCGGGCTCGAGGTGCACAGCACCGGCCGGCGACGACTGCGCGGCCACATCCGGGATGCCTGGGCACCGAGCGCCCGGGCGCTGCCACGCAGCCGCGCGTTGGACGTTCCGGCGGCCGGCCGGGTCCACCTCACCACCGAACTGACGCCCGTGCGGCGCGGCGATCAGGCCGCCGCGCAAGTCACCGTCAGATCCGTCGGCCCGCTGGGGCTGGCCGGCAGGCAGCGATCCCACCGTGCCGACTGGCAGGTCCGGATCCTGCCGCCGTTCCTGTCCCGCAAGCACCTGCCGTCGCGGTTGGCCAAACTGCGCGAGCTCGACGGCATGGTGCCGGTGCTGATCCGCGGTCAGGGCACCGAATTCGACTCGCTGCGCGAGTACGTGGCCGGCGACGACGTGCGCTCCATCGACTGGCGGGCCACCGCACGTCGCGCCGATGTGGTGGTCCGCACGTGGCGACCGGAGCGGGACCGCCGGGTGGTCATCGTGCTGGACACCGGACGGACGTCGGCGGGCCGCATCGGGGTGGATCCGACGGCGTCGGATCCCTCGGGGTGGCCCCGGCTGGACTGGTCCATGGACGCCGCGCTGCTACTGGCGGCGCTGGCTGCCCGCGCCGGTGATCACGTGGATTTCCTTGCCCACGACCGGGTCACCCGCGCCGGCCTGTTCAACGCCGCGCGCCGGGAACTGCTGGCGCAGCTGGTGTCGGTGATGGCGCCGCTGCAGCCCGCACTGCTGGAATCCGACGCCTCGGCGATGGTCGCCGCGATACAGCGCCGAGTGCGCCGACGCGCTCTGGTGGTGCTGCTCACCGATCTGAACGCCTCCGCACTCGACGAAGGACTCATGGCGGTGCTGCCGCAACTGACGGCCCGCCATCAGGTTCTGGTGGCCGCGGTGTCCGATCCGCGGGTCGACACGATGGCGTCCGGGCGCACCGACGCGGCCGCCGTCTATGACGCCGCGGCCGCCGAACGCGCGCGCAATGACCGCCGCGACATCGCGGCGCGGCTGCGCGGGCACGGCGTCGACGTCATCGACGCCGCACCGCACGACCTTGCTCCCGCCGTGGCCGACCGGTACCTGGCCATGAAGGCGGCCGGGCGGCTCTAGCTCGTCGGGACGACATCCGGCGCGTCCTCGACGTCACCGGTCTCACCGGCTCGTGACGCCTTGCGCCCGTAGTGCAATACGTATGCCAGAAAGGCGATTTCGGCGGTGACGCCGATGCTGATACGCGCCCACGTCGGCAACGGCGACGGTGTCACCAGCGCCTCGATCAGACCGGAGATCCCCAGCACCACCACCAGGCCGCCGGCCACCGAGACGACCGCCCGGCCGCGTTCGGCGAGGACCTGTCCACGAGGACGATCGCCCGGAGCGATCACCGACCAGCCCAGCCGCATGCCCGCGGCCGCGGCCAGGAACACCGCGGTGAGCTCGAGCAGTCCGTGCGGGGTGAGCAACCCGAGGAACAGATCACCTTTGCCCGCGCCGAACATCAGGCCGCCGGACACACCCACATTGGCGGCGTTCTGCAGCAGCACCCACGGGATGGGCAGGCCCAGTAGGACGGCGAACGCGATGCACTGCGCGGCAACCCAGGCGTTGTTCACCCACACCCGCAGCGCGAACGACCCGGCGGGGTTCTCGCTGTAGTACGACTCGAAGTCGTGATTGATCAGCTGTTCGAGTTCGGCAGGGGTACCCAGGGTCGCCCGCACCTCGGGGTTGCCGGCCACCCAGAATCCGATGATCACCGCGACCAGCAGGAAACCCACCGCCGAGCCGAGCCACCACCGCCGGCAGTCGTAGGAGACCACCGGGAAGGACACCGTCCAGAATCGGATGAACTCTCGCCACAGCGGCGCGCGGGCGCCGGTCACCGCGGCACGCGCCTGGGCCACCAGCCCCGACAGCCGGCCGACCAGCACGGCGTCACCGGAGCCGCTGCGCACCATCGAAAGATGGGTGGAAACCCGTTGATACAGGTCGACGAGTTCGTCGATCTCCGCGCCGGTGAGTCTGCGGCGGCGCTTGAGCAGAATCTCAAGCCGACCCCATGCGGGGCTGTGGGCGAGCACGAACGCGTCGACATCCACGTCCGCGATCCTAGTAGCGTCGGAAGGCATGGTTCCCCAGCCGGCCCATTCGCCCGACAGCATCGTGACCGGCGACGCCGTGGCACTCGAGATATCGATTGCCCAGCTGCCGGTGCGCGCCGCCGCGGCCCTGATCGACATCACGGTGATGGGTTTCGGCTACGCCATCCTGGCCATGTTGTGGGCACTGACGCTGTCCGATGTCGATCCGGCGCTGTCGGCCGCGGTGCTGATCATCTTCCTGGTGCTGGTGCTCGTCGGGTACCCGGCGATCTTCGAAACCGCCTCGGGTGGCCGATCACTGGGCAAGATGGCGCTGGGCCTGCGGGTTGTCTCCGACGACGGCGGGCCGGAACGATTGCGCCAGGCCGTCTTTCGCGCGCTGTCCAGCGTGATCGAGATCTGGATGCTGACCGGCGGACCCGCCGTGATCTGCAGCATGATCTCGCCGAAGGGCAAGCGCATCGGTGATGTGTTCGCCGGGACCGTCGTCATCAGCGAGCGGGTACCGCGCCTGAGTCCGCCACCGCCGATGCCGCCGGGTTTGGCGTGGTGGGCCGCGACGCTTCAGCTGTCGGGGCTGGGCGCCGAGCAGGCGAACATGGCACGACAGTTCCTCACGCGCGCATGGCAGCTGCAACCGCAGCTGCGTGCCGAGATGGGCGCGCGCATCCTCGCCGAGGTGGCGGCCCGTATCGCACCGCCGCCCCCACCCGGCGCCCCGCCCGAGCAGGTGCTGGCGGCGGTGCTGGCCGAGCGACACCACCGCGAGTTGGCCCGCCTGCAGGGCCCGGGGTTCGGCCCGGCGGCCCCGCCACCGGTTCCGGGCCCGACCATGGCGCCGCCACCGAACGGCGGGTTCTCTCCGCCGAGCTAGCGAATGAGACATCGATGTCCCATTTTGGGATATTTGTGCTAGCTTTAGCGTCATGAGTGTCCACGACTTCGCCGAATCCGGTGTGCGTCACCGCACCCGGCGTGCGATCGTCGAGGCCGCCATCGGGGTGATCACCGACAATCCGACGGCTCCGCTGAGTGATATCGCCGAGGCCGCCGGCGTCGGGCGCAGCACCCTGCACCGGTACTTTCCCGAGCGCATCGACCTGCTGCGCGCAGTGGCCCTGCAGGTGCACGCGGCCAGCAATGCCGCCATCGAGGCCGCCGATCCGACCAGCGGACCGACCGTCTCGGCCCTGCGCCGAGTGGTGGAGAGTCAACTCGATCTCGGACCGATCATGCAGTACGTCTACACCGAACCGCTGATCCAGTCCGACCGGGAGTTTGCGGCCTTTCTCGACACCGGCGATGAGGTGATCGCCGAAATACTCTCCCGCGCGACGCCGGATCGGCCCGAATATCCCCCAGGATGGGCTCGCCGCGTCTTCTGGGCGCTCCTGCTGACCGGCTACTCCGCGGTGCGTGACGACGGGCTCCCCCGCCACCTGGTCGTCGACGCCATCATGAACAGCCTCACCGAAGGCACCATCTCTTCCCGCTAAGGAAACCCATGACCACCCCCTCCGATGCGACGGCATCGGTGACCCCCTCCACCGCCACACCTCGCCGCGCCTGGCTGGCCCTGGCCGTCCTGACGTTGCCGGTGATGCTGATCGCCATCGACAACACCGTGCTGGCGTTCGCGCTGCCGGCAATCGCCGAGGATTTCCGCCCGCCGGCGTCCACACAGCTGTGGATCGTCGACGTGTACTCCCTGGTGCTGGCTGCGCTGCTCGTCGCCATGGGCAGCATCGGCGACCGGATCGGCCGGCGGCGCCTGCTGCTGATCGGTGGCGCCGGCTTCGCCGTGGTGTCCGCCGCTGCCGCGTTCGCTCCCAGCGCCGAGATGCTGGTGCTCGCCCGCGCCGTTCTCGGGTTCTTCGGCGCGATGCTGATGCCTTCGACGCTGTCGCTGATCCGCAACATCTTCACCGAGGCCTCCGCGCGGCGGCTCGCCATCGCCATCTGGGCCTCCTGTTTCACCGCCGGCTCGACGCTGGGTCCGATCGTCGGTGGCGCACTGCTGGAGCATTTCCACTGGGGCGCGGTCTTTCTGATCGCGGTGCCGATTCTGTTGCCGTTGTTGATCCTGGCCCCCAAGCTCGTCCCCGAGTCCAAGGATCCCCATCCGGGTCCGCTGGATCCGATCAGCGTGGCGCTGTCCTTCGTGGCCATGCTGCCGTTCGTGTGGGCAATCAAGACCGCCGCCCACGACGGTCTCACGGCCGTGGTGGCGGCCGCGTTCGCACTCGGGATCGCGGCAGGTGTGCTGTTCGTCAGGCGTCAGACCCGCAGTGCCACACCGATGCTCGACATGGCACTGTTCCGCTCGGGGCCGTTCACATCCTCGATCCTGGCCAATTTCCTGTCGATCGTCGGGCTCATCGGCTTCATCTTCTTCGTGTCCCAGCACCTGCAGCTGGTACTCGGCCTCAGCCCGCTGATGGCGGGACTGGTGACGCTGCCGGGCGCGGTACTGTCGATGATCGCCGGCATCTCGGTGGTCAAGGCCGCCAAACACTTCTCACCGCAGGCGTTGATCGTGTTCGGGTTGGTGTTCGTCGCCGCGGGCTTCATCATGATCCTGTTGTTCCGGCACGACCTGTCGGTGACGGCGGTCATCGTGTCGTTCCTGGTGCTCGAGCTCGGCGTCGGCGTCTCGCAGACGATCTCCAACGACACCATCGTCGCGTCGGTGCCCGCGGCGAAAGCCGGTGCGGCGTCGGCGGTTTCCGAAACCGCCTACGAGCTGGGCGCGGTGGTGGGCGCGGCCACGCTGGGAACGATCTTCACCGCGTTCTACCGCGCCAATGTCGAGGTTCCCGCGGGTCTGACACCGGCTCAGGCCGGCGATGCCGCCGAGAGCATCGGCGGAGCCACCTCGGTGGCCGCCGAACTGCCCCCGGCCACCGCGGAGAAGCTGCTCGAATCGGCGCACACCGCGTTCGATTCGGGCATCGCCCCGACCGCGTCGATCGCCGCGGTGCTCGCGCTGACGGCGGCCGTCGTCGTCATCGCGGCATTCCGGCGATCACCAGCACCGCTGCACCCAGCAGGGCACTGACCGTTCGGACGTGATTCCACGCACTCCACGGACCGAGGTAGGACGGCCAGTCCAGTCCGGCTTCGAGCCGGTTGTTCAAGGGCACGTTGAAGGCGATGGTGACGATCACCGGTAGCAGCGCGAGCGCCGCGCCGATGATGACGTAGGGCTCGCCGGCGACGGCCGCCATGATGCCGAGCACCACGGCCAGCACCCCCGTGCCGAGAAACAGCACCAGAAAAGGCGCATTGGCCTGCGCCTCGGCGTTGATGCCGCGCATCGCGGTGGCGGCTTCGACCGGGTCGGTGCGGTTCAGCCCGCGCATCACGAACGTCGAGAACGCGTAGAAAAGACCACCGACGGCCGCGCTGGCGATGGCGGTGACGATGGTCAGGACGAACACAGGGTCGGTCATACAAAGAGTCTCCCCCGCCGATACCGGCGGGGGAGACTGCTTTTCGACGTTCGATCAGGCCGCGGCGCGCGAACCCGAGTCGGACGAGCCGGAGTCGGAGTCCGAACCGGAATCGGTCTTCTTGGAGTCCGATTCGCCTGCGCCGGACTTGCTGTCGTCCGAGCTGTCCTGCTTGGCGTCGTCCTTGGTGTCGTCCTTGGTGTCGTCCTTGGTGTCGTCCTTGGTGTCGGTGTCGTCCTTGTCGGACTCGTCGGTCGTGTCCTCGGACTCGGTCTCGTCCTCGGATCCGGTGCCCGTCTCCGTGCCCGTCTCCGGCTCCTCGGCGACCGGCTCCTCGGCGACGGGCTCCTCGACAACCGGCTCCTCGGCGACGGGCTCCTCGGCGGCGGGCTCCTCGGCGATTGGCTCTTGCGCGGCGGGCACCTCGACCGGCTCCTCGGTGTCGCTGACCGGTGCGGCCACCGGCGCACCGCCGCCACCCGGCGTCTCAACACCCGGGACGGAGATGGTGACCGTATCGGCGGCCACCTTGGGAACCGACGACACCTCGGCGGTCAGGGCCACCGGTGTGGTCTGACCGGCCTTGAGCGCGTTGACGATCACTCCGCGGATGTACGGCACGGTCTGGACCATGAAGTCGCTGATGTGGGTGATCGCGTTCAGCAGCACATCGGCCACGCCGTTCTGGAGGGCGTTGATGACGTTGATCGGGTTCAGCGTCCCGATCGACTGGACCACCGACTCGGTGACGGAGATGAGGTTCTGCAGCACCGGCGTGGTGCCCACCGGGAATCCGATGCCGATGAAGGTTTGCGCGAACGCCACGGTGAGCGCGAGCCCGGATTCAAAAGCCGCCGCGACCAATTCCTGGCCCACCGCGAAAGGCCGCTCAAGTGCCGCTTGCAGCGGCACGCTGACTCCAGTGATGAAGTTGAGAATCGGGTTCAGGCCGCTGGCGACCAGGCTGTCGATCGCACCGTTGATATCGCCCGTGCGCAAAATGGCCCCGGCGGCTTCCAGTGCTGCCGGCAGCCCCTGGACCAACTCGGTGAGTGCGGCGCCACCGTTGTTGACGGCGGCCAGCACCTGCTGGACGGTGTACTGCTGGTTGGCGAAGATCTGGCGCAGAATCGGGAACGGATCCGCGAACTCGGCCTGCAGCGTCTCCCTGATCAGATCGCCGGCGGCGTTGACCACCGGGGCGAAGACGGTGATCGGGTTGTCGATGGAGGCAGTCAGGTTCACGGCGGGCAGGTGCAGATCTGCGCGCGGCGCGATCGGCGCCACCGCGATCACGCTGGCCCCCACTAGTGCGACACCGACCGTGACATACGGCTTCATCGTCATTTGCATGGACATTCTTCTTTGCCATCCCTTCACACGGATCCCCCGGACGCGTGAGAACTTACCGGCAAGTAAGTTGACGTCAAGCGACATTTGTAAAGTTGCAGACACTGACACTTTGCGCGAATGGACACATTGCGTGTTCGTAACATTGCTGGTGACGGTGATTTTTTAGCTTGCGGAAAACCACAGCAAACTCTTCTGGTAGCGATCGCAACTATCGATCCCGCAACGGTACTAATTGCACGCTCAACATTGCGCAACGCAAGTAACGAATTTGCCGGACGTTGTTACCGACCGGTACTGACCTGCGTGATCCGACCCACAAGCACCGTGTTGAGTGGTTTACACCACTTACGCCGGTGTAAATCGCCGTTCTGCGCTGAATGGACACTCGGCATGTTCCGTTGGGTGATCACAGCAACGCGAACCCGGGCCGCGGCGGCGGTAGCCCACCCCGCCGCCGGCGGCCGGCGGACGCGAATCACTCATCTCAGATAGTGGGAGGCGCCCTCAGGCGCCGATCCAGTTCCCGTGGAATCCGAACGGCACCCGCTGCGGTAGCGCGATCGTCGCGACGGGGTCACCCGCGAAGTCCGAGGCGTCGAGGATGACGAGATCGCTGCCGTCGCGCACCGGGTCGTACACGTAGCTGATGTACCAACCGTTGCTCTCATCGGCCGGTCCCGCGCCCGGCACGAACACCGCCTCGCCGGACACCCCCGCACCGAACGAATGCGTGACGGCCGCGCCGGTGGACAGATCGTGACGTACCAACTCGGTATCGCCCACGGCCACCGAATAGCGCGCCGGCAATCCGGCCAGGCGATCGTCGATCCGCGGGAACTCCACGGCACGGTCGTCGAGCTGACGCTCGGACACCGCGCCGCCGCTCAGGTCGATGCGCCACTCCCACATCACCGCGCTCTCGGCGAAGCCACCATCGTTGCGCCACAGCTCCGGATACCGGGCCGCCTGCAGCACAATCGAATTCGCTTCCTCGAAGGCATTGGCCACATGGAAGACATAGCAGGGATCGATATCGAACCAGCGGATAGCACCGAAGGGGTCGTCGCGACGCATCACGCCCAACCTGGCGCCGTACTCATCGTTCCACCGGTAGGGCATGTCACCGTCGCCACCGATGGCCACGTTCAGGTCGAACACGACGGGCAGGTCCATGAAGACGATGTGGTCGGCCGTCATCGCGAAATCGTGCATCATCGTCAAGGCCTTGACGTCCACCGGCCGATTGATGACCAACTCCCCCGCCGCATCGACGCGGTGATAGGTGACATGCGGGGCGAAGATGCTGCCGTAGCCGAAGAAATGCATCTCGCCGGAGGTCGGGCAGATTTTCGGGTGCGCGGTCATCGAATTGGTGAGTTTGCCACCGAAGTCGTAGGCGCCCAACGTTTCCAGTTCGTTGCTCACTTGGTACGGCAGCGACGATTCGACCAGCGCCAGTGTCTTGCCGGCGTGGTTCACCACGTGGGTGTTGGCCACGGCGGCGCGCAGATTGCGCGTGCCGTCGGCGTTGTAGAGCGGGAAGTCCTTGATGAAGCTGTCGGTGCGTACCCAGCGGTTGCGATACCACTTGGCGGCACCGTTCTCGATGCGGACACCGTGGATCATGCCGTCACCGGTGAACCAGTGCCCGGTGGGTTGCCGCGGGTTGGGGCCGTTGCGCAGGTACCAACCGTCCAGTTCCGGAGGTATCGCGCCCTGGACGGGCAGGTTGTATTCGGTCAGTTCGTCGGCGACGGGTGCGTAGTTGTCACGGCGGAAGAAGTCGCCGGTGGCGGGCAGAGCGGAGGTCGTGGTCATGACTCCACCATCACATTCCACTACTGACATGTCAAGAGTGAAATGTAGGATGATCGCCATGAGTTTGCGGATGGCGGCACTCGGGCTGTTGGCACAACACCCAGGCAGCGGATACGACCTGCTCCGACGCTTCGAGATATCGATGGCCAACGTCTGGCCTGCCACCCAGAGCCAGCTCTACGGCGAACTGAACCGACTGGCCGACCATGGGCTCATCGAGGTGGCCGAGATCGGACCACGGGGCCGCAAGGTGTATCGCGCCACCGAGGCCGGCCGCGCCGAACTGCTGCGCTGGGTCACCAACCCGCAGGACGACCCACCCCTGCGCAGCACCGAACTGCTGCGCATCTTCCTGCTCACCGAACTGCCCCGCGCGGACGCGATCGCCTACGTCCGCTCACTCGCCGAGCACGCCGAATCGGAACTGGTTCGCCTCACAACTCTGCGTGACAGCCTGACCTGCGGGGACAGCGACGCCGATTTCTACGGGATGGCCGCCCTGCAGTACGGACTGCGCGTCGAGAGCATGCGCGCGGACTGGGCACGCTGGCTGGAATCCGCCATCGCGAACAGGGACGTTGCATCGCGATAGTTTCCGATATATCGTCAACGTATCGAAACGCATTCTGCGTTTCCCTACCGATGAGGAAACACCCATGAACTTCCCCTTCACACCACCCAATCCCGGCTTCGGCTTCGCGCGACGCGAGTTCCGCGATCACATGCGCGCGCACGCCGGCGGACCGCAGGGACCCTTCGGCACCGGTCCCGGTTTCGGCTTCGGTCCCGGTTTCGGCTTCGGGCCGGGACCCCGCGGCGGTCATCGCGGACGTGGCGGGCGTGGACGGCGCGGCGATGTCCGCGCCGCGATCCTCGTCCTGCTCAGCGAGCGACCCATGCACGGATACGAGATGACCCAGGAAATCGCCTCGCGCAGCAACGATCTGTGGAAGCCGAGCCCCGGTTCGGTGTACCCCACACTGCAACTGCTGGTCGACGAGGGGTTGATCGTGCCCACCGAGAGTGCCGGCAGCAAGAAGACCTTCGAACTCACCGATGACGGCCGCGCCGCCGCCGCCAACATCGAGACACCGCCCTGGGAGCAGATCGCCGGCGACGTCGACCCGAACACGGTCAACCTGCGTGCCGCACTGGGTCAGCTCTTCGGCGCGGTCGCACAGTCGGCGCATGCCGCCGGCGAAGAACAGCAGCAGCGCATCCTCGACGTCATCAACAACGCACGTCGCGAGGTCTACCAGATCTTGAGCGAGGAGTGACTCGCTAGCATCGGGTCACGATGAACACCAACACCCTCGTCAACTACCTGGTGCCTGTCGTAGTGGCGATCCTCACCGCGGCCGGTGGCGTCGTCGGCGTCACCTTCCGCGATGCGGATGCCTACGACCGCCGCCGCGGAATGTGGCTGTGGATGTTGGTGATCGCGACGGGCATCGTGACGATGGCGGCAATGGAGACGGCTTCCGGTATCGGCAGGCCGATACCGGCCGCGGGCCTGACGGTGTCGGCCTGCGCCGCAGCGATCGGCACCCACTTCCTGTGGCGTCGCCTCGTTCCCGATTCCGAACCCCGCACCGTCCGGTTGGCGCGGATCGCCATCGGTCTGGCCGTCGCGGTGATCATCTCGGCGGTGACACTGACCTACGTGGCGGGCCAGGGCTGTCGACAGGCCGAGCCGCTGCTGACGACGGCCTGGGTCGAATCCGGCTATGCACAGCCGGGAATGCCCGGCCAGGGCCCGACTCCGGGCGAGGTTGCGGACTGGGCCGAGCGGATCCATGCCGACGCCGACAAGGTGACCGCAGGTGGCGTGCGATCCCAAGCGCAGCGGCTGGCCGGCATCGCCGATGAGATCGCCGCCGCGGCCGCCGACAATGACTGGGCGCGGCAAGCCCTGATCAGCACCGAGTATTTCGACGTACTGGGAACGCTTTTCAAGGAATGCAGGCCCAGCTAGTCATGTCCGAGATCAACAGCATGCCGCGCGGTGGTCCCGAAGCATCGTGTCTGGACCGGCTGCTGTGGACCGACCGCACCGAGTTTCTGGACCGCAGTGATGTCGATTCGGCGGTCAAGCGCAGCGTGGTCGACGCGTTGGACTGGACCGGGCGGGTGTTCGGCCACCACGAACAATTCGCCCACATCGCACTCGAAGAAGTCGCCGAAGTCCCCGATCCACGGATCCTCGAACTCGGCGCCGGACACGGCGCACTGTCGGCGAAGCTGCTCGAATCCCATCCGAGTGCCCATGTCACGGTGACCGACATCGAGGCCGACTCCGTGGCCGCGATGCTCGCCGGCCCGCTGGGCGAGCACCCGCGCGCACTGGTGCGTCCCATGGACGCCACCGCCATCGACGCCGCCGAACAGCAGTTCGCGCTGGCGGTTTTCGCGATGTCCTTTCACCATCTTCCCCCGGCCGCGGCCGCGGCGGTCCTGGCCGAGGGCACCCGGGTGGCCGGCAAGCTCCTGATCATCGACCTACCCCGGCCGCCGGCGCCGCTGCACATGCTGCGATTGGCCGGCATGCTGCCGTTGGCGCCGTTCATCCCGTTCGTGCACGACGGTCTCATCAGTTCGTTGCGCAGCTACAGCCCGTCGGCCCTGCGCGCATTGGCCGACCACGCCGGCGTCGACATCGAGTTGCGCAGCAGTCTGTTCGGTCCGCAGGTCGCGGTGGTCACCCGACGCTAGTCTCGACGCTGTGGGCGAAGAGGTTTCCCGTACGGAGTTCAGCCGCGCACAGCGCCGCGAGTACCGGCGCAAGGTCCAGCTGTGCCTGGACGTATTCGAGACGATGCTGTCGCAGTCCAGTTTCGAATTCGACCGCCCGCTGACCGGGATGGAGATCGAGTGCAACCTGGTCGACGACGATTACCAACCCGCGTTGCGTAACCGCGAGGTGCTCGCCGCCATCGCCGACCCGGCCTATCAGACGGAACTGGGCGCCTACAACATCGAATTCAATGTGCCGCCACGGCCGCTGCCCGGTCAGTCCGCCCTGGATCTGGAAGCCGAGGTCCGGGCCAGCCTGAACGCGGCCGAGGCCAAGGCCAATGCCCATGGCGCCCATATCGTCATGATCGGCATCCTGCCGACGCTGCTGCCCGAACATCTGCAGTCGGACTGGATGAGTGACTCGACCCGGTACCAGGCGCTCAACGATTCCATCTTCACCGCCCGAGGTGAGGACATCGACATCGACATCACCGGCCCCGAACGGCTGTGCCTGCAATCGGCCGATATCGCTCCCGAATCCGCGTGCACCAGCATGCAACTGCATCTGCAGGTGTCCCCGGCCGACTTCGCCAAGAACTGGAATGCCGCCCAGGTGCTGGCCGGACCGCAGTTGGCGGTCGGCGCCAACTCGCCGTACTTCTTCGGCCACGAACTGTGGGCCGAGACCCGCATCGAACTCTTCGGCCAGGCCACCGATACCCGTGCCGACGAGCTCAAAACCCAGGGCGTCCGCCCGCGGGTGTGGTTCGGCGAGCGGTGGATCACCTCGATCTTCGATCTGTTCGAGGAGAACGTGCGGTACTTTCCGGCGCTGCTGCCCGAACTGTCCGACGAGGACCCGGTGGCCGAACTGGCCGCCGGACGCACCCCGGCGCTGGCCGAACTCCGATTGCACAACGGCACCATCTACCGCTGGAACCGCCCGGTGTACGACGTGGTCGACGGTCGACCGCACCTGCGAGTCGAGAACCGGGTGCTGCCGGCCGGTCCCACCGTGATCGACATGCTGGCCAACTCCGCGTTCTACTACGGGACACTGCGCGCACTCACCGACGAGGACCGGCCGCTGTGGACGAAGATGAGTTTTGCCGCGGCACAACACAATTTTTTCGCTGCCGCCCGCCGCGGAATGGACGCCCGGCTGTACTGGCCCGGCCTGGGCGAGGTGACACCGGACGAACTGGTCCTGCGGGAACTGTTGCCGCTCGCCCACGAGGGGCTGCGCCGCTGGGGCGTCGCCGCCGATGTGCGGGACCGTTTCCTGGGTGTCATCGAGGGTCGCGCCAAGAGCGGTCGCAACGGCGCGGTATGGCAGACTGCCACGGTGCACGCCCTGCAGGAACGTGGTCTGCCACGTCCGGCCGCACTGGCCGAGATGCTGCGACTGTACTGCGAGTCCATGCACACCAACGCACCCGTGCACACCTGGGAGACACCCAGCGCGTGACAACTGGCCGATCGGGTAGTCAATTCCGCCCGGTCGACCCGGGCGGAGCCGGCGAGATGACGAATAGCGTTGTCCAGCATGACGGTTACCCTGCTCGGACCCGCGCGGGTGGATCCTCTGGCACCTGCGCCCGCCGACTCATGGAACGGCAACGGTGTGCGGGTACGGCGGCGCCGCGGGCCGCATATCGCACATCCTCCGATGATCTGCATGTCACGGTTCTGCGTCCACCGCGACGGTGACATGCTGACCGTCGAGCACGATCTGACGCCCGAGGAACTGTCCGATGGGCTTGCCGTGCTGCTCACCGACCAACTCGGCCGCAGCGGAGTACTGCACGGTCAGGCCGACTTCGAGTCGGTGTTCACCGGAATCGTGCGCTCGACCGTGCCGGGCGGCCTGGACGCCTGGGTCCGCTTCTACCGGAACTCACTGCACGCCCTGGAGTCCGGCCGCGCCGAGTTCTCGCCCGTTCACCAGCGCGCCGGTGAACTGGTCACCGGTGATCGCATCCTCGACCTGGGATCCTGCTTCGGCTTCTTCCCGCTGCGCATGCGCCGGTTCGGATACCAGGTGACCGCCACCGATCTGAGTGCGCCCACCATGGGCCTGCTCGACCGCGTCGGCCCGGTGCTGGACCGACCGGTGCACACACTGGTATGTGACGCCGCCCGGGTTCCGTTGCCGGACAGGGTTGCCGACACGGTGACGGCGCTGCACCTGTTGGAACACCTGCCGCCCGACGCGGGTGCGGCCGTGCTCGACGAGGCAATGCGACTGGCCCGGCGACGGGTCGTCGTGGCGGTGCCCTATGAGGACGAACCCCAGGCGTGTTACGGACACGTGCGCCGTTTCGACACCGCGGCCCTGCAGGATCTCGCCGCACGGCATTCGGGCCTGCGCGCCAGGACCTTCGAGCATCACGGCGGTTGGCTGGTGCTGGACCGGCCCTAGATCAGCCCGCGCTTGCTCGCCGCGTACACCGCCTCGGCGCGGCGACTGACCTCGAGTTTGCGCATGATGTTGCTGACGTGGAACTTCGCGGTGGTGGCCGAGATGAACAGCGTCTCACCGATCTTGGCGTTGGACAGACCCGTGGCGAGCAGGCGCAACACCTCGATCTCGCGGTCGGTGAGTTGTTCTCGCGGCTCGCTCCGACCGTTGAGTGAACGCACCACCGCCGCCGCACTGCGGGAATCGAAGGCGCTGTCGCCGACCGATATCGCCCGGATGGCCCGGACCAGTTCGGTGGTGTCGACGTCCTTGACGACGTAGCCGCGGGCACCGGCGTGCACCGCGCGTACCACCAGATCCTCGTCGAGGAAGGTGGTGAGCACCAGCAGGCCCAGGTCCGGGTGAGCCGCGGAAAGCTTGCTGCACAGCGACAGTCCCTCGAAATCCGATCCCGCCGAGAGTTTGAGGTCCAGCAGCACGACGTCGGGATGCACCGCGTTCACCATGGCCTCGGCCTCCGGTTCGGAGGAGGCCTCCCCGACGACGATCAGATCGTCCTCACGCTCCAGCAGCGACCTCAGCCCCTGGCGCAGGATGGCGTGGTCGTCGACCAGCGCCAGCCGGATCACCCGTGTCAACGTCATCGAAGGCTCCCTTCCCGGGGAATGGTGGCGACCACGCGGACACCACCGATGCGGGACCGTTGCACGGCAAAGGATCCGCCGTGTTCGCGGCACCGGGCCAGCATGTTGGCCAACCCCCGATGGTGGCCGTCGACATCGGCCGCGTCGGCCATCCGCAGCATCAGGCGCAGCTTCTCCGGATCACCGACACCGTCGTCCGAGATGGAAAGGGCCACGGCGTCGGTGCGGTAGCGCAGGCGCACGATGGCGCGGGTGGCGCCTCCGTGCATGGCCGTGTTGAACAGCGCCTCGCCGGCCACCCGCAGCAGCGCATGCTCGGTGGCACTGGGCAATTCGGCCACCGGGCCCTCCACCTTCAGCACGACCCGTAGGTCCTCGGGCATGTGCACGGTGGCCAGCTGTTGCAGCAGCTCCGGCAGCGTGGAGCGGCCGGCATCCTCGGGATGGTTCAGCGCGTAGATCGCCGAGCGCAGCTGCTCGGTGGCCGACCGGGTCAGGGTCTTGGCGATGTCGAGCCGTTCGACCAGGTCATCGGAGCCACCTCGGGATCCGATCTCACTGCGGCACACCTCGATCTGCATCCCGGCCGACAGCACCGTCTGGGTCACGCTGTCGTGCAGTTCGCGGGCGATGCGGTGGCGCTCGTTGTCGAGCACCTGATGCCGCTGTGCCGCGCCGAGTTCGCGCTGGGTGGCCAGCAGCTCGGCGTTGCGGGCCTCGGACTGGGCCAGCAGCGCCTGTGAACGTTGGAACAGTTCACAGTTGTGCAGCGCGACCGCGGTCTGGCTGGACAGGATGCGCATCACCGTCTCGTCGGTGCCGTCGAGCGTCCGGTGGTTGGGCGTCCACGCGGCGAACGCACCGATCACTCCGCCGTCGAGTTCGATCGGCACATGCGCGTGGTGCGGCTCGATGACCGGTAACCGGAACTGCGCGAGCTGACCACGCAGAATGTCGTTGAGCCGGTTGAGGACTGCGTCCGGAAGGTGGGGCACCGGATGCTTGGCTCCCGACAGTCCCTCGAAGGAGTACGCGTGCCCGTTCGCATCGAGGATGAGGTGGCGTGGCCGCGCCTCGGGCAGCGCACCGTCGGCCAGTGCCAGCAGCACCCAGTCCGCCCCGAGGTGTACGCGCGCCGCCTCGGCGACGGCCCGCACCAGCTTCTCCGGGCCGTTGACGGTCTGCACCAGCGCCCGTGAGATGGCGTCCAGCGCCGCGATCACCCGTTCGGTGCGCTGCGCGGCGACCCGGAACTCGGGATAGAACGTCGGCTTACCGGAGCGCACCCCGGTGAGCCGCTCCAGATCGGGCGCCGGCCGCCGCAGCGGCTGCGCCTTCATAGCGCGGACCGGAACAGTGCCCGCAGTTGCGCCTCGTCCGCGGCCCGCGGGTTGGTGGTGATGCACGCGTCGGCCATCGCATTGTGCGCCAGCACCGCCACATCCTCTTCGCGCACACCGAGTTCGGACAACCCTCGCGGTACCCCGACCTGACGAGCCAGTTCCTGCAGACGGTCGGCAAGGGCGAGAGCGGATTCCAGCTCGGGGGCCCGCTTGTCGGCGATGCCCAGACAGGTCGCGATCGTCGCGAACGGCGCCGGGTCCGCCTCGGCGTTGAACCGCACCACATGGGGTAGCAACACGCCGTTGATCACCCCGTGTGGCAGGTCGAGCAACCCGCCGACCTGGTGGCTCATCGCATGCGCGGCACCGAGGATGGCGTTGGTGAATGCCAGCCCGGCCTCCAGCGCCGCCTGCGCCATCAACACCCGGGCACCCATCTCTTTGGGCTGTTCGATGGTGGTGACCAGGTTTTCGGTCACCATCACCACCGATCGCAACGCGTGATGGTCGGTGAGCTGATTGTGCCCCAGGGACACGAAGGCCTCGATCCCGTGCGTCAGCGCATCCAGACCCGTTGCGGCGTTCAACCATTCAGGCATGGTGGTCAGTAGGCGTGGGTCGATGACGGTGATATCGGGGACCAGCGCCCGGCCCAGGATGGTGACCTTGGTGTTGCGGGTGGTGTCGGTGACGATGCAGAACTGCGAGACGTCGGCGCCGGTTCCCGACGTCGACGGCAACACCACCAGCGGCGGGATCGGCATGGTCGCCTTGTCGACGCCGGCGTATTCCAGGATGTCACCGCCGTTGGCCGACAGGATGGCGATGCCCTTGGCGGCATCGATGACCGATCCGCCGCCGAGGGCGATCAACACGTCACAGCCGTTCGACCGGTAGAACTCGTGTCCGGCCGTGATCTCGTGATCCTTGGGGTTGGGGGTCAGCGCACTCCACACATGGGCCCCGACGCCCTGGGCGCGCAGGTGGCCGACGAGTTCGTCGACCCACCCGGCCTCGATCAGGCCGGGATCGGTGACCAGCAGCGGACGCATGCCGCCCAGCCGCAGGGCGGCGTGCGCCGCTTCGGCCATCGAATCGATGCCGAACACGATCTCGGGCGCATGGAATTTCAGCAGCCGGGTCGGCACCTGGTTGGCCGGTCCCGTCATCTCCGCCTGCGCTGTCACCGCGCACACTCCCTGCTGTGTGATCCACCTAACACCGCCAGCCTACGTGGTCGACCGGCCGCGACCAATCTGCAGGTGGGCAGGTCATCACCTACCCGATCGGGTAGGTGGCAGGTCAGCTCAGCGCGTGCGCGAGTTCGCCGGCACGGGCGGTCAACTGCTCGGCATCACTGGCCACCACGACGTGGTCGCACACCGCAGCGTAGTCAGGCATCGCACAGGTCGCCTGCCGCCAGTAGCGCTGCGGTTCCGGGGTCACCCAGGCCATCCGGTGCACCCGGCGGCGCAGCGCGCGCAACCGATCCACCCCGGACGGCAGCCCACCACTGCGCCCGTCACCGACGATCAGCACGGCGGTGCGTGAGTCCAGTGCATCGGCCTGTCCGCGCAGCATCTCGTCGAACACCTGCCCGTAATCGCTGCTCGCCTGCAGATCGAGTTGTCCCTCTGCCAGCACCGCGGCCAGCGCGTCGTCGCCGCCGGCCCGCACCAGGATCTCGGTGACGTCCACGGGCCGGTCCACGAAGGCCATCACCCGGCAGCGATGGGCCCGCCGGTGCATCGCCTGGGCCAACCGCAGCGTGAACGCCGTGACGGGGCGGACCGACAGGGAGACGTCGGCGATCACCAGCAGCCGAACCCGGTCGGGCAGCGGGGTCTTGGTGATCAGATGAAACGGCACGCCGTTGGTGCGCATACTGGACCGCACCGTTCGGCGCATGTCCAGCCGCCCTCGTCCTCGTTCGCGTGGCCGCGGGCGCGGCGCACCCCGCATACGACGCAGCACCTCGTGGCAGGCCAGGTCGATATCGGTGCCCAACCCGACCTCCCCGGCGGGGTCGGGGTCGTCCGACTCGGCGGACAGGCCGCTGCGCTGCGCCAGCGCCGCGACGAACCCCTCGACCGCATCGGTCAGCTGCTGGAGTTGCTCGGCGGTCAGCGGCTCACCGGCGTCGCTGCCGTAGGTGTGTGCCGGGTCGTAGGCGTCCAGCCAGGCCAGGATCGAATCGGGGTCATCGAAGCTCAACGTTCCCGCGACCACGGGCGTCACCGAATCGGCGAGCTGACCGGCCATCACCGAAGCCGCCCGATCCACCTCGACGGTATAGCGCATTCCCCGCCGACCACCATCGGCCTCGGCCGATACCGACAACTGGTCATCGGCGCCGGTCACGCTGAAGTCGTCGTCGTCCTTGTGCGGGTTGAAACCCTTGTTCGCCTCCGGGGTATCGAAGTGATCGCCGACCTCGGCGGCGCGCTCGTTGTATTCGGCGTACCGCCCGATCTCGGCATCCTCGTCGATGTCGAGGTGGTCGGGCAGGCCCGAGCCGGTGTGTGCACGGCTCGGGCCCGCCACCTGATCGTGGTGTCCGACCACGACGGCGCCGAACATGGCGTCGAAGGCCCGGTCGAAACCTCGTTGCTCCCGGCCGTATTTGGCGCAGGTCGCGCGCAGCGCCGCCCGCAGGGCGGTCCTGTCCGCGGCGCCGAGCAGGCCAAGCACCCGACGCACCTCGATCACCTCGGCCGGTGAGGCCGCCACCCCGGCGCGGCGCAGCAGTTGCCCGAACATCGCCGCGGCGACGTCGAGGATCTGCGACGGTGTCACTTCCTGCCGCCCCTGCCCCGGAATGCCGAGGTGGTCGTGTTGGCCGGTCTCGACGCCACCGTCACCCGCTCCGGACTCTCCGACCGTACTGCAGCAGAGGGTTTTTCGTCGAGATGACGCAATGCGATATCGCGATCACCGGTGAACTTCACCAGGGCCGACAGCAGCGTGCGATCAGCACCGACATGGCCCAGCAGCGCTGCCGCGCGTGCCGCGTCGATCACCTCGGAGATCGACGGGCTCTTGCGCAACGGCAGTTCCCGCAGCGTCCGCGCGAACTCGACGACATCGGCCACCACGGCGGGCTCGACCTGCGGGGCCCGGACTCCGACGATCTCCCGCTCCCGCTCCGGGGTCGGGAATCCCAGATGGTAGTGCAGGCAACGACGCTTGAGCGCCGCCGACAGTTCCCGGGTGTCGTTGGAGGTCAACACAACCCACGGTACCGAGCGCGCGGTGAAGGTCCCGATCTCGGGGATAGTCACCTGACGTTCGGCGAGCACCTCGAGCAGCAATGCCTCCAGGGCCTCCTCGGTGCGGTCCACCTCGTCGATCAGCAACACCACCGGTTGCTCGGACAGCACCGCCTCCAGCAGCGGCCGCACCAACAGGAATTCCTCGCCGTAGACATCACCACCGTTACCCATCTGGACGTGCAGCAACTGTTTGGCGTAATCCCATTCGTAGAGCACGCGGTTGTCGTCGAGACCTTCGTAGCACTGCAGCCGGATCAACCGTCGGTCGCCGGCCGCGGCCAGCGCCTTGGCCAGTTCGGTCTTGCCGACACCGGCCGGACCCTCCAACAGCAGGGGGCGGTCCAAGGCCGTGGCCAGGTGTACCACCGTGGCCAGGTCGTCGTCGATGACATAGTCCTGCGCGCGTAACGCGTCGGCGAGTTCGGTTGCGGTGCGCAACGATGACGGATTCTCACGCGTGGGTAGTGATGCGGTGGTCACGGCAGCCTCCCGGATGGGGTGGCACGGCAGGGGCGGACCGAGGTGGGGGTGCCCCTGCCGTGGCACCAGATCAATAGGTCGAGTTGATGGCGTGTCCGACGACCGGGATCATCGACTCGACGGTGACCTCGCGGGGGTTGCCGGGTGTGCACCAGTCGTCCTGAATGTGCTCGGAGATGGCCAGCACCGTCTTGTCGTCACCCAGAATCTGCTCACCGCGCCCGGAGTACTTGCCGGTGTTCATCCGGTTCTTGTCGTAGGAGTCGGTGCGGACCTGGCTGAAGTTATCCGGGATACCGACGTCCTGGGACAGCCGGATGGCGGCCTCGACGGCGGCGTCGGCGGCCTGCACGGTGGTCATGTTGCGGGTGTCCACCCCCATGGCGGTGGCCAGCTGTGCATAGCGCTCATAGCGTGCGGGCAGGTTGTACTCCCACACGCGGGGCAGCGCGATCGCGTTGTTGAGCCCGTGGTGGCTGTCGAAGAACGCGCTGACCGCATGGCTGATCGAGTGCACGATGCCCAGGCCGCCGGAGTTGAAGGCCTGACCGGCGATGTACTGCGCGTTCATCATGCCTTCGCGGGCCTTCAGGTTGCGCGGCTCGAAAACCGCCTCGCGCAGGTTCTTGGCGACCAGTTCCACCGAGTACAAGGCATTTCCGAGCGACGGCGCGAAGTCCAGCCTGGACACGAACGGCTCACTGCCGTGGGCCAGGACGTCGAAACCGCAGTAGGCGGTGAAGTGCTGCGGGCAGGTGTAGTACAGCAGCGGGTCGTCGATGGCCAGGGTGACGATGGTCGCCTCGTCGAAGCCGACCCACTTGTGCGGATGATCCATATCGGAGGTGTCGGTGATGACGTAGGCCCACGAGGTCTCCGAACCCGTTCCCGCCGTGGTGGACACGGCGATGTGCGGCGGATTCTCCTTGTTGGTGGACTTGGCGAAGCCCTCGAACTCGTTGATGTTGCGGCCGTCGTGGGCGATCACGACGCGTGCGCCCTTGGCGGCGTCATGGCTGGAGCCACCGCCGATGGAGATGATGCTGTCGCATTTCTCCTGCTGGTACAGCGCGGCGGCCTCCATGACGTTGTAGTCCTTGGGGTTGGACTCCACCTTGTCGTAGAGCACGACCTCGACGCCCTGGTACTCGATCTTGCCGGTGAGTTCCTCGATGATGCCCGACCCGCGCAGACCGGTGGTCATCAGCAGGGTGCGCTTGAAACCCAGGTTCTTGGCTTCCACACCGATGATGTCGTGGGCGCCCACCCCCATCAGGGCGCGGGGGAAGGGGTGGAACTCCTTGATCGGAAAGTCCCAAATCTGGTTCAGCTCAATGGCCATCGAACGCCTCCTCGCGGTATCGGACGGGTGGGAACACCCCGTGGACACCACCGTGGCCCGGCGTGGCCCGCGTCACAATGACTTCGCGGCACTACCCGCCGTCCGGATCGCAGAAACCGTCCGATCGGGTAGGGGCCGATCTCGGCCAAACCCGCGCAGCCGGGGTTCGCAGGGCCGCGACGATCCCCAGGACGCGTGGTTCGGCGGGCGCGTGCCCCGGCTACGAACCGACCGCCGCGAGCACCTTCGCGAACTGCTGCAACTCCTCGGCGGTGACATCGACATGCGGGGACACCCGCAGTACCGCGGTGTCCATCTCGTTGGGGGCGCGCACCACCTCGCACGCCGTGGTGACGATCCCGTACTCGGCGATCAGCGCGGCCCGCACGGCACTCGGTTGCGCACCGTCGAGTGGCCGCAGCGTCGTCAACGCCGTCGGCTCCTCGACGGGTTCCACCACGGCCCACCCGGGCACCTCGGCCAGCACCGTGCGGGTCAGCCGACCGACCTCGGCCAGACGCTGCCGCACCTGCGCCGGCCCGGCGGCCAAATGCTCGCCGAGTGCCAGCGAAAACCCGAGCCGCGCCGCGATATTGGCCTCGTGCAGCTCCAGCGGGGCCCAGCGCGGCACCAGCTGCCCGAACAACTCCGGCCGCACCGCCAGCGCGCCCACGCCGCGCGGACCGGCCAGCCATTTACGTGATGACGTGTACAGGACGTCGGGGCCCACGGCGCAATCGAGATGACCGAAACCCTGGGCGGCGTCCACGGCCAGCGGCAGACCGAGACCACGGCAGACCGCCATCAGCTCGGTCAGCGGCTGCGCGACACCGCGGTGGCTGCCCAGCACCGTCAGGTGCACCAGCGCCGGCGGATCGGCGCGCAGCACCTCGGCGGCCTCGTCGACCAGCAGCCGTCCCAGCTCATCGCTCGGCAGGAGGCGCACCTGAAAGCTGTTGGCGGCCATGATGGTCAGGTTGGGGCCGTACTCACCGTTGAGGCAGGCGACCGTGCGCCGGCCGGGCCAGCAGCTCAGCAGTGTATCGAGGGCGGCGTTGGAGCCGGTGGTGAAGACGACCTCGGCGTCGGGCATCCCGGCCAGCAGCCGGATCGCCGCCCGACCGGCCGCCAGCGCCGGTTCGGCGGCCTCGGCCGCGACATAGCCACCGACCTCGGCCTCATGGCGGGCGTGCGTGGCCGCGGCTTCGATCACATCGTTGCTCTGTCGCGAGCAGGCCGCGCTGTCGAGGTGCAGGCCGGCCACCGGCACCCGGGCGTCGCGCCACTGCTGTCCGAGGCTCACTTCACCGCCAGCGACAGGCCGAAGTCGCCCGCCGGATCGGTCCACCAATGGGTGCGACGCAGACCGGCGGCCGCCAGCTCGGCGGCCACTCCTTCGGGTCGGAACTTCGAGGACACCTCGGTCAGCATCTCCTCACCGGCGTCGAAGTCCACCGTCATATCCAGATCCCGCACGTGTACCTGTTGTGCCAGCGACGATCTGAGCCACATCTCGATGCGCTCCTGCTCGCTGTTCCACTTCGCCACGTGCGCAAAGGTGTCCAGGTCGAAATCGGCGCCGAGTTCGCGGTTCACCACCGCCAGCACATTGCGGTTGAACGCCGCCGTCACCCCGGCGCTGTCGTCGTAGGCGCGGACCAGGCGGTCGACGTCCTTGACCAGATCGGTCCCGAGCAGCAGCGAATCACCGGACTGCATCGTGTCGGCGACCGCGGCGAGAAAGGCCGCGCGCGGACCCGGTGTCAGGTTGCCGATGGTCGATCCGAGGAACACCACCATCCGGCGCCCGACCTTGGGGAGCAACGCGAGGTCGGCCTCGAAATCCCCGCAGACGGTGTCGATGTCGATGCCGGGATATTCGCCACGCAGCGCGGTGGCCGCATCGCTGAGCACGCTGGGATCCACATCGAAGGGGATGAAACGGCGCAGCACGCCGGCGTCGCGCAGCGCGTCCAGCAGCAACCGGGTCTTCTCGGAGGTGCCGCTGCCCAGTTCCACCAGGGTGTCCGCGCCGGAGGCCGCCACGATCTCAGCGGCGTGCGCGCGCAGGATCTTGGCCTCGGTACGGGTCGGGTAGTACTCCGGCAGTCTGGTGATCTGGTCGAACAGATCACTACCGGTCTGGTCGTAGAACCATTTGGGCGGCAGCGATTTCGGCTTCTGGCGCAGCCCCTCGGAGACGTCGCGGCGCAGCGACTCGGCCAGGTCGGCGGCGGATTGGGTGGGCATCACGATCCTTCCAGTGCGGTGAGCGTGAGTCCCGCGTCCGACACCTCGATGAGGTGTCGGTCGGGGATGTCACGCCAGGTCGGGTCATCGTCGTAGGGTTCGCTGGCCAGCACCACGCCATCGGCGCGCTCCAGCGCGAACAGGGTGTCACCCCAGGTGGTGGCAAGCAGCCGGGATCCGTTGCCCGCCAGTATGTTCAGCCGCGCTCCGGGATCGAGCGCACCGACCTCGCGGATGGTGTCGCCCAGCGCGTCGAGCCCGCGGTCGAAGATGTGCGCCGCCAGGACCGCGCTGTCGACGGTCGACTCCGCGACACGCGTGGTGGGCAGCACCGTGCGGTCCACCACACCGTTGTGCGACAACAACCACGTGCCATCGGAGAAAGGCGCCGATGCCGACGGCTCGATGGGCATCCCGATGGTCGCCGAGCGGACCGCGGCGATGATGCAGTCGCTGCGCAACGCTGGAGCCACCGATGCGAACGACGCATCACCCCACAGCGGTTTGTCGCTGCGCCAGCGCCGCGGGCCCCGATCGAAGAACCCGGCACCCCAGCCGTCGGCGTTCATGGTGCCGTGTTTCTGGCGGCGCGGCGCATACGACTGCACCAGAAGCCCGTTCGGCGGATCGAGCATCAGCGCTGACACCGACACCGGCGCACCCAGCCAGCCCAGATGGCGGCACATCAGGCGTCCCAGGCCAACCGGACGCCGGCGAAGATCTGCCTGCGGACCGGATGGTCCCAGTTGCGGAAGCTGGGCCGCAGGATATCGGCGCCGACGGCCCAGGACCCGCCGCGCAGCACCCGGTAATCCCCTGAGGTCTGGTCCTCGAAGAACGGGACGGAGTAGCGGTCGTAGATCATCGGGGTGAATCCGGGCCAGGGTCGCAGCGCCGAGCTGGTCCACTCCCACACGTCGCCGAGCATCTGCTCCACCCCGTAGGCCGAGGCGCCCGCCGGATAGGCACCCACGGGCGCCGGCCGCAACGCGTCACCACCCAGGTTCACCAGGTCGGGGCTCGGCGGTGCCGATCCCCAGGGGTACCGACGCCGCGCACCGACGGCCGGATCCCACGCACAGGCCTTCTCCCATTCGATCTCGGTGGGCAGCCGCGCACCCGACCACGCCGCGAACGCCTCGGCTTCGAAGTAGGTGATGTGCTGCACGGGTTCGTCGGCCGGAATGTCCTCACGGTGACCGAATCGGGTTCGACTGCCGTCGGGATGCCAGAACTGGGGTGCCGTCAATCCGGCGGCGTCGCGGTGCGCCCACCCGGGGTCGGACCACCAACGCGCCGTCCGGTAGCCGCCGTCGTCGATGAACTCGCGCCACTGGGCATTGGTGACCGGAACCCGTCCGATCCGGAAGGCAGGCACGTCGACGGTGTGCGCCGGACGTTCGTTGTCGAGCGAATACGGCTCCGCGGATGCGTCGACGCCGAGGGTGAACGGTCCGGCGGGGACCAGGACCGAGGTTCCGGCCACATCGGCCCGGCCGGGCGGCAGCGCCGTCCCGGTGCTCATGATCGGTGGGCCGGATCGCAGGTTCAGCGCCTGCAGCATCGTCTCGTCGTGCTGGTTCTCATGGGAGATGACCAGCCCGAAGCGGAACAGGTCAGCGGTGCCGCGCTCCAACGCATCCAGGGTGCGGTTGCGCACCTCGCGGCAGTACGCCCGGGCATCGGTGGGCGGCAGCAGCGGCAGGTCGACACGGCTGGCCCGGGAATGCTCGAAAGCGTCGTAGAGCCGCTCGACCGACGGTGCCAGCATGCCGGGGACCTGCGGATCACCGTTGCGCAGCAACCACAGTTCCTCCTGCTGGCCGATATGGGCCAGGTCCCACACCAGTGGGCTCATCAGCGGGTCGTACTGGCGCAGCAGTTCGGCGTCGTCGAAATCCACCAGCGCCAGCGTGCGGTCGCGGGCCCGGGTGAGTTCTGCGGCCAACAGCTCCGGTGAGGTCACGAATCGCCTTCCGCCAGGTGGGTGATGGCCGCCGGGATGCCGTGGGTGACGACCAAGTCGGAGAAGTCGTCGGCCGGGCAGCGGCCCGATTCCACGTTGCGCAGCAGCCGGGTCATCGGCTCCGCCAACTCCGCTGGTGCGTGCTCGGCGGCGGCGGCCACACAGCGCAGCGCCGCGTTACGCAGGCGCGCGTCGCCGAGCCCGATACGCGCGGCCAGATCCCACGCGGTGGCCACCGGCTTGGTTGCGGTGTACGCGATTTCGGCGGCGTCGGGATTGTCGAGCAGGGTGGCCAGGGTGAAGGCCACCGCGGGCCACATGGCATCGGGGACGCTGTCCAGATACCGGATCTCCAGCCATCGGCGCGGCCGCACCGGCGGGAAGAGCGTGGTCAGGTGGTAATCGAGATCGGCTCGCGTGGGCGGGCGGCCATCGATCGCGACACGCCCGTCGGCCCAGTCCGCGTAGGAGACGAATTCGGTCATCGGCACGGCATCGGGTGTGTTCACCAGCATCACCGGTGCGCGCAGCGCGTAGTGCGCCCAGTCGGCGGCCGGGTCATCCCCACGGTCGCCGAGCACCGGCCCGCAACGGGCGGAGTCCAGTTGGCCCCAGACCCGCTGCCGACTGCTGCGCCACCCGGTGAACTGTCCTTGCAGCAGAGGAGAATTCGCCGACAGGGCAATCATGGTGGGCCCGAGCGCATGCGCCAGTCTGATCCGATCGGCCCACCCCGCGCGCGGGCCGGCTTCGATGTTGAGCTGCACCGACGCGGTGGAGGTCATCATGGCCGCACCGGCGGTGGCGGTGCCGGTGGCCGCGAAGAACTGCTCCATGGCCTGGTAACGCCCGCCGGGATTGACCCGCTCGGCGGGGCGCAGCGGGTCGGCACCCAGCAGCACCAAGCCCAGGCTGTGATCGGCGAAGTGGCGGCGCAGTACCGCCCGGTCGGCGGTCATGCCCGCGATCGCGGCGGCAACCCCCGATACCGGCGGCCCGGACAGTTCGACGGCTCCGCCGGGTTCGACCGTGATCGCGCTGCCACCCGGCAGCGTGGGCACACCCGCGATGACATCGCTGAGTTCGTCCCAACCGGGACGTCGCATCGGATCGGTCATGTCGAAGCAGTGCGCCTCGACCTCCAGCCCGACCGTGCCGATCGGGCCGTCGCGCAGGCAGTCGGCAGCGATCGCTGCAGCCGCTTGCCCGGATGGGCAGTCCACATCCCATGTGGCGGCGGTCGTCATGCGAGGCACCCCTCCCCGGCTAGGACCTTCTGCTTGTCAATCTGCCAGATGGGTCTGACATATTCCCGGGGGTTTTTCGGCCGTCATTGCCCGAGGGTGTTCTGCATGGCGCCGGCCAGCACGTTGACTGCGGGGCCGCCGTTGCCGGGCTGGCAGACTTTGGCCTGCAGCAGAACGTTTTCCCGCAATCTGGTCTGGGTGAAGCACCGCCGGTCAGTACCCGCCTCCTGCTTCACCCAAACCGCGTCGGTGGCCGTCGCCTCGCCGCCGGAGAACGTCCACACCTGGGTCACGAAGTTCTCCAGGTGCATCGCGGTGGTCTGCCCCTCGCAGCCGACGGTGCGGTCGGTGACGCGGTGATAGGCGCGCGCGGCCGCATCGGTGGTGGCGAACACGCCGACGGCCTGCTTGACCAGATGCCTGGCGTCGGTCGCCGAGGTCTGTGCCACGGCGCCGTTGAACGACGCCAGGTCGGGGTCGGCATAGACGTCGGGCAGGCCGATATCGGCCCAGTTGTTGCACACCGGGTTGTCGACGTGGAACGCCTGCCCCGGTGCGCTGAATTCGGCTTCCCAGGTCAGCGGGGCGCCGACGATATTGCTGACCGACCCTTTGGGCAGTACCGCGTAGGCGACGACGCCCGGGTCGGACGGCAGGGCGCGGACCGGCGGCGCCGCGGCGACGCTCAGGATCAGCCCTACCCCGCAAGCTACGGCTTTCAGGCGCATGGCATCGATCATGCCAGCGGATCAGAACAACGTCTGGGTGCAGTACGTGCGGGCCGGTTCCGGGTACGGCCAGGCGTAGGCGCCGTCCTGGGCCGGACAGGCGGACTGGTCACGCACATCGAGACGCTGCGTGATCTGCACCAGCACACCGTGTCCGCGCTCGCGGCAGTCGGCCTTTTCGACCAGGCCGATCGGCATCTCCATCAGATAGCACTGGTTGGCGACCAGATTGGGCACCAGGCACAGCCGCGTCGTCGACGGGTCGGCGTACTCGCTGGGCAGATGCTGGTACTCGGTGGTCGGGCAGTCCCCGTCCGCGTCGGTGGTGGCACCGACGGTATAGCTGGGATCGGCGCTGCAGGACACCTCACGGGCGCGTGCCGGGTCCGGCGAGGGCGCCTCGCCGGACTCGATCTGCACGCAGTCACCGACGGCGAAGACCGCGGCCGCCGCGATATCGGGCTCGGCACCGGCGCAACCGCTGAGCGCCGCCCCTACCACGGAAACTCCGAGGAGCGCGGCAAGGCGCGGAGTTCGGCGTGTCATGGTTAGCGACCATCTCACGACTGAGCCGCAAGTGCCAAGAGTTACGGATGTTTCTCAGTTTTTCAGGGCCGCGGCAGGGTGGTCGGGCCCGGCAGATCGCCGGCATCGGGCCCCTGGGCCGGTCCCGCACCGAAACCGGGCGCCCCCGGCCCCTGCCCCGGGAAGAACATCCGCGGCGGTGCCATCGGCGGCCCGCCGCGGTGGAACATCACCGACTCGTGGCGCGGTCCCCCGTGGTGGCGATCGCCGCCGTCGGCGCTCTTGCCGAGAACGAAACCGGAGAAGAAGATCACGGCGACCACGAACACCGTTCCGGCCACGATGCCCACCCACGCGGCGATCTGCGTCAGTCGGCCGGTCCGCGCGGGGCGCACCGGAGGTGGTGGCGCAGTGACCACGGGAGTCGTAGGGGTGGTGGGGTTGTCGGCGTTCTCGGCGCTGTCTGTCATGAAAATATGATGCCGAGATCAGCCAATGCGCCCGCTGGCTAGAGCATATGAATCAGCTGTGAAGCGGCGCCTCGACCCGCAGGCACATCCCGTGATGCGCCGTCATCTCCACCGGGAAGCTGTGCAGATCGTCGACGTGGGCGATCTCCTTGCCGCTGAACATATCCGTGACGACCGCCTGCGGGGGCAGGAACTCCGAGCGGACCGTGCCGGCGATATCGGCATTGGCGAAGTTGAGCACCGTCAACTGCAGCTGCGCGGGGTCGGCCAACCGGTGGACCATCACCAACATGGCGCGGTGCGAGACCTCGGGGATGTCGATCTGGGTGCTGGTCGCGATGCCGAAGTGGGTTCGCACCGCCAGGATCGCCTGCAGCTGGCGCAGGAAACTGGTCTCGTCGCAAAGTTGCTCGGGGATCGAACCGTAAAGGCTCTTGCCCCTGGGCATTCCGGCCGGCGAATGGGTGGCGTCGGGGTTGACGCCCATCAGGTCGTGCGCGGCGCGGTGGATCCAGCGGGTGTCACCGCCGCGCAGCAGTTCGCCGACCTCGTCCGAGGGCAGGGTCAGCATGCCGCAGATGTCCCAGCCCGACAGTGCGAAAACGCCGGGTTGCAGGGCGTTGAACATGGCCATCAACAGGTGGGCGCGGCGGATGCGGTCGATGTCACCGATCTGGTCCAGATCGGTGATGCCCAGGGTGGCCGCGATGACGGTGGCTGTCGTGCAGGCGATGCCGTTGGTGGTGAACACCAGGTTGTAGGGCGCATCCGGTCCGGTGAGCACCCGGGTCAGGTCCTCGCGCACACTCTGGCCCAGATGCTCGCCGGTGATCTCCTCGCCCTTATAGGTGTAGACGTCGTCTCGGTGCCCGGCCGACCAGTGGACCAGTTCGTAGGTCAGCTCGTCATGGTTCTGCAGCGCATGCACCAGCGATGCGGGGTCGACCTCGGTTTCCAGCGTGGTGCGCAGCGTCAACCGCAGGAACTCGGTGTCGGCGGTGGCCAGCGCGTGGTGATAGGCGGGCCGATTGATGAAATCGTAGGACAGATCCGGCCCGGCGACGCTGTTGTCGCGGATGTCGTCGATGGTCAGGTTCAGTTCCTGGAAGGTGAAGCCACCGAGCTTGCGGACCATGCTGCCGATGAACTGGTTGGCGGCCAGCGACAGCGGATGCCCCTCCGACCAGCCCACGTCGTCCTCGGCGGACTTCTCGGCGCCCAGGAACCCGTTGGCGTCCAGGCGCAACCCGCCGGTCCCGAGATCCGACAGCGAGTGCAGGGCGTCGCCGATCACCAGACGCATACCGGCGAAACTGGGGTCCAGCCAGTTGATCGAGGGCTGACCGTCCTTGAAGTAGTGCAGATACACCCAACGCCGCTCGACACCGTCGACCCCGACGATGGGGCGGGTGACGCTCCAGTTGGTCTCCTTGATGCCCTCGGCGTAGAAGATGACGCGCTGCAGGCGGCCGATGATGTAACCGGCCTTGTCCAACCAGTCCTCGGTGTGGGCATCGATGTTCACCGAGTCCGCTCCGTCGGGCACCTGGGGCAGGTGTTCCCAGTCGCGGGGATCGATCTCGACCATGTGATAGATCCCCGGATAGTCGGCGTACTTCATCTCCGCCAGCCGGAAATCGGCCCCTTTGCCGGTGTGGCCCGGCACGATGTCGTCGATGATGGTGCCGCCGTACCAGTTGGCGGTGCCGCACATCTGGCGGAAATCGTCCTCGGAACCGAATGCCGGATCGATCTGGGTGCTGATGCGGTCGAAGTGGCCGTCGACGCTCGGGGTGAGCTGCCAGCCGGAGATTCCGCCGGCACGCTTCACCGGTCCGGTGTGGACGGCCTGGATGCCGATCTCTGCAAACGCCTTCCACATGTCCTCATCGGCCATCGCCTTGAGGAAGGACTCGTCGCGGCGGGTGATCAACGACAGCGGATAGGCGGTGAACCACACCGATGCCGTCTCCACGGCCGTGCGCGGGTTGGGTGTGGCGAAGGGGTTCTGCCACATCGAACCCTGGCCGGAGAACTGTTGGCTGATCTCGTTGGCGTCGGCGAGCATGGACTGCGATAGCAGCCACGAGACATAGGCCGGGTTGGCTCCCGTCGGGGATCCGTCCTGGGCCAGCGACCGCCGCACGAATGGGGTGCGGACCCGGGGCCGGAAGCGCAGCGTCCGGGGCCGGGCGGGGTGCAGATGCTCATCGAAGGTGATTTCGGCAGGCTCGTGGGCCTGCCCCTCCACGGCAGAATCTGATGGATCGGCCGCCTGCGATGACATCTGTCTCCTCCCGCGCGTGGACAAGCCTGCGTTCCAGTATTGCCATTCTTACCGGTAGCTGAAACGTCCCGCAGAGCACTGATTCGAAGGGCTTGTCCGTCAACGGTATCCGTCCGCTATCGGACGGCGACGGCGGTCAACTCGAGCAGTTGTCGTGGGTGGATCAGACCGGCGACGGTGACCCAGGTGCTGGTCGGCGGGCTGTCGCCGACCCATTCGCGCAAGATCGACGCGTTGGCATTGAGCGCATCCATGTCGGTGGTGTAGATCGTCCACGCCACCAGCCGGGAGCGGCTCACACCGGCCGCCGCCAGCGAGCGATCGAGTACGTCGAGGATGAAGGACAGCTGTTCGGCGAACGTCGCGCCGACCAGTTCCATGTCCTGGGCGCCGCCCCGCAGCGGAGCGATGCCCGAGACGTAGACGGTGTCGCGCACCACCGCGGTCTGCACGATGCCCAGATCCTCGAATACCTGCCGGTCGAGGTAGCCGATATCGGGGATGGTGCGCTCGATGGACCCGGAATTCTGTTCTGTCGTCACAGCCTTGTTCCCTTTTGTCGTCGTCACCGCTTGCGGGGGTTCACCGCGTACTGGATGACCCGGTACGGGGTGCCGCCGCGGGGCGTGGTGTTCCATTGACTGACGAACACGCGCAGTTCGTCGAGGGTGGATGCCGGTGAGATGTAGCCACCGTAGGGCTGGGCGAGCCGGTTGTCGTTCGGTGCGGGTAGCTGCTCGGGACGGTCGGGCCACGGGGCGGCGACCACGACGGTGGTCACCGGGGCCGAACCGAGCTGCGTGGGGTCTGCGGCCACCCGCACCTCCATGTTGCCGGTGCTGGCGTTGAAGTACGACAGCACCGCCTTGCCGTCGATCTGGCGGATACTCATCTCCCCCACCCGGTCGGGCCACAGTGGGGTCGGCGGGTGCCCCCAACCATCATCGGCCGACCAGCCTTGCCATCCGGCACGGTCCGTGAAGTGCTGTGGCGCAACACGATACAACGTCACGGGTGCGCTGCGGTCGAAGTTGTCGGCCACGATGTAGACCCAGCCACGTTCGGAGTCCGGCGTGGGGACGGGATCGTAATACCCGCTGATCTGAGACTGCCCGCCGCCGGCATGGTCGGCGGGACGTTCTGAATCGGCGATCGTCGGCCAGTTTCCTTGAGCGGCATCGGCTTTCACAAGTCGTGATGACGCCGGGCACAACTGCTCGGTGGTGGTGACCAGCAGGTAGTTCTGCCGGTTGATCGACACCACCCCGGCGGGAAGCTGCGAGGCGCCCGGCGGCGTCGGGTCGGCCAGCAGCGGTGCGTCGACACCGGTGACTCCGGTGACGCGCAGCTCATCGGTGATGGAGTCGGGATCGACGTGCAGCGCCACCGGCGAGTACCAACCGCCGAAGCCGACACCCTGACCGGCGAAGCTGTCACCGCACACCTGCAGCAGCCGACTCGGAAACTCCATGAACTCGCACAGATCGGTGGCGCCGATACCGTAATCGCCAGTGGCGGTTCCGGTTCCGGCGACCGGGCCGAGCATCAAAACCTGGCCGGGTTGCAGCACCAGGTCGGCATACGCGGGCGCGGCGATCACCAACGCCGAGATCGACGAAATGGCGCACGCCACTCGCACTTTCGCACCCAAACGTACGTTTCGGCGCAAACTAGCGTTGAGCCAGCAGTTCGGCGATCTGAATGGTGTTCAGCGCGGCACCCTTGCGCAGGTTGTCACCGGACACGAACAGCGCCAGACCGCGCCCCTCGGGCACGCCGGGGTCCTGCCGGATCCGGCCGACCAAGGAATCGTCGGCGCCCGCGGCGGCCAGTGGCGTCGGCACGTCAACCAGCGCGACGCCCGGCGCCGAGGCCAGCAGCTCTCGCGCCCGCTCGACCGAAAGCGCCTCGGCGAATTCGGCATTGATCGACAACGAGTGCCCGGTGAACACCGGCACGCGCACGCAGGTACCGCTCACGGCCAGCTCCTGGATGCCCAGGATCTTGCGGCTCTCGTTGCGCAGCTTCTGGTCCTCGTCGGTTTCACCGGAGCCGTCGTCGACCAACGACCCGGCCAGCGGAACGACGTTGAAGGCAATGGGGGCAACGTATTTCACCGGCGCGGGGAAGTCGACGGCAGCACCGTCGTGCACCAGGCCCTCGACACCGTCGATGACGGCGCGGGCCTGGGTGGCGAGCTCCTCGACACCGGCCAGACCGGTGCCGGAGACCGCCTGGTAGCTCGACACGATCAGCCGGGTCAGACCGGCCTCATCGTGCAGCGGCTTGAGCACCGGCATCGCGGCCATGGTGGTGCAGTTCGGGTTGGCGATGATGCCCTTCTTCAGCTGGACGCCGCGCACGTCCCGGTCGAAGTTCACCTCGCTGACGACCAGCGGAACCTCGGGGTCCTTGCGCCAGGCCGAGGAGTTGTCGACGACGATCGCGCCGGCGGCGGCGAATCGCGGCGCCTGCACCCGCGACATCGTCGCGCCGGCCGAGAACAGCGCGATGTCCAGACCAGACGGGTCGGCGGTCTCGCTGTTCTCGACCTCGATCTCCTCGCCGCGGAAGGTCAGCTTCTTGCCCTCCGAGCGCGCCGAGGCGAAGAACCGCACCGAACTGGCCGGAAAGTTGCGCTCTTCGAGCAGCTTGCGCATCACCTGGCCGACCTGACCGGTCGCGCCCACCACACCGATCGCGACCATCAGATGCCACTTCCCGCGTACACGATGGCTTCCTCGTCGCCACCGAGCCCGAAGGCCTCGTGCAGCGCGGCGACCGCCTTGTCCAGGTCGGTATCGCGGACCAGCACCGAGATCCGGATCTCGGAGGTGGAGATCAGTTCGATGTTGATACCGGCCTCGGCCAGCGTCTCGCAGAAGGTGGCGGTGACGCCCGGGTGGCTGCGCATACCCGCGCCGACCAGGGACACCTTGCCGATGTGGTCGTCGTAGAGCACCTGGGTGAAGCCGATCTCACTCTGCAGCGAAGTCAGCTTCTGCACGGCGGACGGGCCGTTCTCCCGCGAGCAGGTGAAGGTGATGTCGGTCTTGCCGTCCTCGATCTTGCTGATGTTCTGCAGCACCATGTCGATGTTGACATCGGCGTCGGCGACCGCGCGGAACACCTTGGCGGCGTAGCCGGGCACATCGGGCAGGCCGACGACGGTGACCTTGGCCTCGCTGCGGTCGTGGGCGACTCCGGTCAGGATGGCGTCTTCCATGGGGATGTCCTCGATCGATCCGTTGACGATGGTTCCGGGCTTATCCGAGTACGACGAGCGGACGTGTATCGGAACGTTGTAGCGCCGCGCGTATTCCACGCACCGCAGCATCAGGACCTTGGCCCCGCAGGCGGCCATCTCGAGCATCTCCTCGAAGGAGACGTGATCCAGGTGGCGGGCGTTGGGCACGATGCGCGGGTCGGCGGTGAAGATGCCGTCGACATCGGTGTAGATCTCGCAGACGTCGGCGTTCAGCGCCGCGGCCAGCGCCACGGCGGTGGTGTCCGAGCCGCCGCGGCCCATGGTGGTGACGTCCTTGCTGTCCTGGCTGACGCCCTGGAAGCCGGCCACCAACACGATCAGTCCCTCGTCGAGCGCCTCGCGCAACCGGGTGGGCGTGACGTCGATGATCTTGGCGTTGCCGTGCGTGCCGGTGGTGACGATGCCGGCCTGCGAGCCGGTGAAGGACCGGGCCTGCGCACCCATCGACTCGATGGCCATCGCGACCAGCGCGTTGGAGATCCGCTCACCGGCGGTCAGCAGCATGTCCATCTCCCGCGCCGGCGGGGCCGGGGAGACCTGACGCGCCAGATCCAGCAGGTTGTCGGTGGTGTCCCCCATCGCCGAACAGACCACGACGACGTCGTTTCCGGCCTTCTTGGTCTCCACGATTCGCTCGGCGACGCGTCGGATCCGATCGGCGTCCGCCACCGATGATCCGCCGTATTTCTGCACGACGAGCGCCACTGTCTACCTCTCAACCAGCCGGGGATGTCCTGACAAGGATAAGGGGTCGACGCATCTGTTTATCCCCCACCGTCGGCGCACGGCCCGCTGTCGGCGCAGGTCTGGCGGGACCCGAGGACGTTTACCGTGCCGAAACGCGGTGATGCTGCCCTCGTAACAGCGGCGGGGGTTACTGGTTGTGGCCACTCGGTCACCGAGCCTTCTGGGCTCACATGAGTTTCACACTGTGATACTTTGATTCATGACAAGAGACGAAAGTTCCGGTACCCATGACCTCCGAACTCGCCACCCTCGCCGAGCAGTCCGGCACCCGATTCATCCTCGCGCTGTTCGTCGACCTGCGCGGAAAGCCCTGCGCGAAGCTGGTTCCCGTCGAGGCGGTGGAGCAACTGGCCATTGAGGGCGTGGGCTTTGCCGGCTACGCGGTCGGCGCCATGGGGCAGGAGCCCAAGGACCCCGACCTCATCGCCGTGCCGGACCCGGCATCGTTCACGCCCATCCCGTTCATCAAGGACGGCCTGGCGCTGGTGCACTGCGACCCGCACGTGAACGGCAAACCGTGGCCCTACGCGCCCCGCGTCATTCTCAAGACCCTGATCCAGCAGACCGCCGACGCCGGCTTCGAACCGTGGGTGGGCGCAGAGGTCGAGTATTTCCTGCTGCGACGCACCGCCGAGGGCGCACTGGTCACCGCCGACGCCGACGACACCGCCGCACAGCCCTGTTACGACGCGCGCGGGGTCACCCGGATGTATGAACACCTGACCGACATCTCCACGGCGATGAACAGCCTGGGCTGGTCCAACTACGCCAACGACCACGAGGACGGCAACGGCCAGTTCGAGCAGAACTTCGCCTTCGCCGAGGCACTGGTGACCGCCGACCGGGTGATCACGCTGCGCTACCTGCTGTCGATGATCGCCGCCGAACGCGACATGATCGCCACGTTCATGCCCAAGCCGTTCGGCGATCGCACCGGTAGCGGCCTGCACTTTCACCTGTCACTGACCAGCGGCGGCACCCCGGTGTTCCCGTCAGGATCCGACGACCCCGATAAGCGCGGCCTGGGTTTGTCGGCGACCGCCTACGGATTCATCGCAGGCATCCTCGACCACGCCTGCGCGCTGCAATCGGTGATCGCCCCGACCGTCAACTCCTACAAGCGAACCGGGGCCACGACAACCACCTCCGGCGCCTCATGGGCACCGCGCAAACCCAGCTACGGCGGCAATGACCGCACCCATTACATCCGGGTGCCCGACGACCAGCGTGTCGAACTGCGCGGGGGCGACGGATCGGCCAACCCCTACCTGGCGATCGCGGCGGCACTCGGAGCCGGTTTGGACGGCATCAAACGCAGCCTCGATCCGGGCACCGTCGGCGCCCAGGGACCCTCACATCTGCCGCCGACGCTGCTGCATGCGGTCGACGAACTGGAATCCGACCCGGTGGTCGCCGGCGTGCTCGACGCCGCCGGCGACGGTGTGTCGGCCTACTTCGCCGGGCTCAAACGCGAGGAGTTCTTCACCTACCACGGCACCGTCACGCCGTGGGAGATCGATTCATACCTGACGGCATTCTGAGAAGGGCAGGAAACAACGTATGTGCGGGATCGTGGGGTTGCACCTGCGCACTCCGGAGCTCCACCCCCGGCTGGGGGAACTGCTTTCGGAGATGCTCGGGGAGATGGCGGACCGGGGCGCGGACTCGGCCGGGGTCGCGGTGTACGGAGATCCGGTCTGGTCACCACCGGGACGCGGTTGCGTCTCGGTGACCGATTTGGGCACCGCCCCTGACCTCGGCGCCGATGTCGATGTGGTCCGGGTGGATTCGAGCTACCTGCTGTCGGCCGACATGTCGTCCGAGGAGTTGCTGGCACGCGTGCGGCGGATGTACCCGCACGCGCTGGTGTCCGGGTTCGGAGCCGATCTGGCGGTACTCAAGGGTGTCGGACATCCTCGCGCGTTGACCGATGCGTGGGGGCTGTCCGGGGCGCAGGGTTGGCAGGGTGTCGGGCACACCCGGATGGCCACCGAATCCGCCGTGACGCCCTCGGGCTGTCATCCCTACACTGTCGGTCCACAACAGTGCCTGGTGCACAACGGATCCTTCGCCAATCACGCCACCATCCGGCGCGAGCTACGCCGGGCGGGTGTCGTCTTCGACAGTGAGAACGACACCGAGGTCGGCGCCCGGTTCGTCGCCGCGCAACTGGCCGCCGGACGCGATGTCGAGACCGCACTGAAGGAGCTCTGCGCGACCTTCGACGGTTTCTACACCCTGTTGGTGTCCAACCACGATTCGTTCGCGGTGGTGCGCGACGCGATCGCCTGCAAACCCGCGGTGATCGCCGAGACCCCGGAGTGGGTGGCCATGGCCAGCGAGTACCGCGCACTCTCCGGCCTGCCCGGCGTCGAGAAGGCCAAGATCTGGGAACCCGAGCCCGAGGTGGTGTACGCATGGACAAGGTGACCGAATTCGACCTGCGGACAACGTTATTGCGTGACGTCAACTCCGCCCTGCACCAGAAGGGCGTCAGCGGTGGGTACGTCATCGACCATCCCGCGGGCGCCCACAACGTCGCCGTCGGACTGGACGCGCCGGTGCACGTCACCGTCAACGGTCACGTCGGCTACTACGCCGCCGGCATGAACCAGCAGGCGCAGGTGCTCATCAACGGTAATGCCGGCACCGGTGTGGCGGAGAACATGATGAGCGGGCTGGTACGGGTGACCGGCAACGCCTCGCAGTCCGCCGGCGCGACCGCGCACGGCGGGTTGCTGGTCATCGAGGGTGACGCGGCAGCACGCTGCGGTATCTCGATGAAGGGCGTCGACATCGTGGTCGGGGGCAGCATCGGCCACATGAGCGCGTTCATGGCCCAGGCCGGACGCCTGGTGGTGCGCGGAGATGCCGGTGAGGCACTCGGTGACTCGATCTATGAGGCCCGCATCTACGTGCGCGGGGCCGTCGCCTCGCTGGGAGCGGACTGCGTGAAAAAGGACATGCGGCCCGAACATCATGCCGAGCTGGCCGAATTGCTCTCTGCGGCCGGCTATTCCGATGAAACCTCCGAGTACACCCGCTACGGGTCCGCCCGTAGCCTCTACCACTTCCACGTCGACAATGCGAGTGCCTACTGATGCGTGAATCCGCCACCTTCGATCGCAACACGATCGCCGACATCCAACGTGCCGCCGAGACCGGCATCTACGACATCCGCGGCTGGGGCGCCAAGCGCCGACTCCCCCATTTCGACGATCTGCTCTTCCTGGGCGCGTCGATGTCGCGCTACCCGCTGGAAGGCTACCGCGAACGCTGCGGCACCGACATCGTGCTGGGCGGCCGGCACGCCAAACACCCACTGCATTTGGATATCCCGGTCACCATCGCCGGGATGAGTTTCGGGGCACTGTCCGGCCCGGCCAAGGAGGCACTCGGCCGCGGTGCCAGCGAGGCCGGCACCTCCACCACCACCGGTGACGGCGGTATGACACCGGAGGAACGGGGGCAGAGCAAGCATCTGGTGTACCAGTACCTGCCGTCGCGCTACGGTATGAACCCCGACGATCTGCGCAAGGCCGATGCCATCGAGATCGTGCTGGGCCAGGGCGCCAAACCCGGCGGCGGTGGAATGCTGCTGGGACAGAAAATCTCCCCGCGGGTGGCCGGGATGCGCACCCTGCCCGAAGGGATCGACCAGCGCAGCGCCTGCCGGCATCCGGACTGGACCGGCCCGGATGATCTGACCATCAAGATCAACGAACTGCGCGAGATCACCGACTGGGAAAAGCCCATCTACGTCAAGGTCGGTGCCACCCGCACCTACTACGACGTGAAACTGGCCGTGCACGCCGGAGCCGATGTGGTCGTGGTCGACGGGATGCAGGGCGGCACCGCCGCCACCCAGGACGTCTTCATCGAACACGTCGGGGTCCCGACCCTGGCCGCGATCCCCCAGGCCGTGCAGGCGCTGCAGGAGTTGGACGTTCACCGATCAGGGGTGCAGCTCATCGTCAGCGGCGGCATCCGCTCCGGCGCCGACGTCGCCAAAGCCCTGGCCCTGGGCGCCGACGCCGTCGCGATCGGCACCGCCGCACTGATCGCGCTGGGCGACAACCACCCCCGCTACGAGGATGAATACCGCAAGCTGGGCAGTGCCGCCGGGTTCTACGACGACTTCCAGGACGGCCGCGACCCCGCCGGCATCACCACCCAGGATCCCGAACTGGCCGCGCGCTTCGACCCCATCGAGGGTGGCCGGCGGCTGGCCAACTACCTGCGCGTGCTCACCATGGAGGCTCAGACCATCGCCCGCGCGTGCGGCAAGGCGCACGTCACCCACCTGGAACCCGAGGACCTGGTGGCCATCACCATCGAGGCCGCCGCCATGGCGCGGGTGCCGCTGGCAGGTACTGAGTGGATTCCAGGCCGGGGCCCGGGGATGGGCATATGAGCACCGCAGACGTCGTCATCGTCGGCGGCGGACTGGAAGGCACGGCGGCGGCGTGGGCGCTGAGTCAGCGCGGTGTCACCGATGTCTTTGTCGCCGAACGCAGCACCGTCGGCTCCGGCATGACCGGGAAATCCAGTGGCATCGTGCGCTGTCACTATGGTGTCAGCTCGCTGGCCGCGATGGCGACCTCCAGCTTGGACGTCTTCGAGAAGCCGCAACAGTTCCTCGGTGACCACGCCACCGACATCGGGTTCCGGCAGACCGGCTATGTCGTCGGCGTCGGCGAACCCAATGTGGAGGCGCTGCGTTCGAGTCTGGCCGCCCAGCGCGCCGTCGGCGTGCAGACCGAGGAGATCGGGGTCGACGAGGTCGCCGAGATGTGGCCGAGCGCCGATCTGAGCGACTTCGCCGCGTTCGGCTGGGAGGCTCGCGGTGGTTATGGTGACGCCTATCAGACCGCGCAGGCGTTCGCGGTGTCGGCACGTGCGGCCGGCGTGCGAATCAAGCAGGGCGCCAACGTGACCGACCTGCTGATCGACGGGGACAGGGTCACCGGCATCCGACTGACCGACGGTACCGAGGTCTCGGCGGGCACCGTCGTGGTCGCCACCGGCGCCTGGACTCGGCCTTTCCTGGCCCGCCACGGTGTGGACGTACCGATCCGGGTGGTCCGCGAGCAGATCGTCACCATCTGTCCCGGCCTGGAACTCGGTCCGGTGCCGGTGTTCTCGGATCTGGTGTCGCTGCAGTACGTGCGCCCCGAGTTGGGCGGGGAGATCCTGTTCGGCAACAGCGATCTCGCGCAGTGTGAGGACGCCGATCCCGACGACTACCTCAACCGGGCCACCGACGGGTTCATCGATCTGACCGTGGACAAGGTGGGCAGCCGGTTCCCCGGCCTGACCGACGCGGCGATCACCGGCAGCTACGCAGGTTGCTATGACGTCACCCCGGACTGGAACCCGGTGATATCGACCGGAGGTCTCGACGGACTGATCGTGGCGGCCGGGTTCAGCGGCCACGGCTTCAAAATCGCACCTGCGGTCGGGCGGCTGGTGGCCGACCTGATCACCGAGGGTCGCAGCAGCGACCCGCGCATTCCGGAGACCGACTTTGCACTGTCCCGGTTCGCCGATGGCAGACTGCTCAAGAGCCCGTATCCGTACGTCGGTGCCGGGGAGATGCGCTAGACCACGAGGGGGCCCGCCGTGAGTGACGTTCCGCTGCTGCGCAACCAGTCCGGAACGGCTCGCGAGCGGGATCCGCACGAGCCGGTCGAGGAGTTGGAGTTCGAGGCGGCGATCGGGCGCAACGTACGCCAGTTGCGTCAGCAGCACGGCCTCACCGTGGCCGAGATGGCGGCGCGGGTCGGCATCTCCAAGGCGATGATGTCCAAGATCGAGAACGCCCAGACCTCCTGCAGTCTGTCGACGCTGGCGCTGCTGGCCCGCGGCCTGGATGTGCCGGTGACCAGTCTGTTCCGCGGAGCAGACGTCGAACGGCCCGCGGCCTTCGTCAAGGCCGGTACCGGGGCGGAGATCGTGCGCAACGGCACCAAACAGGGGCACGAGTACCAGCTGCTCAGCTCGCTGCGCGGCGAGCACAAGCGGCTGGAGTGCCTGCACGTGACGCTCACCGAGAAGAGCCAGACCTACCCGCTGTTCCAACATCCGGGCACCGAGTTCATCTACATGCTCGAAGGGGTGATGGACTACAGCCACAGCCGGTCGGTGTACACGCTGCACCCCGGGGACTCGCTGCAGATCGACGGCGAGGGGGCGCACGGACCGGTGGACCTGGTGGAGCTGCCGATCCGGTTCCTGTCGGTCATCGCGTTCCCGGATTCACAGGTGTAGCGGGCCTTCCAGCGGCTTATCGGTCGATGGACCACACCACTTGGCATAGGCGCGGCTACCGTGGGGTTCCTCGGTCTGCTCCTGGGGTGTAAACGAGGCGGTCGTCATTCTCTCGACGGCGACACGCCTCCGCGAAGTCGAAGGCAGATTGGGGATCTTCGGCGAAAAGGCGATACTCCTGCGGGTCGATCCAGTAGTACTCGATGTAGTCGACCATCGCGTTTGAAATCGGGATGCCGAGATAGTGCCTACCGGAATCCGATTCGACTCCAAGCCAATATCTTTTCTCCTTTGAGAAGTGCGTTTTCTCGAACCTCATCCTGCCCCTTCCGGATCCGACAGATCGGTAATAGTCAAATCTTCGGGCGGCACTCGCGATCCGTCGATCACCGCCTCCGGTGTCCCTTGGGGAAGATAGCCGCCGGGAATCCACTGGTCATTTGCGCCTGCCTCGTTACCCGACGGAACCCGCAGATCGTACTCTCGGAGATCGGGCACATCGACGCGGATGACATTGTCATTCAGATATCCTTCGGGCAACCCGAGCGCTCTCTCCAAAGCTGCGTTGTCGCCGCCGGTCTGCGCCATCAAGTCGTCGATCTCACTGGTCGGAAACAGGAACGTTGTGCCGTCCCGCTGCCCAATTCCGTAGGCTTCGTACGAGTCGTTCAACATGAATCTGGTTCCACCTTGGTCGAATCTCTCCAGATGCGCCTCGATGTACTCCTGCGACAGGTATTCCGACGGGTCGGGACGGCTGCCCTTCTCTTGCGCCAGAATCTCGTCACGCTGGGCGTCAGTCAGTCCAGTCGGCGGTGTCTCTGGTCCCTGGTCGCCATGTCCGTTCGGAGTCGAACCATCGTCGCCCGCCGTGGTCTGCGATTCGTCGGGGTGGTCAGCCGAACGGTCCGTCGGCGCGTCGGAGGCAGACCCCTGAGCAGCGGTCGACGAATCCGTCGGCGCCTGATTGCCACCCGAGGCCGAACCACCGCTCGGAGATGGTTCTACGCCGTCGTAACCACCGGACTTGCTCGGTCCGCCCGAAGTCGTCGAATCGCCGTAGGCGCTGATCGGCGGGTTACTCGATCCGCCGGAGCCGGGCGAGTCATCGGATGAACCCAAAGACGGCGACACCCCCGACCCAACGCTCGAACTCGGCGAGCCACCGCCTGGCACAGAGTTATTCGACGAAGCGCCGTCACCGCCGCCGGGACTCGGCGAGCCGCCGGTCGGCGCGGGTCCGCCCGAGGACGGGCTACCCGCTCCGGCACCCGCCGGATTCGAACCAGAGCCGTCGGGCGAGGCGCTTGTCGGCGCATCACCGGTGCCCGCACCCGATCCCGGATCGGCGCCCTGCGGACGGACAGGTGCATTTCCGGCGCCACTGGGCGAGCCCGGGCCGGCGCCCGTGGGACCGGGAATGGCCCCAGGGACACCCGACGGCGGCGTGAACTCCGGAATATCAGGCGCGGCAGGCGCATCCGCAAGCTCCGGCATGTCCGGTGTCCGGTTGCCGCCGAGCCCCGGCAGCCGGCCGAGCGGTCCCAACTCACCCTTCTGCAGCAGATTGCGGGTGGCCGCCAGCCCCTTGGCGACCGCACCGCCCTTGGCCAGCGCGCCACCGGGAATGAACAGGGTGGCGATATTGCCGACGGCCTCACCGAATCCGCGGCCCGGATTCTCGCCCTGCCATTCGTCCAGCGCGATGAACTCGCTGCCGGCCTGCTTGAGGACATCGTCGATCATGCTCGGATCCTTGGCGATCATGACCGCGGTGTCCGCCAGGCCCTTCCACGTATCGGGATCGGCCAAAGCCACCGTGCCCGATACCAGGCCGATCACCGCGACGGCGCCGCCGACCTGGATATCGGTGTAGACATCGAGAACGGTGGCCAGGGCGTTGCCCGCATCTTCGCCGAACGTCTCCACCAGAATGGGTCTGGCCCATTTCGAGAAGGCGTCGGACGCCTCACCCAGCAGCGTCCCGAGTTCCTCCAACAATCCCAGGACGCCCTGAATCTGGTTCGAGAAATTCTCCAGCACGGTGCCGACCTCGTCGGCGATCTGCCGCAGAGTGTCCTCACCCTCGCCGGTGAAGAATCCGGTGATGGTGTCGATCAACCCGTCCAGTGACAGCCGGTCGAGAAGACTGCGGATCGCGTCCTGGGTCTCTTGTACGCCGCGAGCGAAATCCGTGATCGCGGTGCCGATTCCGTCGGCCACTGTGGCCAGCTTTGTGGCACCTTCCCCCAGATCCTGCAGGGCTTTCTTGATCTGACCGACCTCGGGGATGTCCTGGGCGCCGGCGGCCATGGCGGCTGCCTGCAGCGCCGGCTCGAAGACCTTGAGCCCGCGGCCCACGTTGGTCCACTGCGCCGCAGTGACATTCATCATCCCGGAGTTTCCGGTCGGCCACGTCAACGCGATACCGAATAGCGGAATCATGTTCAGAAACGGCTGGATCAACCACCATTTGGGCGGCGGCGGCACGAAGCCGGTGATCGATGCATACGGTGCATCACCGGCCTTGGTCTCGGCCTGTTCGTTGCTGACCGCGCCCGACGGCCCCGCCCCGCCGGGCGTCGATGCCTGGTCGGCGTGCTGGTAGTTGATGCCGGTGGCCTCCAGCATCAGCCCCACGCTCTTGAACGAGTTGGTCAGTTGGGCAAGGTACTCGGCGAAGGCGTCAGCCTGCCGGCCGTACTGGATACCGAAATTCAGCCCCGCCGGATCTGTACCGGACGCGATGCCACTGGACAGCACCTGGCTCATCGCATCCGACAACGCCCCGAGCTGCGCCCCCAGTGAGCCGACATTCTTGCCCGCGTCGATGAGCGCCTGCGGCTCTACCTCGATGCGCACCGATTCAGCCCGCCCACATCTGTTCGTTCTTGTTCACCGCGTCGGTGTAGTTCTTGTGCGCGTTCTCCGCGACCTTGCGCAGCGCCTCCAGCGACGTCCTCATCTGCTCGGCGCCGTCCTCCCACTGCTGCTGAGTCTGCGCCTGGGTGTCCGAGGCCTGCCCCTCCCAGTTGGCACGCAGTGCGGCCATCGCCTGGTCGATCTCCTCGAGTACCTCGGCGACCTCGCGGCCGAACTCGGTCATGTGATCGATCGCGCCCTGCAGCTGCGGGAAGTCCACCACCAGCTTCGTCATCACAACCTCCTACCGGCCGCGGACTCCGGACCCGACGTGCCCGGCCCCTCACGCGGCGGATCGACCGGCGCAGCGACCCCGGGCTCGGCGGCGGCCGCTTCCTGGGGCGCTTCGCTCGGGGGCTTGTCGTCCTCGGTGCTTTCCTCAGGCTTCTCGGAGTCCTGCTGTGCCTGCTCCGCGGCCTCGGCCGCCTCGGCCTGCTGGATACCGGCCTGCACCGCCTGCTGGGCAGCTCCGGCCGCCAACTGACCGGCCTGCACCATGCCGGCGGTGAGCTGGCCTGCCATCTGAGCAGGAATCGCGCCCAATTGCGACAACGGCTGCAAGGCCTGGCCAAGGTTCATCGAATCGGCCAGGTTGGTCGGCCCGCCACCGGGTGCGCCGGCCCCGCCCGTCTGTGCGCCCGGACCGCCGTCCTGCGCGGCGGATCCACCGCCCGTCGGCGCCGCAGCACCGGACGGACTGCCACCGCCCGCGCCGGCAGCACCCGACCCCGATCCCGAGCCGCCGCCCATGGTCGTATCCAGCGCACCGCTGGCCTGCTCGTCCTGCGCCGTGTAGCCGCGCGCGGCCTCGTCCAGCGCATCCGACATCGTCTGCAACGCGCGGACCACCTGCCCCGCGCCGGTGTGCCACTGGTCCCAGTACTTCGCGAACGCCGTCGCGGCTTCGCCCTTCCAACCCGAGCCGAGCAGGTTGCCGGTCTCCAGGTCGACGGCGGACAATCCGTCCTGCAACCGCTGGCCGGACGCGCGCAACCGATCCGCTGCCAGCTGCAGTTCCGAGGTGACCACCTCGACCGACCCGCTCATCAAACCCCCGCATTCGTCGTCCTCTAGCACCTTAAGCGGGGTGCACGGCCCCCACTTGCACCAAACTCTGCGACCACCGTTTTGGCTCGGGACCCAGCCGGAGTACAGTTGCCCACGTGCAGCGGGTGCTCCTTCTCGGACGCCGCGACGGGGTCTGATCCAGACTGGCCTCCCGTCGCGGGTCTTCGCGATGCGCCGGTCTGAAATCCAGAACAAGACCCCGGAGCCACCATGACCAGCTTCAGCAAGTCCTCAGTAGATTCTCCCGACGCGTTCGCGTCGGTGCGCACCATCACCACGCCCGACGGTGCTCCCAACCCCGGCCAGCCCGTCTGGAACACCCAGCGCGCCACTTCCATGCCGGTCAACCGCTATCGCAGCTTCGCCGAGGAAGTCGAACCCATCCGGCTGACCGACCGCACCTGGCCGGACAAGGTCATCGACACCGCACCCCTGTGGTGTGCCGTCGACCTGCGCGACGGCAACCAGGCGCTGATCGACCCGATGAGCCCGGCCCGCAAGCGCCGCATGTTCGACCTGCTGGTGCGGATGGGCTACAAGGAGATCGAGGTCGGCTTCCCGTCGGCCAGCCAGACCGACTTCGACTTCGTCCGCGAGATCATCGAACAGGGCGCCATTCCCGACGATGTCACCATTCAGGTACTGACCCAGTGCCGTCCGGAGCTGATCACCCGCACCTTCGAGGCGTGTGCCGGCGCGCCGAGGGCCATCGTGCACTTCTACAACTCGACGTCGATCCTGCAGCGCCGCGTGGTGTTCCGCGCCGATCGCGAGGCCGTCAAGAAGATCGCCACCGACGGCGCCCGGATGTGCGTCGAGGAGGCCAAGAAGTACCCGGACACCCAGTGGCGCTTCGAGTACTCGCCGGAGTCCTACACCGGCACCGAATTGGAGTACGCCGTCGACGTCTGCAACGCCGTCGCCGAGATCGTGGCGCCCACCCCCGAGGTGCCGCTGATCATCAACCTGCCCGCCACCGTCGAGATGGCGACCCCGAACGTCTACGCCGACTCGATCGAGTGGATGAACCGGCACCTGGCCCCGCGCGACTCGATCATCCTGAGCCTGCATCCGCACAACGACCGCGGAACCGCCGTCGCCGCAGCCGAACTGGGTTATCAGGCCGGCGCCGACCGTATCGAGGGCTGCCTGTTCGGCAACGGTGAGCGCACCGGCAACGTCTGCCTGGTGACGCTGGGGCTGAACCTGTTCAGCCGTGGCGTCGACCCGCAGATCGACTTCTCCAACATCGACGAGATCCGTCGCACCGTCGAGTACTGCAACCAGCTGCCGGTGCACGAGCGCCACCCCTACGGTGGCGACCTGGTCTACACCGCGTTCTCCGGCAGCCACCAGGACGCCATCAACAAGGGTCTGGATGCGATGAAAGTTGCTGCAGACGAACAGGATTCGGATGTCGATGACATCCTGTGGCAGGTTCCGTATCTGCCCATCGACCCGAAGGACGTCGGGCGCACCTATGAGGCCGTCATCCGGGTCAACTCGCAGTCCGGCAAGGGTGGCGTGGCCTACATCATGAAGGCCGATCACGGGCTGGCGCTGCCGCGCCGGCTGCAGATCGAGTTCAGCCAGGCCATCCAGCAGATCACCGACGGTGAGGGCGGTGAGGTCTCGCCGAAGGAGATCTGGGACGCCTTCTCCGAGGAGTACCTGCGCCCGATCGAGCCGCTGGAGCGCATCCGGCAGAAGGTCGACGCGGCCGAGGTCGACGGTGGCACCGACACCATCACTGCGGTGGTCAAGGTCAACGGCGAGGAGCGCGAGATCGTCGGTGCCGGCAACGGCCCGCTGGCCGCGTTCGTGGATGCCGTCGGCGCCATCGGCTTCAACGTCAACGTGCTGGACTACTCCGAGCATGCGATGTCCTCGGGCGAGGAGGCGCAGGCCGCCGCCTACGTCGAGGCCTCCATCGACGGCCGCACGGTATGGGGCGTGGGCATCGCCACCTCGATCACCACGGCATCGTTGCGCGCGGTGGTCTCGGCGGTGAACCGGGCCGCGCGCGCTCAGAACAGCGTGAACTGATCCCCGTCGGCGGTGGCATCGGTGAACTCCTCGACATCGGTGCCACCGACCACCCGGTCGATCATTGCCATGAAATCGGCGTCGCTGACCAGCGGTATTCCCAGGTCCGCGGCCTGATAGCCCTTACCTTGCTCGGGCGCGGCGTCATTGCACACCACCAGTGAGGTCTGCTGGTCCACGTTCTCGGCGTAGGCCAACCCGGCATCCAGGATGCGCTCGATCACCTCTTCGTGCGTGCGCGTCATCTCGGCCGACAACGCCACCCGCATGCCCTGCACCAGCGGCCGTCCGGGTACGAACGGCCCGGGGTTCTGGTACGTGCACGGCAGGCGCGCGGCCAGCACCTTCAGCGGACGCAGCTCATCGTGGGTGACCTGACCGTTGGGCCAGATGCGCCGGCTGACGGGACGGATCGGCAACCACGACTTGCGTTCCCGCGCCTGCGCCAGGGCGGGCTTGAGGATCTGGGCGAGCACCAACGCATCATCGAGCGCGTCGTGTGGGCGCAACTGGGTGGCACCCCAGTGCCGCGCCAGCGTCTCCAACCGGAGGTTCTCGGTGCCCAGGTCCAGCCGGCGGGCCAACTCCACAGTGCACATCACGGTGTCGGTGGGCAGTTGCGCGCCGACCAGTTCGGCCTCGGCCGCCAGGAACGCGTAATCGAAGGCGACGTTGTGAGCCACCAGGGTCCGGCCGTGCAACACCTCCATCAACTGCGGGGCGATATCGGCGAACGTGGGCTGGCCCTCCAGCATCTCGGCGGTCAAGCCGTGCACATGCGTGGGCCCCGGGTCGACGCCCGGGTTGAGCAGCGAGGCGACGCTATGTTCGACGTTGCCGTCATCCCCGACCGCGAGGGCCGCGACGCTGACCACCCGAGCCTTGCCCGGCCGGAAGCCCGTCGTCTCCACATCGACGACGGCCCATCCGGCGCCCGCTTCGGCCGACGGCCGGCCCCAGCACTGGCTCATAACCCGAGGATGGCACGGGCCTCCGACAACACCGGATCGCGGTGCCGCGTGTCGGGCCCTTAAAATTCGCGGGATGAGCATTTCAGCGCGGGGACGCGTGGCGCTGGGCGCCGGCGCCGCCGCACGCTGGGCCTCCCGGGTGACGGGGCGCGGTGCCGGAGCGATGATCGGCGGGCTGGTGGCCATGTCGATCGACAAATCGATCCTCGGCCAGCTCGGCTCCGGACGTCGCACGGTCGTGGTGACCGGCACCAACGGCAAGTCCACCACCACGCGGATGACCGCCGCCGCGCTGGCCACGCTGGGTCCGGTGGCGACCAACGCCGAGGGCGCCAACATGGATGCCGGGCTGGTGGCGGCGCTCGCCGGGACCCGCAAGGCCGAGTTGGCGGCGCTGGAAGTCGACGAGATGCACGTGCCGCATGTCAGCGATGCGGTGTCCCCGTCGGTGATCGTGCTGCTGAATCTGTCCCGCGATCAGCTCGACCGGGTCGGTGAGATCAATCACATCGAGCGCACCCTGCGCGCCGGCCTGACCCGGCATCCCGATGCGGTCGTGATCGCCAATTGTGACGACGTGCTGATGACCTCGGCGGCCTACGACTGTCCGAACGTGGTGTGGGTGGCCGCCGGCGGGTCGTGGGCCGGCGACTCGGTGAGCTGTCCACGCAGCGGCGAGATCATCGTCCGTGACGGCGATCACTGGTATTCCACCGGAACCGATTTCAAGCGACCGACGCCGCACTGGTCCTACGACGCCACCGAGATCCACGGGCCCGAAGGGTTCACCGCGCCGATGACGCTGGCCCTGCCGGGGGCGGCCAACCGCGGCAACGCCACCCAGGCCGTCGCCGCGGCAGTGGCGCTGGGCGCCGATCCGGCCGCCGCGGTCACCGCGGTGGCCGGCGTCGACGAGGTCGCCGGGCGTTATCGAACCGTGCGGGTGGGCAACCACACCGCTCGTCTGCTGCTGGCCAAGAACCCGGCCGGCTGGCAGGAGGCGCTGTCGATGATCGACAAAGACGCTGCGGGCGTGGTCATCTCGGTCAACGGACAGGTTCCCGACGGGGAGGATCTGTCCTGGCTGTGGGATGTCCGATTCGAACACTTCGAACAGACACAGGTGGTCGCGGCCGGTGAGCGCGGCACCGATCTGGCGGTGCGTCTCGGTTACGCCGGTGTGGAGCACACCCTGGTGCACGACACCGTCGCCGCCATCTCCTCCTGCCCACCCGGGCACGTCGAGGTGATCGCGAACTACACCGCGTTCCTGCAACTGAATCGGCGCGTCTCGTGATCCGGATCGGACTGGTGCTGCCCGACGTCATGGGCACCTACGGTGACAGCGGCAATGCGGTGGTGTTGCGGCAACGGTTGGCGCTGCGCGGAATCGACGCCGAGATCGTCGAGATCACCCTGGCCGACCCGGTGCCCGACTCGTTGGACATCTACACCCTGGGCGGCGCCGAGGATTACGCGCAGCGGCTGGCCACCAAGCACCTGATCCGCTACCCCGGACTGCAGCGTGCCGCGGTGCGCGGCGCCCCGGTGCTGGCGATCTGCGCGGCCATCCAGGTGCTCGGCCACTGGTATGAGACCTCGGCCGGGGAACGCGTCGACGGGGTCGGACTGCTGGACGTGACCACGGCACCGCAGCAGACCCGCACCATCGGCGAGGTGGCGTCCAAGCCGCTGCTGACCGGTCTGTCCCAGCCGCTCACCGGATTCGAAAACCATCGCGGCGGGACGGTTCTCGGTCCCGATGCGCAGCCGCTGGCGGCCGTCACCAAGGGTGCGGGCAACCGCGCCGGCGACGGTTACGACGGGGCGGTGCAGGGCAGCGTCGTGGCCACGTATCTGCACGGGCCGTGCCTGGCGCGCAACCCCGAACTCGCCGATCATCTGCTGTCCCAGGTCGTCGGCGACCTGCCGCCGCTGGAACTCCCCGAGGTCGACCGGCTGCGCACCGAGCGACTGGCCGCCCCGCGCCGCGTCTAGCGCCCAGCTTCTAAGCCACCTCCCCTTCCCGCCCAAACGAACATACGGGTGCGAAAGTGCGAGAAGCCCAAACCTTTTCGTCGATCTCGGCGCCGCCACGACCCACGAACGCCTCACCGACGCGCTCCAAGACCTCGGACTTGGTGTCCTCGTTGATCACCCGGATCACCTCGATGCCGCGCGCACGGATCTTCGGCAACCGCCGCAGATCCTTCACATACTGCGGACGAGTCGTCCGGTGCTGATCACCGTCATACTCGACTCCCAGCCCGATCTCCTGCCAGCCCATGTCGACATAGGCGAAGACCCTGCCGTCCACGTCGTACACCGGAATCTGCGTCTGAGGTCTCGGAAAGCCGTTGTCCATCAGCAACAGTCGCAACCAGCTCTCCTTCAGCGACGCCGCCCCCGGATCAACCAGCGGAAGCAGTTCGCGCAGTTGCCGGACACCGCGCACCGCTTTGTAGCGTCCCATCAGCGCCGCCACCTCGTACCGGTCGAACGGGGCGGCACGCATCAAGGCGTCGAGTCGGCCGATCGCCTGCGAACGCGGCTGGTAACGCCCGAGGTCGAAGGCCGTCCGCGCCCGGGTGGCCACCGGGATGCCGTCCAGCATGGTCCACTCGTCCGGTCGAATCCGATCCATGCGCACGTGCAGGCCGGGTTGACGCCGTCGCTGCCCGGTCAGGATCTCGATCGGTTCGGTGTCGTCGACCCAGTCGGCGCCGTGCAACGCCGAGGCGGCCACCCCGGTGATCACGCCGGTGCGATCGGAGGTGAGCCACGCCGCCATCGCCCGGTCCGCCAGGGTCGGCACGACCCTCTTGCCCGTGTACACGCCGCGGAAGATCGGCTTGTACCACTGCCGCAGTGTCTGGCGAGGCATCCCCTCGCCGAGGGCCTCACGGCCCAGGAATATCTCTGTCATGGCGGCATCGTCGTCCCAGGGTCCGACACCGTCCCCGAGGTTGACGAATTGGTGGGATCTACTCGAACAAATTCACCCGTTTGTTCGTTTGGGCGAAAAAAGGGGTCAGGCCATGGCGCGGCGGCCGGCCAGCGCCCGGCCGAGCGTGAGCTCGTCGGCGAACTCCAGGTCCCCGCCCATCGGCAGGCCCGACGCGATGCGACTGACGGTCAACCCAGGGATATCGCGCAGCATCCGCATCAGATAGGTCGCCGTGGCCTCGCCCTCGGTGTTGGGATCGGTCGCGATGATGACCTCGGCGACATCGACACCGTCGACCCGCTCACCGATGCGGTTGAGCAACTCGCGGATGCGCAGCTGGTCGGGTCCGACACCGGACAACGGATCCAGCGCACCACCGAGCACGTGATAGCGCCCGCGGAACTCGCGGGTGCGCTCGACGGCCTGGATGTCCTTGGGTTCCTCGACCACGCACACCAGCGAGGCGTCCCGGCGCGGGTCCTTGCAGATCCGGCACCGCTGTTCGTCGGAGACGTTTCCGCACACCGCGCAGAAGGTCACACCGTCACGGATCCGGCCGAGCACCGCGGTCAGTCGGTCGATATCCGGCGGTTCGACCGACAGCAGATGGAACGCGATCCGCTGGGCGCTCTTGGGCCCGATCCCCGGCAGCTTGCCGAGTTCGTCGATCAGATCCTGGACAGGTCCCTCAAACATTGCGGTACAAGTCAGGTTCCCGGGATCCCGAACCCGCCGAGTCCGCCGGCCAGCGGACCGAGCCGGCTCTGGGCCAGGATGGTCACCTGCTTGGACGCATCGGCCAGCGCCCCGACGATCAGGTCCTGCAGCGTCTCGGGATCGGACGCGTCGATCACCTTGGGGTCGATGGCGACCGCGATCACCTCACCGCTGCCCTTCATCGTCACCTGCACCAGACCGCCGCCACCCTGGCCGTGCACCTCGGCGTTGGCCAAGGCCTCCTGCGCCTCCATCAACTGCTGCTGGACCTGTTGTGCCTGCGCGAGCAGAGCCGACATATCGGGCTGTCCACCACCGGGCTGCATGAGCTGTCCCCTCTCGAAGCTGGCACTGCGTGTTGATTGCGGCCCGGTCTCGACTTCGTTGCGCTCACGAGACCAAGGCAATTTGCCCTTCAACACTAGCCGTCGGCCCGACTACCGTGGCGGCGTGCACGTCCCCAACAGCTTGCGTGTCGGCGCGGCCGCAGCGGCAGCGCTGCTGGTGGCCGCCACCGGCGCCGCCGCGCCGCCGGCCGGCGCCGCACCCAACAGCATCGCCGGCACCATCGTCTTCATCGACCCCGGCCACAACGGCGCCAACGACGCGTCCATCAGCCGCCAGGTGCCGACCGGCCGAGGCGGCACCAAGGAGTGCCAGACCAGTGGCACCTCCACCGATTCCGGCTACCCCGAGCACACCTTCAACTGGGATGTCGCGCTGCGGGTACGCGCCATCCTGCACGCCAACGGCGTGCGGACGGCCATGTCACGCGGCAACGACGACGCGCTCGGCCCCTGTGTCGACGAGCGGGCCGCCATGGCCAACGCGCTGCGCCCCGACGCCATCGTCAGCATCCACGCCGACGGCGGCCCGGCCACCGGACGCGGCTTCCACGTGCTGTACTCCTCGCCACCGCTGAACGCGGTGCAGGCCGGGCCGTCGGTGCAGTTCGCCCAGATCATGAAGGACCAGTTGCAGGGCTCGGGCATTCCGCCGGCCAACTACATCGGCTCGGGTGGTTTGAACCCACGCTCGGATATCGCCGGCCTCAACCACGCCCAATTCCCGTCCATCCTGGTCGAGCTGGGCAACATGAAGAACCCGGCCGACTCGGCGCTGATGGAGGCCGAGTCCGGCCGTCAGAAGCTGGCCGACGCGGTGGCGCGTGGGGTCGCCACCTGGCTGGCCAACAAGCCCCGCTAGGCCTCCAGCTCCTTCTTCAGGTTCTCCAGCACCTCGGCCTGGATCTTGCGCAGGCCCAGCGGCGCGAACGTCTTCTCGAAGAAGCCCTTGACACCGCCCGCGCCGGTCCACGACGTCTTGACGGTCACGGTCGAGCCGGTGCCCGCCGGGGCGACGGTCCAGTTGGTGACCAGCGACGAGTTGGCGTCCTTCTCGATGACGGTCTTGCCTGCGACGTCGACGTCGGCCTTCACGTCCCGCGAGCGCGACTCGGTGGCCTGCAGCTTCCACGTCACGACGGTGCCCGCACCCTGGCCACCCTCGAGCACCGCATAGTTGCTGTAGTGCGAGGAGAGAATCTTCGGCCGTACCGTCTGGTAGTCGGCGACCGCGGCGAGCACAGCGTCCGGCTCGGCGTTGATCAACACAGTGCTGGAGGCGCTGACCTGTCCCATGCGTGCAAAACTCCCGTCATCACGTAGCTGTCCGGTCGCATGCGCGGCGACCGAGGACTAGCGTATATGTGTGTCTGTCGGTGCGACCGACGCACAAGCTGTCCACGAGGCGGGCGTGCAGCGACTACTGGCCAGTTACCGCGCCATCCCCGCGACAGCGACTGTGCGGCTGAGCAAACCCACGTCCAATCTCTTCCGGGCGCGGACGCCCGCCGATGTCAAGGGCCTGGACACCTCCGGCCTGACCGGCGTTATCACCGTCGATCCGCACACCCGCACGGCCGATGTCTCCGGCATGTGCACCTATGCGGATCTGGTCGCCGCGACGCTGCCCTACGGGCTGTCGCCGCTGGTGGTCCCACAACTCAAGACGATCACCCTGGGCGGCGCGGTCACCGGCCTCGGCATCGAGTCGGCCTCCTTCCGCAACGGCCTGCCGCACGAATCCGTCCTCGAACTCGACATCCTCACGGGAGCGGGTGACCTCATCACCGCCAGTCGCGACCTGCACGCCGACCTTTTCCACGCGTTCCCGAATTCCTATGGCACGCTGGGCTATTCGGTGCGCTTGAAGATCGAGCTGGAACCCGTGCAACCGTTCGTGTCCCTGCACCATCTGCGTTTTCACTCGCAGGCCGAACTGGTCGCCGCCATGGACGGCATCATCGAGACCAAGGCCTACCAGGGTGCGCCGGTGGACTATCTGGACGGCGTGGTGTTCAGCGCCGACGAGAGTTACCTGTGTCTGGGCGCGCAGACCGTGACCCCGGGCCCGGTCAGCGACTACACCGGCCGCGACATCTACTACCGGTCCATCCAACACCGCACCCGGGACCGGCTGACCATCGCCGATTACCTGTGGCGCTGGGACACCGACTGGTTCTGGTGTTCGCGGGCCTTCGGCGCCCAGCATCCCGTCGTGCGCCGGTTGTGGCCGCGCCGCTACCGGCGCAGCAGCTTCTACTGGAAGTTGATCGGCTACGACCGTCGGTTCGGCATCGCCGACCGCATCGAGAAACGCCACGGCCGACCACCGCGCGAACGAGTGGTACAGGACATCGAGGTGCCGATCGAGCAGTGCGAAGCGTTCCTCGACTGGTTCTTGCGCACCGTGCCCATCGAACCGGTGTGGTTGTGCCCGCTGCGGTTACGCGATGACCGCTCGTGGCCGCTGTATCCGATCAGACCCCACCACACCTACGTCAACATCGGGTTCTGGTCGTCGGTACCGGCCGGCCCCGTCGCCGGACACACCAATCGACTCATCGAGGACAAGGTCGCCGAACTCGACGGCCACAAATCGCTGTACTCGGAATCGTTCTACGGAGCCGCGGAATTCGACGCCATGTACGGCGGCGAGGCATACCGGACCGCGAAGAAGACCTACGACCCGGACTCACGACTGCTCGACCTTTATGCGAAGGCGGTACAGAACAAGTGACGACATTCAAGGACCAATCACACGGCCAGCGCAAACTCAGCCTCGCAGAGATATTGGAGATTTTCGCCTCGGGACGCCTCCCGCTGAAGTTCACCGCCTACGACGGCAGTTCCTCGGGTCCCGACGACGCCGAGGTTGGACTCGAGCTGCGCAGTCCGCGCGGTACGACGTATCTGGCCACCGCTCCGGGCGAACTCGGCCTGGCGCGCGCCTACGTCGCCGGTGACATCGAACCGCTCGGCGTGCATCCCGGTGACCCCTACGACCTGCTGTGCGCGCTGGCCGAGAAGATGGCCTTCAAGCGGCCCCCGGCACGGGTACTGGCCAACATCATCGCCTCGGTCGGCCTGGAACATCTGTTGCCCATCGCACCGCCGCCGCAGGAGGCGCTCCCGCGCTGGCGCCGATTCGCGGACGGTCTGCGGCACAGCAAGTCCCGCGATGCCGAGGCCATCCACCACCACTACGACGTCTCCAACACCTTCTACGAGTGGGTGCTGGGCCCGTCGATGACCTACACCTGCGCCTGCTACCCGGACGAGCACGCGACCCTCGAGCAGGCACAGGACAACAAGTACCGGTTGGTGTTCGAGAAGCTGAGACTGCGTCCCGGCGACCGCCTGCTGGATGTGGGCTGCGGTTGGGGTGGAATGGTCAGATACGCTGCGCGGCACGGGGTCAAGGCCCTCGGCGTGACGCTCTCAGCCGAGCAGGCCGCCTGGGCGCGGCAGGCCATCATCGACGAGGGACTGTCCGAGCTGGCCGAGGTGCGCCACGGCGATTATCGCGACGTCCGGGAGTCCGGTTTCGACGCGGTGTCCTCGATCGGGCTCACCGAGCACATCGGCGTCGCCAACTACCCGGCGTATTTCGCCTTCCTGCAGGCCCGGATGCGTTCCGGTGCAATGCTTCTCAACCACAGCATCACCCGACCCAACAACCGTGCGGGCGCCTCGGCGAGCTTCTTCATCGACCGCTACGTCTTCCCGGACGGGGAGTTGACCGGTTCGGGACGCATCATCACCGGGATCCAGGACGTCGGGTTGGAGGTCGTGCACGAGGAGAATCTGCGCCACCATTACGCACTGACGTTGCGGGACTGGTGCCGCAATCTGGTGCAGCACTGGGATGAGGCGGTCGCCGAGGTGGGTCTGGCCACTGCCCGGGTGTGGGGGCTCTACATGGCCGGGTCACGGCTGGGATTCGAGTCCAATGTGGTGCAGCTGCACCAGGTTCTGGCGGTCAAACTCGACGATCATGGTCATGACCGCGGGTTGCCGTTGCGGCCATGGTGGGCTCCGTAGCGTAGACGACACACGACGCCCCGCCGGAGCGTTTGGCCTCGTACATGGCATCGTCCGCGTGGCGCAGCACATCGTCGATCGAGAAGTGCGCGGCCGACGCGGGCATCGTGGCGATGCCGACGCTGACGGTGAGGTCGCTGTCGCCCAACTCGACGTTGGTCAACGCCGACATCCGCTCGACGAGCTCGATCACCGGGTCGCTGTCGTCGACGAAGGACACCAACACCAGTTCGTCACCGCCGATCCGCGCGGTCACCTCGTCGGGTCGCGCGACCTGGCGCAGCCGGGCGGCCAGCGCGACCAGGGCCGCATCTCCCACCGCATGGCCGTTGTCGTCGTTGAGCTGCTTGAAACGGTCGATGTCACATACCGCCATCGCGACGGTGGTGTGCGGGCCTGCGGTGATCACCCGACCGACCGAGGAGTGCATACCGCGCCGGTTGCGCAGCCCGGTCAGCGAGTCGTAGTGCGCCGAGCGTGCCGTCCGCACGATGGCCCGACGGCCGAGGTCGATCAGCGCGCATCCGATCAGCGGCACGGCCACCACCCAGGTCAGTGCGGGGATGTACTGGATGAACAGGTCGAAGCCGTCGTGGTGTTCGTAGAGCACCGCCCAGACGGTGACGCCGGTGATGAACGCGGACGCAAAAAGGCAGTGCATGAACAGGATTCGTGCGCCCAAGATGAATCCTGCGAAGATGCCGATCAAACCGATGTAGGTGGACCCACTGAGCTGCGCCTCCGGCGTCGACATGGTGACCGCCCCGAGCCCCGCCGCGATATCGGCCCATATCACGAAGGCGATGGACTGCCGGTAGGTCGGCCAGGGACCGCGCAGCCATCGCACCCCGACGGCGACGGCCGTCGCCGAGGCGAGGATCTGCGCGCCGCGCCCGACAGCACCGGTCGGGCCCTGCGGGTGGAACTGCATGACCGTGAGCAACCCGGCCAGTCCGATACAGGAGACGCCGGCCACGAGCATGAACACCCGCATGAACCGGCCCTCACGCAGCGCCCCGGTGGCGAATCGATATTCCCGTGCGCCCCATCTGTCAGCTACGCCGCGCAAAACGCACTTCCTCCGAATTCAGCCCCCGGGCAAACAGCCTAGCCGGTCTCGCCGAATTCGTCAGCAAACGGTTTGCCGGACTAGGCCTTGTCGATGCGGCGGGCGCCGAGCTCGGTCTGGAGCAGCTCGATGGCGACTTCCTCCGGATCGCGGCGCACCATCTCCGAGGTGTCGGCGCTGGCCTCGGCCAGCATCCGTTCCTCCTCGGCGGCCGGATCGGGCCGTGCGGCAGGCCCGGAGTCCGAGGGCACCGGCTCGCCGGTGTCGGGCACGCAGCGGATCTGCCAGTTGACGCCGAGCGCATCCTTGAGCGCCTCGCGGATCACGTCGGCGTTGCGCGGCTCACTCAACCGCTTGGCCAACGGCGGCGCCCGGTGACTGAGCACCAGGGTGTCACCGTCGACCGCTCGGACGATGGCATCGGCGAGCATCGCGTTGACCGGCTTGCTGCGCAGATTCACCTTCTCGCGCACCGTGTCCCACATGGACCGGACTGCTCCCGCGTCGGGCTGCCCGACGGGCGCAGCCGGCGTCGGCACCGGCGGTGGCGGTTCGGGACCGGGTTCGGGTACCGGCACCGGAGTGGGCTCGGGAGCTGGCACCGGACGCGGCTGCGGTTCCGGCTCGGGCACCGGATCGGGTGTGGGTTCCGGCCGCGGCGCCGGCGGTGTCGGTGCCGGCGGCGGTGTCGGGGGCGCGGGCCGTGTTGGTGGTGCAGCAGGCGGCGGTGGTGCAGCAGGCGGTGGCGCGGCCGGCGACGGTGCGGCGGGTGCGGCCGGGGCCTGCGCCTGGCTGGCCCGGACGAACTGCCGGGCCGGTGTCGGCGGCGCCTCGGCGGGCGCCGCACCCGGAATCGCTGCAGGCACGGCCATGTCGAGCCGGGTCTCGATGCGTTCGATGCGTTGCAGCAGAGCCGATTCGGTATCGCTGGCCGACGGCAGCAGCAGCCGCGCGCACACCACTTCCAGCAGCAGGCGCGGCGCGGTGGCCCCGCGCATCTCTCCCAGCCCGGCGTGCACGACCTCGGCGTAACGCGCCAGCGTCGCCGCGCCGAGCCGGGTGGCCTGTTCGCGCATGCGTTCCAGCACGGCGTCCGGGGCGTCGACCACGCCACGGTCCGCGGCATCCGGAACCGCCTGCATCACGATGAGATCGCGGAACCGTTCGAGCAGGTCGGTGGCGAACCGGCGCGGATCGTGGCCGGCGTCGATGACCGATTCGACGGCACCGAACAGGGCGGCGGCGTCCCCGGCCGCCAGCGCGTCGACGGCATCATCGATCAGCGCGACATCGGTGGCGCCCAGCAGCGACAACGCGCGCTGGTAGACGACGCGGTTGCCCTCGGCGCCGGCGACCAGCTGGTCGAGCACCGACAGGCTGTCCCGCGGCGAACCGCCGCCGGCCCGGATCACCAACGGATAGACGGCGTCGTCGACCGTCACGCCCTCATCGGCGCAGATGCGCTCCAGCAGACCACGCATCGTCTTGGGTGCCAGCAATCGGAACGGATAGTGGTGCGTGCGGGACCGGATGGTCGGCAGCACCTTGTCCGGTTCGGTGGTCGCGAACACGAAGATCAGGTGATCGGGTGGCTCCTCGACGATCTTGAGCAGCGCGTTGAAACCGGCCGTGGTCACCATGTGCGCCTCGTCCACGATGAAGATGCGGTAGCGCGACTGGGCCGGGGCGTAGAACGCGCGGTCACGCAGTTCCCGGGTGTCGTCCACACCACCGTGGCTGGCGGCGTCGAGTTCGACGACGTCGACGTTGCCCGGCCCGTTGGGCGCCAGCGCCACACATGAGTCGCAGACCCCGCACGGCGTCGGGGTCGGCCCCTGCTCACAGTTCAGCGAGCGGGCCAGGATGCGGGCGGACGATGTCTTACCGCAGCCGCGCGGACCGGAGAACAGGTAGGCGTGATTGATCCGTCCCGCCGACAGCGCGGTCGACAGCGGTGCGGTGACATGCTCCTGGCCGACGACCTCGGCGAAGCTTGCGGGTCGGTACTTGCGGTAGAGCGCCACGGTCGCCCAGGTTACCCAGCGGGACCGACTAGTCGCGCGCCAGCAGCGCTTCGGTGGCCGACAGCAGCGCGCACGTCGACAGACCGTCGATCGCCGACCGCAGGTCGGACTCCGAGGGGAAGCTCGGCGCGATCCGAATGTTCTTGTCCTCCGGGTCTTTTCCGTACGGGAACGCCGCACCGGCGGCGGTCACCGCGATACCGGCATCCTTGGCCAGCGCGATGGTGCGCTTCGCCGTACCGGGCAGGACGTCGAGGCTGACGAAGTAGCCACCCTTGGGATCGGTCCAGGAGGCGATCTTGGACTCGCCGAGGCGGTCGTCGAGGATCTGCGCCACCAGGGCGAACTTCGGCGCCAGCAGCTCACGGTGCTTATGCATGTGCAGCAGCACGCCGTCGGCATCACCGAAGAAACGCAGGTGCCGCAACTGGTTGACCTTGTCCGGGCCGATCGACTTCTTCCCGGCATGCTGCAGGTACCAGGCGATATTGCCCAGCGAGCCGCCGAGGAAACTGACCCCGGCGCCGGCGAAGGTCATCTTCGAGGTCGAGGCGAACACCAGCGGCCGGTTGGTGTTACCGGCGGCCGCGGCCAAGCCCAGGATGTCGACCTGCCGGACGAAATCGGGGGTGATGGTGTGCACGGCGTAGGCGTTGTCCCAGAACAACCGGAAGTCCGGTGCGGCCGTCTGCATCTGCACCAGGCGACGCACGATCTCCCACGAATAGGTCGTGCCGGTGGGATTCGAGTACACCGGCACACACCACATGCCCTTGACCGCCGGATCGTGGGCGACCAGCTCTTCGATGAGATCGACGTCCGGGCCGTCCTCGCGCAGCGGCACCGGGATCATCTCGATGCCGTAGCTCTCGGTGATCGCGAAGTGCCGGTCATAGCCGGGCGCCGGGCAGAGAAACTTCACACCGGGTTCCTGCGACCACGGCCGCGGCGAGTCGACGCCCCCGTGCAGCAGCGAGAACACCACGGCGTCGTGCATGAACTCCAGGCTGGCGTTGTTGCCGGCGATCAGGTTGGGCACCGGGATGCCCAACAGCTCGCCGAAGATCGCTCGGAGTTCGGGCAGGCCGTGCAGGCCGCCGTAGTTGCGGGTGTCGGTGCCCTCACCGTCACGGAAACCGTCGGCGCCGGGCAGCTCGAGCAGGCGGTTGGACAGGTCGAGCTGTTCCGGGGAGGGCTTGCCGCGCGTGAGGTCGAGCTTGAGTCCCTGCGCCTTCAGCTCGGCGTAGTTGCGCTGCTGCAGTTCGTGCTGCGCAGACAGTTCGTCACGGCCGAGGGACTCAAACGACACTGCAGGCCTTTCAACAACGGGCGCTATCAACAAGCCGTGAACATGAAGGGGACCCCGCGCACCCGCCAGAGCCCATTGACCCTTGCTGCCTTCCGGCCCTGGGGGAGTTCACAGGATGGACGCCGCGCGGGGTCCGAGTCACGAGTGTAGTACCCCGTGCGGAGCCGCGAGACCGGCGGCTGGTCGGAGCTGCCTCAGCGGTCAGCTACCATTGCCGACGGAGGATTCGCCTAGTGGCCTATGGCGCTCGCCTGGAACGCGGGTTGGGTTAACAGCCCTCAGGGGTTCAAATCCCCTATCCTCCGCAGTTGGTCCGGGGCGTGACCGGTGATCATCGAGGTCACGCCCCGGGACCACAAAGATCGTCCAGCAGGACGTCAAGGGAGGAATATGCGACGCGGTATCGCCTCGCTGTGGCATGCATCGTCGCTGGTTATCGCCGGAGCTCTCTATTTTCTCTTCGTCCTGCCGCGCTGGTTCGAACTGACCGGACAGTGGCCGACGATGCTGGGCACGGTCATGCGCATCGTGTGCGGCGTGCTGGTGGCCCTGACCGCGCTGCCGGTGCTGCTGACCCTGCGCCGCACGCGTAAGCCCGAGCTGGGGACGCCCACCCTCGCGCTGCAGCTGCGGGTCTGGTCGATCGTCGGGCACGTCGCCGCGGGTGTGTTGATCCTGGGGGCGGCCATCAGCGAGATCTGGCTGGATCTCGACGACGCCGGCCAATGGCTGTTCGGCATCTACGGCGCGGCCGCGGCGCTGGCCCTGCTCGGCGCGTTCGGGTTCTACCTCGCGTTCGTCGCCGAACTGCCACCTCCGCCGCCGAAACCGCTCAAGCCCAAGCCCGAGAAGCGCGGCCGCCGCCGCGACGACGACCAGGCCCCCACAGCGGCCGAGGACAGCACGCCGGCCGACGAGAGCACCGAGGCCGAGACCGCCGACGGCGTCGACTCCGCCGGCGATGCGGAATCCGATGAGCCGCGGGAAACGGTCGAGATCGAGGCCGAGCAGACCGCCGAAGAATCCGCCGAGGAAACGGCAGAAGAACCCGCTGACGAGGGCAAGCTGCGTAATCGCCGCCCCACGGGCAAGATCCGCCGGACCCGCAGCCGCGGTGGCGTCGCCACCGATAATTGACGCGCCCTGCGCCTGATGACGTCGACAGTTCGCACTGTCACCGTCAGTATTGATAGAAGACGTCGGGGAGGGCGGAAGGCGACGCATGGGCATAGTCCGGATCAGACAATGGGCCACGGCCGTATTTGCGGTGTCGTGTCTCGTCCTGCTCGTCTCCCCCGGTACGGCCTGGGCCGAGCCGACCAATCTGGCACCGGCCGCCGACCGCGTCGAGCCCGCGGTCGTGCGACTCGACACCGTGGTGGACTATCAGCACGTGATGGGCACCGGTACCGGGATCGTCCTGGACCCGGCCGGTCAGGTGTTGACCAACTACCACGTCGTGCAGGGCGCCGATGTCATCAACGCCGTGGTGGGCGGCATCACCTTCGGTGCCGACATCCTGGGTTATGACCGCGGCCGGGACATCGCCGTGCTGCAGCTTCGCGGCGCCGGCGGTCTGCCGGTGGCGCCGCTGGGCGACTCGACCCGCTTGGGCGTCGGTGAACCCGTCGTGGCGATCGGCAATGCCGGTGGTAGCCGCAGCCCGCTGACGCGTGAGTTCGGCTCCGTCACCGCCCTCGGGCGGTCGATCAGTGCCGAGGACGAGCTGACCGGCACCGCCACCGAGATGACCGGATTGTTCGAGTTCGCCGCGCCGGTGCGCGCCGGTGATTCCGGCGGGCCGGTGATCAATGCCGCGGGCGAGGTCATCGGTGTGACGACGGCGGCCTCGGTGAACTTCCGCATGGGTCCCGGCGGCGAGGGATACGCCATACCGATCAACGACGCGCTGGGCATCGCCAACCAGATCCGGGCCCGCGCTCCGTCGGACACCGTGCACATCGGCCCACCGACGCTGCTCGGCGTCGGGGTGAGCAGCGCCGAACAGCACGAATCGTTCCCCGGTGTGCTGGTGCACGAGGTCATGCCGGGTGGGCCGGCCGCCGGCTCCGGGCTGGCCAACGGCGATGTCATCCTGACCATCGACGGCACCCGGATCGAGTCGGCCACGGATCTCACCAGGGTGCTGGACCGCCACTATCCCGGCGACGTCCTGGATCTCACCTGGGTCGACCGGGCCGGCCAGCATCGGACCGGTAAGGCCGCCCTGACGGCCGGTTCCTGAGGCGCGACACGGCCGTGACACGTGTCGTGATGGAGATTCAACAATATTCCTGACCCCTTCGGCCGCGGCCGCACCGGCGTTGCTCGCCGCGCCGTCGGCGACCCGCGGTGACCGTCGCGACAACTGCGCCCGGGGTGTGTTCGCTAACACGCGCGCGCAAGCGGGCAGACGTTCGTCATCGCCGGAAACTCGAGGTTCGGCCCGCCGAACCGATCCCGTTCCCGTCGCGGGTGACACGGCGCGCGGGCCGCGGCCGGCCGGTACGAGCAAGCGCGGCATCGGCCGCGCGGGCGGCGACCGGCCGTCACAGATCGTGGCACACCGGCCCGTCAGCGAAGTCGTTGCCGCAGAACCGCTATGGCCGGCCGGGTGCGGTGCCGCCATCGTGGCGACCTGGGCGCCGGTCGGTCCGTGGGACCATGGTCGCTTCCGACGCCGCGCACCCGTCCCCGCCGCCGGGCGATACTGCCGCGGCGGACCTTGCCATGCGGGCCCGGTCGGCGCCATCGCCGCGGCGGCGATCCCGTCTGCACAGCACCGCGGCAGCGATCTCCGGCCGGTTAGCCCCGGCTGACGAACCGCCACCCACTGGCAACCTCCTGTGAAGTTGCTGGGATCCGATTATGGCCGTTGACCTGGCAAATGATGGCAAACGTGAGCCCGCGCAAAGGCTTCCGCCATGATCGGGGGGAGGTTACATTTAGCTGAACATCAGCGCCCAGGCTTGTGGCCCGCACAATCCGATCCGCCGGTGAAAGGGGGAGACACCGTGGTCCAGACGACAGTCGTCGCATACCTCATCGGGTGGGTTGTCAGCACAGCAATCGTCTATGTGGCCAGCCGGCGTCTCAACGATCCCAACAGCCCGGCGCCGCACGGTCTGCTGCTCAGCGCGGTGGCCGGCACCATGTGGCCACTGCTGTTGATCGGCGCGGTCGAGTTCAGTTCGGTGGCGGTGGCCTCCAGCGCCGCCAACCACCTCAAGTCCGAGCCGGCCGAACTCGTCGGTGCCGGCGTCGTCCCGCTGCGCTAGTCGGCGACGCGGTTGCCGTCGGCGTCCCAATGCTCGGCGACCTTCTTGCTCGGCTGCACCCGCGGCGGTTCGCCCGGCATCTTGGGATAGCTGGGCGGGTACGGCAGATCGCCCAGACCGCGCTCCTGCTCGTCGGCGGCCACCAGCTGCAGTAACCCCTCCAGCGAATGCGCGGTGTCGTCGATCCCCGCCCACGGGTCGTTGCGTCCGGCAACGATGCCAGGCACCGTTTCGATCGTGTAGTCGTCGGGGTCGGCACCGGCCAGGTCCTGCCAATCCAGCGGCATCGACACCGTCGCGATCGGGGTCTTGCGCACCGAGTACGCCGAGGCGAACGTGCGGTCGCGGGCGTTCTGGTTGTAATCCACGAAGACGCGCGTACCCCGTTCCTCCTTCCACCAGGCTGTGGTCACCGCGTCCGGGGCGCGCCGCTCGACCTCGCGCGCCAGCGCGATACCGGCGCGGCGCACGGCGATGAAGTCCCAGTCGGGCCGTATCCGCACGAATACGTGCACACCACGACCGCCCGAGGTTTTCGGGTAGCCGGTCAAGCCGAGTTCGTCGAGAACCGGTTTGAGCACGTCGACGGCGATCTGGCGAGCCTCGGGGAACCCGGTCCCGGGTTGCGGATCCAGATCGATGCGCAGTTCGTCGGGGTGTTCGGTGTCCGGGCACCGCACCTGCCAGGGATGCAGCGTGATGGTGCCCATCTGCGCCGCCCAGGCGATCGCCGATGGGTGGGTGATCTTGAGCGCGTCGGCGGTGCGACCCGACGGGAAGGTGACCGTGCAGGTCTGCAGATAGTCGGGGTGCTTCTGCGGAACCCGCTTCTGGTAGATCTCCTCCCCGTCGATACCGTCCGGGAAGCGCTGCAGGTGCACCGGCCGGTCACGCAACAACGCCACCATCGGGTCGGCGACGGCCAGGTAGTAGTCCATGACATGGCGCTTGGTGCCTCTGTCGCCGAGTTTCGGGAAGTACACCTTGTCCGGGCTGGTGAACCGGACCTTGACCCCGTCGACATCGAGTTCTTCTGCGGCACTTGCCATCACGCGTTCTCCAACACATCGTAGAGGTCATAGGTCAGCGGTACGTCGAGTTGGTCGAAGGTGCAACTGGCCGGTTCCCGGTCGGGCCGCCAGCGCAGGAACTTCACGGCATGCCGGAAGCGCCGCGCCCCGCTGTTGCCCTCCATCTGGTCATAGGCGACCTCGCAGACCTTTTCCGGCCGTACCGGGATCCAGCGCTTGTCCGCGGCCGAGTTCCACCGGCTCGGTTCGCCGTCGCGGACATCATCGCCGATCCGCAGCGGTTCCAGCTCGGCCAGCAGCGTCAACCGAGCCTTGGCGGTGAAAGAGGCTGCACCGCCGACCATCTGGAGTTCACCGTCATCCCCGTACAGACCCAGCAGGATGGATCCGATTCCCTGTCCGCTCTTGTGGATCCGGTAGCCGATGGCCACGCAGTCGGCGTCACGGTGGTGCTTGACCTTGACCATCTCGCGCTTGCCGGGCAGGTATGGTCCGTCCAGCCGTTTGGCGATTACACCGTCGAGTCCCGCGCCCTCGAATTCCTGCAGCCAGCCGGCGCCCATCACCGGGTCCTCGGTGGTGCGGGTGACGTGACACCACTGCTTCTTGTCGACGGCGTCCAGCAGCGCAACCCGGCGTTCCCGAAACGGCGCTTTCAGCAGCGAGGTGTCGCCGATCGCGAGCGCATCGAAACCGATGAAATGAGCTGGGGTCTCCTTCGACAGCTTCGCGATGCGACTCTGGGCCGGATGGATGCGCTGGCTCAACGACTCCCAGTCCAGCCGGGTGCGGCCTGCGATATCACGGGGCACCACGATCTCGCCGTCCAGCACGCAGCGCGGCGCGAGTTCGGCCCGCACGGCGTCGATGACCTCCGGGAAGTAGCGGCCCAGATCCTTGCCGCTGCGCGACAGCAGCACCACCGCGTCACCGTCGCGGAACACCAGTGCCCGGAAGCCGTCCCATTTCGGCTCATACGACCACGCGCCGGCGCCCGTGGGCACCGTGGTGGCGGCCTTGGCCAGCATCGGCTCCAGCGGGGGCTGCACCGGCAGGTTCATGCGATCCATACTCACGTAGACCCGGGTACCCCGACAATGTCATCGCGGCACCCGGGTCGTCGTGAGCGTGCTACTGCGCGCCGGACATCGAGGGCAGGAACGTCACCACGCCGGGGAAGGCGATCAGCAGGGCGACCACCACGAGGTCGGCCACGACGAACGGCACGATGCCGCGGAACACCCGGTCCAGACCGGCCTCTCGGACCGCGCCGGAGTAGACGAACGCATTCATGCCCACCGGCGGGGTGATCAGCGCCATCTCGGCGACCTTCACGATGAGCACACCGATCCAGATACCGTCGAAGCCGTACCCGGTGAGGATCGGGTGCAGCAGGGGCGCGGCGATCAGGATCATCGAGATGCCGTCGAGGAACATGCCCAGCGGCAGCAGCACCGCCAGGCAGGCCACCAGCACGACATACGGAGGCAGATCCGCGGCCGTGACCGCATTGACGAGCGCGGTGCTGGCACCGCTGAGCGCCAGGACGTAGGTGAACACCCCCGCACCGACCATCAGCAGGAAGGTCATCGCGGTCAGACCGACCGCCTCGCGCAGCGACTCCTCGATGTTTCGCAGCCACGCCGACGGCCGGCTGCGCAACAGCAGGATGACGAGCGCGGCGAAGGCGCCGAACGATGCGGCCTCGGTGGGGGTGGCGACACCCAGATAGATGGTGCCGACCGACACCGCGAAGATGACCACCAGATACAGGAATCCGGTGATGTCACGACCGTTCGGCTCACCCGGTTCGTCAGCGATTTCACTCGTGGGCGAATCGGATACGTCTCCCGCCTGCGCTGCCACCCGATCAGTGGCCCGGCGTCGCTGCCAGGCCACCAGCGCCACGATCGTCAGCGCGTACACCGCGATGGTGAGCAGTCCGGGCCCGATGCCGGCGATCAGCAGCTGTCCGATGCTCTCCTCGGTGACCACGCCGTAGAGCACCAGGACGATCGACGGTGGAATGAGCACGCCCAGCGTGCCGCCGGCACACACCACGCCGGCCGCCAGCCGGATGTTGTAGCCGGCCCGCACGATCGCGTCGGTCGAGACCCGGGCCATGGTTGCCACGGTCGCGACACTGGACCCGGTGACCGCGGCGAACATCCCGGACCCGGCCAGCGAGGCCAGCGCCGGACCGCCGGGCAGCCGTCGGAACGCCGAGGTCGCCAGGTCGAATGCTGCTTGGGCCAGGCCGGCCCGGACGGCGAACACACCCATCACGATGAACAGCGGGATGATCGTCAGCGAGTAATCCGCCGCGGTCGAGAACGGTTGATTGGCCACGGTACTGACACCGGCACCGGTGCCGCGCAGGATCAGGACACCGGCCAGTGCCGACACCATCAGCGCGAGCCCGACGTGCAGACGGATCGACAGCAGCGCGAAGAACAGCACCAGGACGACGACGAGTGCGCCGATGGTGGCCGCGGTCATCGTTGTGCCCCTTTCTGTTCGGCGCGCGCGGCCGCGAAGGTCAGCAGCTCACGCCAGATGGCGACGACGAAGAAGGCGGCGAACGAGATGAGCAGCACCACCTTCGCCGGCCAGGTCGGCAGCCGCAGGATGTCGTTGGTCGTCTCGCTGCGCTCGGCCGCACTGATCAGCACCTCGGTCAGCCCCCAGGTCATCAGCACACCCAGACCGACCAACAGCGCTGCGCGCAGCACCGAGAACACGAGCCGTGCCCGAGCACCCAGCCGGCTCTCCACCAGTTCCACCGAAACATGTCGCCCGTCGGCTTCTGCCGCCGCCAACCCCAGATACGCCGTGCCCACCAGCAGCATCGTGGTGATGTCGACGGTCCCGACGATCGAACGGTCACGCAGATTGCGGCTCACCACGTCGGCGACGGTCAGCAGAATGATCAGCAGCAGCAGCACGCCCGCCAGCACACCGAGGCCGCGGATGACCAGGGTCAGCGGTCTCGGCAGGACGATTTCTGAACTCATCGGCCCTGTCCTCTCAGACATTCGATGAACGGATCGGCATAGGTCGAGCGCGCCGATTCCTCGTCGATGATGCGGCGGTAATCGGCCAGTACGCCTTCGGCGTCATAGCCGCGCTCGGTGTAGCGATCGACCCACTGCTCGGCGATGCCGGCCTGTTCCTTCCATGCCTGCACGGCATCGTCGGGCATCTCCGACAGCGTGGTGCCCGATTCCCGGAGCTCGGTGCAGGCGCGGTCGCCGAGCGCGTCCATCTCCTGCAGCCCGTTGGCGATCGCGTTCTCGGACGCCTCGGCGAGGGCGTCCTGATACTCCTGCGGCATCCGCGCCAGCAGTTCGGAGTTGATCACCACGATCGACGAGCCGTAGCTCCCGATGCCGGGATCGGTCAGGTACGGCGTGTTCCGTGCCAGCCCGAACGTCGGCAGATTCGCGATGGCCAGCGACGTATAACCGTCGACGACACCGCGCTCCATCGACTCGTAGACATCGGTGGCCGTCATGGCGACCGGGTTGGCGCCGACGGTGAGCAACGCCTGCGAGGTCAGGCCGCCCGACCGGATGCTGCGGCCGGCCAGATCACCGGGAACCGCGGCGGGCTGCTTGAGACCGACGACGGCGATGCCCAGCGGGAGCGGGAACAGCAGGTGGACACCTTGGCGGTCGAAATCGTCACGGTAGGTGTCGTTCTCGTCGTAGAGACGCTCGATCGCCGTCATCTGGACCTCGGGGTTCTTGGTCTCGAACGGCAACTCGATCACCGTGTACATCGCCAGATCCGATGCGGCGTAGAGGGATCCGACCTGAGCGAGATCGGCCCGCCCGTCCAGGGTGGCCTGTACGGATTCGTCGGCCCCGACCAGGCTCTGGGAGTAGTGGAACCGCACCTGTACCCCACCGTCGGTGAGCTCCTCGACTTCCTCGGCCCACCGTTGCACCGTCAGGGACTGATCCGAGGTCGGCGAGGAGTACGTGGTGTAGTGCAGCACGTACCGCCCGTCGTCCTGCGCGCAGGACACCAGGGCGGACGCGGTCAGTGCGGCGAGCACCGCTGCGGCGATTCGCCGCACCGCAGACACCTCAGTTCCCCGGCGTGACCCGGTAACGCCGCAGCGTCAGGGCCGGGTTGACGGTACGGACGGCAGTCAGCCGATCCCGTTCCAGCACAGCAACACCGATGCCGGTCGCCTCGCCGAGGGCGGCGATCGGAATACCCATCGGATCGAGGATGGCACTGTTACCCGAACCGGCGGGGGCGATCTGGTCGGCGGCCACGACGTAGACGGTGTTCTCGATCGCCCGCGCGCGCAGCAGGGTGTTCCAGTGGTACTCCTTGAGCGGCCCGGGAACCCATTCCGCCGGTAGCGCGATGACATCGGCGCCGGCGTCGACCAGCGCCCGGGAGGTCTCCGGGAAGCGGAGGTCATAGCAGGTCTGCATGCCGATCTTGAAGCCGCTCAGTTCGAGCAATTCCGGTGTCGACGGGTCCGCGGCGATCACGCGATCGGATTCCTTGTAACCGAACGCGTCATACAGGTGGACCTTGCGGTACACGGCGGCGATGGCGCCGTCCTGCAGCGCCACCAGCGTGTTGTGGATCCGGCCGTCGGTGGCGGATTCGTTGACCCCGGCGATGATGCTGAGCCCGAGATCGGCCGAGGCCTCGGCCAGCCGGGTCACCGACGGGCCGTCGAGCGGTTCGGCGGTGGTGACGAACCGTTCATCCATCGAGGGCACGGTGAACACCGCGTATTCGGGCAGGACCACGAGTTCGGCGCCGCGCGCGGCGGCCTGCTCGAGCAGACCGAGCATGGTCTGGATGTTCGCCGTCTTGTCCTGCGACGGAGCGAACTGTGCGATGGCGACGGTCAGGTTCATCGGGCGCTCACAACCTCGGCGTGGATTTCGCGCAGATTCTCTCGCGTGGCGGTGAACCCGGCCAGCATGGCGCCGTACTGCATGGCGGCGACGATCGTGTGCGCCCCCTCGGCGACGGCGAGTCGCTGTTCGGCGGCGCTCCACGCGGGCAGCACCCACGGCTTGCCCGCGGCGGTGGCGGCACGCGCCAGGTGGCGCAGGTCCGCGAGGTCGGCGTCGGTGACCGAGTAGGCGCCACGGTCGCGGCGCAGCGACAGATCGGACGGGCCGATGAAGATCCCGTCGACGACCGGAAGGTCCAGGATCGCCTCGATCTCGTCGAATGCCGAGGCGTCCTCGATCATCGGGTAGCAGTGGGTGTTGCGGTCCTGCGCTGCCACCCAGTCGTCGGTGAAGCCGCGGTAATCCGTGGTCCTGCCGCCGGCGAAGGACCGGTCACCCAACGGCGGGAACTTGGCGAATCCGCAGACCTCGGCGGCATGCTCGGCCGAGGCGATATGCGGGATCGCGACGGCATCGGCACCGAAGTCGAGTGCTTGTTGGATGGGACCGCGCTCCGGGCCCAGCACCTTGGCGATCACACGCATGCCCTTCGCCCGGATGAACGGGATGAGGGCGTCGAGTTCACGCAGGTCGAAGCAGCCGTGCTCGATGTCGAGGACGACGGTGTCGTAACCCGCGAGCGAACCCATCTCGACGGCCGCCGCCGAGGGCTCGGTGAGCCAGATCGCGACGTGCGGACCCGAGGCGGCCGCGCCGCTTTCGAGTGGTGATGACATTCGGCACCCTTTCCTGGCATGTGTTACTTACACAACGTGTAGACAAGTTGTATACAACAAAAATGCATGGCGTGTAAATGGTTGAATGCTTGTCATGTCCTCGCCCCTGTCGCCGCGCACCGACGCGCGGCCGGCCAAGATCTCGGCCGGCCAACGGGCGTACGAATGGATTCGCGAGGCGATCCTGCGGGGCGACTTCGCCGAAGGCGAGTTCATCGACGAGGTCGCCCTGGCCGCCAGGGTGAACACCTCGCGCACACCGGTCCGGGAAGCCCTGCAGCGACTCCAGGTCGAGCGCTACATCGAACTACTGCCCCGGCGCGGCGCACAGGTGCGGGTGGTCACCGCGGTCGAGATGCGCGAGATCTATCAGGCGCGGTTCCTGCTCGAATCCGACGCGCTGCGCACCATCTGCCAGCGCCGCGCCGGGGTGCCCGGATCCGCCGCGACACTGCTCGCCGAGATGGAGCAAGCGGGTGAGGCGCGCGACTGGAACAGGTTCGCCCAGCTGGACCAGATGTTCCACGCGGACATCGTGCGCCACCAACGCAACGCCGTGATCGCCGACCTGTACGACGCGCTGCAACCCCGTCAGGTGCGATTGGGCACCCGCACCCTGGTGGAGGCGCCGGGGCGCCTGCTGACCATCGAGAACGAACACCGCGAGCTCATCGCCGCCATGCAGGCCCATGACGCGGAAACCTGCGTCCGGGTGCTCCGGACGCACCTGCGCGAGGTCCCGGAGCTGGTGGACGCGTTCGGTGGCAACGGAATTCAGGCGAACGACGATGCGGTGAACCGGACGGATCAGGTCATGTAGTTCGGCCGTCATTTCTGGCAGGGTGGGCGCCATGACGACCTTCCTGCTGATCCCGGGCGGCGGGTGCGATCCGTCCTACTGGCAGTTCGTGGCCGGCGAGCTGGCCGCTCGCGGGCACCGGGGTGTCCCGATCGATCTGCCCTGTGAGGATGACGGCGCCGACCTGCACGCCTACGCCGACGCCGTCGCGGCACAACACCGTCACGACGGAACCCGGCCGGTGGTGGTCGCGCACTCACTCGGCGGGTTCACCGGGCCGTTGGCCTGTGCGCGGGTCGACGCCGGCGAACTGGTCTACGTATCGGCAATGATCCCGCGCCCCGGCGAACGTCCCGGCGACTGGTGGGAGGCCACCGGATGCGTGCAGGCGCAACACGACGCGGCCGAAGCGGGCGGTTATGACCCCGACGACATGGATGCGGTGTTCTACAACGGCGTCGACCCGGCGGTCGTGGCCGGCGTCCGCGAGCGTGCGCAATCGGACACCCCGATGATCGCGCCGTGGCCCGCGGAGTCGCTGCCGCAGCTGCCGACCCGGTTCATCCTGTTCGGCGACGACCGGTTCTTTCCCGAACAGTTCATGCGCGCACTCGTCGCCGAACGCCTCGGCATCGAGCCCGAGGTGATGCCCGGCGGGCACATGGCCATGTTGTCCCACCCGACCGAACTCACCGATCGTCTGGTCGCCGGCCACTCATGACAGCACGGCGGTAGCGGTCGCGTGCACCGCCCCGGCACCGGAGGTCACCGCCAGATCGACGCCCCCGGGGCCCGGGGTGCCCTCGACGCGGATGGTGTCCCCGAGGAATACCGGGCGCTGCAACCGGAACCGGAATTCGCGCACCGCGCGGTCGGCAGCCCGGGCCCTGATCAGTTCGGCAAGGTAGATCGCCAGCAGTGGCCCGTGCACGACCAGGGCCGGAAAACCCTCGGTGCCGGTCGTGTAATCCTGGTCGTAATGGATGCGGTGCGCGTTGCCGGTGAGCGCGCTGAACCGGAACAGCAGCGCGGGATTCGGCCTCGGCTGCGCCGTCCAGGGCGCGACGGTCTCTCCGAGGTCGGCGTCGGCGCGGGCGAAGGCGGTCATGCTGCCGTCATCACTGCGGTAGACCAGATCCTGTTCCTCGATGAGCCGCAACGCATCTGCCTGCCGGTAGCTGTGCCGCACGGTGACGAACAACATCTCCCCGGTGCGGCCCTGCTTGATCGTCGAGCCGACGATCTCGGAATCCCGGGTGGCGGGCGCACCGATGCTCAGCGGGCCGTGCACCGTGACCCTGCCACCGGCGAACATCCTGCGCCGGTGCGGAATCGGCGGCAGGAAATGACCGTCGCGGGGATGCCCGTCGACCCCGAGCGCGGCGGTGGCCGGCCAGTCGAGGAAGAAGATCCACTGCCACAGCGGCGGTAGCGGGTCACCGTCGGCGAAGCGCTGTCCGACATCGAGTGTCGCGGCGAGGTCACCGACGCGCCCTGCCGAGATGACGTCGGTGGCGCTGACGGGCGCGGGATTCCACCCGGCGATGTGGCCGGCCAACAGCTCTGTCATGGGAGTCCTCGAATCATGGTGTTCGGCAACGGATCAGATGTCGAGCCCACCGCGTTTGACCAGCTGTTTGATGATGACACCCTGCTGGATCTCGTTGGTGCCCTCCCCGACGATCATCAGCGGCGCATCGCGGAAGTAGCGCTCGACGTCGTACTCGGTGGAGTAGCCGTACCCGCCGTGCACCCGCACCGCGTCCAGGGCGATCTGCATGGCCGCCTCCGAGCAGAACAGCTTGGCCATGCCGGCCTCCATGTCGACGCGCTCACCGGAGTCGAATTTGGTTGCGGCCGAGAGCAACAGCGCCCGCGCTGCGGCCAGCTTGGTCCCCATGTCGGCGAGCATGTTGCCGACGGCCTGATGCTGCCAGATCGGCTTGCCGAAGCTCTGTCGATCCTGTGCGTACTGCAGGGCGTCGTCGAAGGCAGCCCGCGCGACACCGGTGGCACGGGCGGCGACCTGCAACCGACCCACCTCCAGGCCCTTCATCATCTGCGCGAACCCGCGTCCCTCGTCGGCGCCCAGCAGCGCCGCCACCGGCACCCGGGCGTCGGCGAAGTTCAGCTCGCACGCCTCGACCCCCTTGTAGCCGAGCTTGTGCAGATCCTTGGAGATGGTGAATCCGGGCACCTTCTCGACCAGCAGGATCGAGACCCCCTTGTGCGCGGGTGCGGCCTCGGGGTCGGTCTTGCACAGCAGCGCGACGAGGTCGGACCGGCGTGCGTTGGAGATCCAGGTCTTGCTGCCGTTGATGACGTAGGAGTCCCCGTCCCGACGGGCGACGGTGCGCATGGCCTGCAGATCCGATCCGCCGCCGGGTTCGGTCAGCGCCATGGTGGCGCGCAGTTCGCCGGTCGCCATCCGCGGAAGGTAGCGCTGCTTCTGTTCCTCGGTGCCGTACAGCAGGATCAGTTTGGAGACGACGGTGTGGCCACCCATCGCGCCGGCCAGACTCATCCAGCCGCGGGCCAATTCCTCGGCGACCTGCACGTAACAGGGCATGGAGACGGCCCCGAATCCATAGGGCTCCGGGATGGCCAACCCGAAGATCCCGATTTCCTTCATCGTCTCGATGAGCTCTTCGGGGTAGGTGTCGGCATGCTCCAGGTCGCGTACCACCGGCCGTACCTGCCGGTCCACGAACTCCCGGACCGTACTGACCATGGCCTGTTCCTCGGCCGTGAGGTTCACCGCGCCTCCTGTGAGCTCGCCGTCGATGAAGACACTCTATGGAGCGACTGTCACGCGGGATCGGCGCCCGTGCCCGCGCCCACCTGCACCCACCCGTCGTCGATACCTTTGGTGGATCATTCGATGCCGATACGCTCTTGGACGAGCATCAATGCCGACACATACATTGCGCTGTGTTGTCCGACCGCCCTGTTCGCGGTGCGCTCGATCGAAAAGGAGTGAGGGTGCCGATCACTCACCAGACGCCGACCGACCTGCAGTCCGCGGTGTCGAAATTCTTCCGGCGCGTCGTGCCCCTGCTGGTCCTCATGCTCATCTGCAATCAGCTCAACCGGTCGAACATCGGTTACGCCCAGGAGTACCTGGAAGCCGATGTGGGCATCGGGGCAGCGGCGTACGGATTCGGTGCGGGCGTGTTCTTCGTTGCCTACGCGCTGTTCGAACTGCCGAGCAATGTGCTGATGGAGAAGTTCGGGGCGCGCGTCTGGCTGACCCGCATCATGGTCAGCTGGGGCCTGATCTCCGCGTCGATGATGTTCGTCAGCAGCGCCGAGATGTTCTACGTGCTGCGGTTCCTGCTCGGTGCCGCCGAGGCGGGCTTCTTCCCGGCCGTCATCTACTACATGGCCAAGTGGCTGCCCAACAGCCACCGCGGGCGCGCCACCGCACTGTTCATCGCGGGTTCGTCCATCGCCGCGGCGATCTCCGGACCGCTGTCGGGACCACTGCTGTCCATGCACGGGCAGGCCGGGTTGCGTGGCTGGCAGTGGCTGTTCCTCATCGAGGGACTGGTTTCGGTGCTGGTCGGCATCATCGCCTACTTCATCCTGAACTCCCATATCCGGGACGCGAAATGGCTGAGCCGCGGCGAACAGGACGCGTTGATCGAGGCCATCGAGACCGAAGAGGCCGAGAAGGCCAAGTCCTCCGGTGTCGAGGGCAAGGGCAGCCGCTGGAGGATGCTCGCCGATCCCAAGCTGCTGCTGTTCTGCTGGATCTACTTCGCCATCCAGCTGTCGATCTACGCCAACACCTTCTGGCTGCCGTCGATCGTGCGCCGCATCGACGGGCTCAACGACATCACCGTCGGCCTGCTGTCGAGCCTGCCGTGGATCAGTGCCGTCGTCGCCATGTACCTGTCCTCGCGCCTCGGCGACCACAATCCGTCGCTGCGCCGTCCGCTGCTGGTGCTGGCTTTGATCACCGCCGCCGTCGGGACCTACTTCGCGGCCATCACGTCACCGCTGCTGGCGCTGCTGTTCCTGTGCATCGCCGCGATGGGCTTCAAGAGTGCCAGCCCGCTGTTCTGGTCCATCCCGCAGTCGACGCTGCACCCGATGGTGCTGGCCCCGGCGATCGCGATCATCAACTCGCTGGGCAACCTGGGCGGATTCGTCGCGCCGTTCGGCTTCGGGGTGCTCAAGGAGGCCACCGGCGAGGTCACCTACGGGTTGTACGCGCTGGCCGCGGCGAGCCTGATCGCCGCCGGTTCGGTCCTGCTGATCCGCCGGAAGTCGCTGGACGTGACCGACCAGGTGCTACCCGACACCCCCGAACCCGCCGCGCGCTGAGTCCAGGGCGGGCAGGCCGGGCTGGGAGGATGGCGTGCGTGCCAGTCCCCACGCTCCACGATCCGCAGTGGCGAGGCTTCGCCAGCGACAACTATGCCGGTGCCCACCCCGAGGCGTTGGCGGCCATCGCGGCGGCCAACGGCGGTCATCAGGTGTCCTACGGTGAGGACGTCTACACCGCCGAATTGCGTGAGGTCGTCCGCGCGCACTTCGGTGCCGACGCCGAGACGTTCCCGGTGTTCAACGGCACCGGCGCCAACGTCCTGTCGCTGACCGCCATGGTGCCACGCTGGGGTGCGGTCATCACCGCCGAGACGGCGCACGTCAACACCGATGAGGGCGGCGCGCCGGAACGGGTGGCCGGGCTCAAGCTGCTGACGGTGCCCACCCCGGACGGCAAGCTGACCCCCGATCTGGTGGACCGCCAGGCCTACGGCTGGGGCAACGAACACCGCGCGCAGCCGCTGGCGGTCAGCCTCACCCAGACCACCGAGCTGGGCACGCTGTACGCCCCGGAGGAGATCCGCGCCATCGCCGATCACGCGCATGCGCGCGGCATGGCGGTGCACATGGACGGCTCCCGGTTGTGGAATGCGGCTGCGGCGCTGGGACTTCCGTTCCGCGATTTCACCACCGACGCGGGAGTCGACGTGCTCAGCCTCGGCGGCACCAAGAACGGGCTGCTCGGCGCCGAGGCGGTGGTGGTGCTCGACCCCGACCGAGCCGAGGGTCTGGTGTACCTGCGCAAGCTGATGATGCAGCTGTCCAGCAAGATGCGGTTCGCCTCCGCGCAACTGCTCAGCCTGTTCGACGATGACCTCGGTCTGCGCAGCGCCCGGCACGCCAACGCGATGACGCGGCGGCTACGTGCTGCGCTGCAGGCCGATTCACCACCCGGGTTGAGCTTCACCCAGCCCAGTCAGGCCAATGCGATCTTCGCCACCATCCCCAATGCTGTCGCCGACCGGATCCGCGAACGGGTGCGGTTCTACGACTGGGACCGAGCGCGCGGCGAGGTGCGCTGGATGACGGCCTGGGACACCACGTCCGAGGATGTCGACGCTTTCGCGGCCGTCATCGGCGCGGAGCTACGGCGCTAGCACCGCGGCCAACGCGTCGTCCAAGATTCCCAGGCCCTCGTCGAGGTCGCCTTCGGAGATGGTCAGCGGTGGGGCGATCCGGAAGATGCCGCCCATACCGGGCAACTGCACGATGTTCATGTGCAAACCGCGCTTCAGGCACGCCGCGGTGACATCGGCGCCGAGCGCGTCCGCGGGCGTCTTGCTGGTTTTGTCGGTGACCAGTTCCAGGCCCTGCAGCAGTCCGCGTCCGCGGATGTCGCCGACCTGCTCGTAGCGCTGCTGCAGGGATTGCAGACCGGCGCGCAGTCGCAGCCCGAGCCGGGCGGCCCGCTGCGCCAGGCCGTCCCGTTCCACGACGGTGAGCACGGTCAGCGCGACGGCCGCGGCCAACGGGTCGGAGACGTGGGTGGTGAAGAACAGGAATCCCCGCTCATGGCAGGCGCTTTCGATCTCCTCACTGGTGACGACCGCGGCGACCGGCAGGCCGGCGCCGAGCGTCTTGGACAATGTCAGCAGATCCGGCGCCACACCATCGCGTTCGAAGGCATACATCGTGCCGGTGCGGCCGAGCCCGGTCTGCGCCTCGTCGAGGATCAGCAGCATGCCGCGTTCGGCGCACAACTCCTTGAGTCGGCGCAGGTACCCCTCGGGCAGTTCGATGATGCCGCCGGAGCTCAGGATCGGCTCCACCAGACAGGCCGCCAGGCTGCCCGCGGACTGCGCATCGACGATCGCGAATCCGTAATCGAGTTCGGCGCGCCAGTCATAGCTGCCGTCGGGACGGCGAAACGGTGAGCGGTAGGCGTTCGGCGTGGGCAGCGTCAGGTTGCCGGGCAGCGGCGGTCCGTATCCCCGCCGGCCCGCGCTGAAGGTCGCCGATGCCGCCCCGGAGGTCATTCCGTGCCAGGACCGGTCGAAGGACACCACCTCGTAGCGTCCGGTGTACAGCTTGGCCAGCTTGATGGCGGCCTCATTGGATTCGGCTCCGGTGGTGAGCAGCAGAACCTTGTCCAGCGACGCGGGGAGCGTGCCGGCCAGCGCCTGCGCGAATTCCACGACGGGCCTGCTCAGCATGCCGCTGTAGAGGTGGTCCAGGGTGGTCATCGACGCATTCACGGTGGCCACCACCTCGGGATGCGAATGGCCCAGCACCGAGCTCATCTGGCCCGAGGTGAAGTCCAGGATCGCCGCACCGTTCTCGTCGTACACATGAGAGCCCTTGGCACGGCCGATGATCCGCGGGACGAAGGACGCGCCGTAGCGCACCAGGTGACGGTCGGCCGTCGACCAGAAGTCGGCGGGATCCAGGTCCGGGTTCATTGCCCTATCTTGGATCACGATGAGACTTCCCGTCATGCCTCCGGTATCGCCGATGCTGGCCAAACCCGTTGCGCAGATTCCCGCGGGGGCCTCCTACGAGCCCAAATGGGACGGTTTCCGCTCCATCCTGTTCCGCGACGGTGACGAGGTGGAGCTCGGAAGCCGCAATGAGCGCCCGCTGACGCGCTACTTTCCCGAACTCGTCACCGCGGCGCACGACGAACTACCGGCCCGCTGCGTCGTCGACGGCGAGATCGTGATCGCCACGTCCACCGGACTGGACTTCGAGGCATTGCAGCTGCGACTGCATCCGGCGGCGTCGCGGGTGAACAAGCTGGCCGTCGAGACTCCGGCGGCTTTCGTCGCCTTCGATCTGCTGGCCCTCGGCGACGATGACCTCACCGGGCGGCCGTTCGCCGAGCGGCGGGCGGTCCTGGTGGATGCGCTGTCCGGCTGCGGGCCGACGTTTCAGCTGACTCCGGCCACCACCGATGCGGCCACCGCGGCGCGCTGGTTCACCGAGTTCGAGGGCGCCGGGCTGGATGGGCTGATCGCCAAACCGCTCGACGGTGTCTACCAACCCGACAAGCGGGTCATGTTCAAGGTCAAGCACGCGCGGACCGCCGACTGTGTGGTGGCCGGTTACCGCCTGCACAAATCCGGCGACGACGCCATCGGGTCGCTGATGCTCGGGCTCTACGACCGCGACGGCGCACTGGCCTCGGTCGGTGTCGTCGGGGCGTTCACGATGGCGCGGCGCCGCGAGTTGTTCGCCGAATTGCAGCCACTGGTGACCACTTTCGATGACCATCCGTGGAACTGGGCCGAGCACATCCCGGTGCAGCCGACGGTGCGGCGCACCGCGAACTCACGCTGGAATCCCGACAAGAGCCTGTCCTTCGTTCCCTTGCGACCCCAGCGGGTGGTCGAGGTGCGCTACGACCACATGGAGGCAAGCAGGTTTCGGCACACCGCCCAGTTCAGCCGCTGGCGCCCGGACCGGGACCCGCGCTCGTGCACGTTCGCTCAGCTCGAGGTGCCGGCGGCCTTCCGGCTCGGCGAAATCCTGCCCGGACTCCGACTCACGCCGGGGTGACCCGCACCGGGATATCGCCCTGGCGGGGCAGACCGGTGATCGCGTCGAACTCGATGTCGGTGGGCACCAGGCGCCCGACATTGCTGCCGCGGTCACGGACCTGGCCGTCCTCGGTGGTCAGCCCGCCGAAGGCATGGTGCATGGCGATGACATCGCGGCGCAGGGTGTCATCGGCCTCCACGACGGCGGGGATGAAGTCGTGCGGTGAGGTGATGGTGACCAGGGCGCCGGTGTCCAGGCCGAGTTCGGCGATGGCATCCGGATGCATGTAGGCGGGGTTGTATGCCTTGCCGCCGTTGAGTTTCGGCAGTCGGGTCCCCGATGAGTTCATGAAGTTCTTGTGCCGGCGGGGGATCAGACGGAACGGGTGGTCGCGGTCCGTGCGTGCCGCGCGGAAGTCCTCGCCGAACATCGCGGTCAGTTCACCCAGCAGCAGCGCGTTGCCGATGTCCAGCCGCGCCTCGCAGTCGGCGTCGCGTTCGGCGACCACATCGTCGACGTCGAAGATGTGTCCGTGTTCGTGGCGGGCCACCTCCTGCAACGGAATACGGGAGTCGGCACACATCTGCTCGAACAGTTGCTCGGTGGTCAGCTCGGTGTCCTTGTCCATGACGACGACCACGGGCGGGGACTCCATGAACCGGCCACCGCCTCCGCCGAAGAAGTTGACGAAGAACATCTGCAGATCCATCCGTTTGGCCAGTCCGAGGAAGAACTGCCATTCCTCGATCAGGTCCGAGCCGGCAGGCGGATCGACCAATCGAGGCGTGTACTGCGCATAGGCGGCCGGGATGCCGGTGCCACTGGTGTAGTACTTGATCAGCTCGCTGCCCTGCGTCATCGCCGGCGTTTCCATCTGCATCTTGGGCGCCAGCACGTAATGGGCCAGCCGCGACGTCAGCGACATCTCGGTGTCCAGGGTCACCAGCAGCTCCAGTGACTGCAGGGCGCGTTCGGTCTTGCGCTGGTCGGGCCACGCCGCCATCGGATTGCCGCCGATGCAGATGAGCGCCTTGACCTGACCCTGCCCCGGCAGCAGGATCTCGTCGGCCAGCGCGGCGGTCGGCATCCCACTGACCGTGTCGGTCAGCCCGCGCACCCGCAGCCGCTCGCCGTATCCCCAACCCTCGTACGGCGGGTGCGGCTGGGCCTTGGCGGTGAACGCGGGCATCAGCGTGTTCGGCCGGGTGACCCGCTGACCGGCGCGCTGCCAGCGCCCGCACAGGGTGGTCAGGCACAGGCACAGGTATTCGACCAGGCTGCCGTGCAGGCCGAAGTTGGCGCCGGTGCCGGCGTTGACCATGCCCCCTCTGTCGCCGTAGGAGGCGAATATCCGTGCCGCGTCTATCAATTGCTCGCGTGGGATGTCGGCGCGCTCGGCGACATAGTCGACGGTGAAGTCGGCGACCGCGTCGGCGAGCGCGGCGAATCCGGTGGCGTTCTGCTCGACGAAGTCCCGGTCATACCGCTTCTCGGTGATGATCAGGTTGATGATCCCGGCCAGGATGGTGGCATCCTCACCGGGGCGGGGCTGCAGATGGATGGCCGCACGTGCGGCGGTCTGGGACCGGCGGGGGTCGATGACGATCAGCTTCATCCCACGGTTGATGGCCTCGCGCAGATTGCGCGACGGATTCTGCCCGGGAATGCCGATGGCCTTGGACACCAACGGATTGGTGCCGATCAGCAGCCAGCTGTCGGCCTCGTCGAACGGGATGTCGCCCCCGAGCCAGTGCCCGTGGGCGGCGAGCGCGATCTGCTTGCCGGGTTGGTCGATCGTGTTGGCGGTGAAGAACATCGGCGATTCGATCGCGCGGATGAAGGCGTTGGCGGTGAGCGCCGAGGCCGGGTACGGCAACCCGTTGGTGCCCAGATAGATCGCGACCGACCGCGGACCGTGCTCGGCGATGAGTTCTGCGAGCTTCGTCGCGATCTCGTCGGTGGCCCGTTCGGACTCGATCGGTGCGTAGCTGCCGTCGGCCGCGCGCTTCTGGCTGTGCAGCAGCCGGTGCGGGTTGTTGTGGATTTCGGGCAGCGCGCGACCCTTGTCGCAGGTGTAGCTGCCGAACATCGGATTGTCCGGGTCGCCGGTGACCTTGACGAGCTTGCCGTCGACGACGGTGGCGAGCACACCGCAGTGCGCGGAGCAGATGCGGCAGATGCCCGGCTTGGTGGTCGTGGTGCTCACCCGCACGATGCTAAGCGACCGCACAGCATCGGCGGCACGATTTGCCGGAACCGGCCCCTTGACCTCAACAATGGTTCAGGTCGCAGGCTGGGTGTCACGACCAGAAGGAGGCACCATGCGCCAGATCCGCACCGACCTGTGGGAGACCCGGGTCGACAATCCATTCCCCGGCCTGACCACGCACGCCTACCTGTGGACCGGAGCACCCGCGGGCAATGTGCTGTTCTACAGCACCGCCACCGCGGATGAGTTCGACGAGATGTCCGCGCTCGGCGGGGTGGCCCACCAGTACCTGTCCCATCGCGACGAGGCCGGCCCGCAGCTGGCCCGCATCAAGGCGCGGTTCGGGTCGGTGCTGCACGCACCGGCCGCCGAAGCCGCCGACATCGGCGAGCATGCCGCCATCGACGTGCCACTGTCGGGCCGGCACGTCGACGGCAACGGCGTCGAGGTCATCCCGACCCCGGGCCACTCCCCCGGCAGCACCTGCTACCTCGTGCCCGGCGCCAACGGGCAGAGCTACCTGTTCACCGGGGACACCGTGCTGCTCGGCGAGGACGGCACATGGTTCGCCGGATACCTGCCCGGCCACAGCGACGCCGCCGCGCTGTCGAGCAGCCTGCGCGTCCTGGGCCACGAACGCCCCGATCTGGTGATCTCGAGTGCATTCACCGGTCAGTCCGGTGTGCACGCGCCCGGGGCGCACCGCTGGGCCGAGTGTGCCGAACAGGCCCGGACCGGGGTTAAATTGCTGGCGTGATCCGCCCACCCGGTGCGGGCCGGTTCGCGCCGAGCCCGTCGGCCGACCTGCACATCGGCAATTTGCGCACCGCGGTGCTGGCCTGGCTGTTCGCCCGGTCGAGCGGTCGCCGGTTCCTGATCCGCGTCGAGGATCTCGACGACCGCACCTTCACCGATATCGCCGGTCGTCAGCTCGCCGACCTGGTCGCCATCGGTGTCACCTCCGATGCCGAACCGGAATTCCAGACCGCACACGCGGGCCGGTACGACACCGTCATCGACGACCTGAGCCGGCGCGGTCTGGTGTACGAATGCTATTGCAGCAGAAAGGACATCCTGGCCGCGCCGCGTGCTCCGCACGCACCGGAGGGCGCCTATCCGGGCACCTGCCGGGACAGGGACCCACCGCCGGACCCCGACCGCCCACCGGCGCTGCGGTTGCGCAGCGACACCTACTCCTACACCGTCACCGACATCCTGCACGGTGAGTTCACCGGCCTCGTCGACGATTTCGTGCTGCGCCGCGGTGACGGTGTGACCGCCTACAACCTGGCCGTGGTCGTCGACGACGCCGCCGCGGGTGTGGACCAGGTGGTGCGCGGCGACGACCTGCTGTCCTCGTCGCCGCGGCAGGCTTATCTGGCCGGGTTGCTCGGCTACGCCCCGGTGACCTATGCGCACGTCCCGTTGGTCCTCAACGCCGAAGGTAAGCGCCTGGCCAAACGCGACGGCGCGGTGACCTTGGCCGAGCTGGGCGTGCCGCACGCGCTCGAACTCATCGCCGAATCGCTCGGCTACCGGGCCCGCACCGTGTCCGAGATGCTCGCCGAGTTCGATGCATCGACTCTTCCGCGTCAACCGTGGGTATACCGGCCTGTGTGAGGGAAACCCTATGCTCGGCCGACGTCCGTTGCTACCGTCCGCCCGTGCGTAGAAATCTGCGGCGCGTGCTGCTCGCCGTCCTCCTCGGCGCTGTCGCCCTTGCCGGCGTCGTCGCCTGCGGATCCAGCGGTGATACCGGTAGCGACCCGATCAAGTCGGCCGGTGTGCTGCGGGTCGGCACCGAGGGCGTCTACTCACCGTTCAGCTATCACGATCCGGCGACCGGTGAACTGGTCGGATACGACGTCGACGTGGCCCGCGCGGTCGGTGAAAAGCTGGGCGTGCCGGTCGAATTCGTCGAGACGCCGTGGGACTCGATCTTCGCGGCGCTGGAGGCCAACCGATTCGACATCGTCGCCAATCAGGTGACCATCAACCCGGAGCGACAGGCCCGCTACGACCTGTCGCAGCCCTATACCGTGGGCGAGGGGGTGATCGTCACCCGTGCCGGGGACGACTCGATCACGACGCTGGCCGATGTCCGCGGCAAGACCGCAGCCGAGAACGCCACCAGCAACTGGTCGCAGGTGGCCCGCGACGCCGGTGCCCGGGTGGAAGCCGTCGAGGGTTTCACCCAGGCCATCACGCTGCTCAGCCAGGGGCGCGTCGACGTCGTCATCAACGACAGCATCGCCGTCTACGCCTACCTCGCCGAAACCGGTGACACATCGGTCAAGATCGCCGGCACCGTCGGCGAGAAGAGCGAACAGGGATTCGCCGCCCGCAAGGACAGCGGCTATCTGCCCGAACTCAACCGCGCACTCGACGAGTTGCGCGCCGACGGGACGCTGACCGAGATCTCGCAGCGCTATCTGAAGGCCGACGCGACCGGCGGTGCACCGGGCCCACCGGCGCAGGGCAGCGATCAACAGCCACCCGAGGTGCGTTCGACCGGGCAGCTGATCCTGGACAACCTCTGGCCGCTGGCCAAGGCCGCGCTGACGATGACCATTCCGCTGACCGTCATCAGCTTCGCCATCGGGTTGGTGATCGCATTGGCGGTCGCACTGGCCCGGTTGTCCTCCAATGTGGTGGTCAGCAACATCGCCCGGTTCTACATCTCGATCATCCGCGGCACGCCGCTGCTGGTGCAGCTGTTCATCGTGTTCTTCGCGCTGCCGGAGTTCGGGGTGCGCATCGACCCGTTCCCGGCGGCGGTCATCGCGTTCAGTCTCAACGTCGGCGGGTACGCGGCCGAGATCATCCGGTCGGCGATCCTCAGCGTGCCCAAGGGCCAGTGGGAGGCCGCCGAGACCATCGGCTACAACTACACCGGCGCACTGCGGCGGATCATCCTGCCCCAGGCCACCCGGGTGGCGGTGCCGCCGTTGTCGAATACGTTGATATCACTGGTCAAGGACACGTCGCTGGCCTCGACCATCCTGGTGACCGAACTGCTGCGCCAGGCCCAGATCGTGGCCGCCCCCACGTTCGAGTTCTTCGCGCTGTACGGCACGGCGGCGATCTACTACTGGGTGATCTGTCTGGTGCTGTCCTTCGGTCAGGCCAGACTCGAGCACCGACTGGAAAGGTATGTGGCGCGATGACCGCAGCTGAGGTCGAATACCGCATCGAAGCCGACGGCGTCGAGAAGTCCTTCGGTGACAACACGGTCCTCAAGGATGTGTCCTTCAAGGTTGCGCGAGGCACCGCCACCGCGGTCATCGGGCCGTCGGGTTCGGGCAAGACGACGCTGCTGCGCACGCTCAACGCCCTGGACCGCGCCGATGCCGGGGTGATCCGCGTCGATGATGTCCAGATCGACTTCGGCACGCCCACCCCCAAGGCAGAGGTGCGGCGGTTCCAGTCCCGCAGCGGTTTCGTCTTCCAGTCCCACAACCTGTTCCCGCACAAGACGGTGCTGCAGAACGTCATCGAGGGTCCGGTGATCGTGCAGAAGCGGCCGCGCGATGAGGTGGTCGCCGAGGCGGTCACGCTGCTCGAGCAGGTGGGCCTGGCCGCCAAACAGGACCAGTACCCGTTCCAGCTGTCGGGCGGTCAGCAGCAGCGCGTCGGCATCGCGCGGGCGCTGGCGCTCAAACCCAAGGTGGTGCTGTTCGACGAACCGACTTCGGCGCTGGATCCGGAACTGGTCGGCGAGGTGCTCTCGGTGATCAGGGATCTGGCCGATCACGGCTGGACGCTGGTCGTCGTGACCCACGAGATCCTGTTCGCCAAACAGGTTTCCAGTCAGGTGCTGTTCCTCGACCAAGGGGTCATCCTGGAGCACGGCAGCCCGGCCGAGGTCATCGGCGACCCGAAGCAGGACCGTACCCGTCAGTTCCTCGACCGGATCCTGAACCCGCTGTAGCGCCCGCCCACGCCGTCAACGATCGCAGGTGTTCGAGCACCGTCTGACCGGGATGGGCCGCGGGGTCTTCCAGGTGCAGCCGGGCCAGTTCCTCGATGGCGGCCAACAGGACTCGAACCGCGGTGTCATCCGGGTCGGCGCCCAGGTGACGTGCTGCCACCCGGCGTGCGTAGGAACGTCCGAGTTCCATGCGCTGCCGCACGCCGGCCGGCGCGCCATCGGGTGGGCGCAGGGTGATCCGCCAACTCGTCGGTGCGGCTTGCAAGTAGGCCAGGATGCCGCGGGCCATCTCGTCGGCATCGTCGAGGTCGGCGACCGTGCCCATCCCGGCGAAGGCGATCGCGGACTCGCGGTCCAGCAGTGCCGTCGTCAGCCCGTCGAGGTCGATGAACTGTTGATACACAACGGCTCTGGTCACCTCCGATTCGGCGGCGACACGCTCGATGGTCAGCGCCGGATAGCCGTCGGCGGCAACGATATCGCGTGCCACGTCGAGCAACTGCGCGCGGCGATCGGCACCGCTGAGCCGGCGCCGCGTCATCGCAGCAGCAGATCGACGGCCTTGGCCGCGCTCTGCACGGCGCTCTCCATGGTGGCCGACCAATCGGTGGCCGTCCAGTCCCCGGCCAGGACCAGCGAGGGCACCGATGTGCGCTGATCGGGACGCAGTGCGTCCAGGCCCACCACCTGGGAGAAGGTGGCCTTGGGCATCTTGACGACCTGCGCCTCGACGACGTTCGCCGCGGCGGCGCCCGGGTAATAGCGGCGCAACAGGTCCATCTGCTCGGTGACGATCTCGTCGTTGCTCTTGTGGATCTGCTCGTAGGCGCCGCTGGTGGTCAGGCAGTACAGCCATGACTTCGCGGTACTGCGCCCGTGCATGATCTGGCGGTCGAAGACCTCGTCGATGACGCCGCTGCCGCCGATCAATCCCTCGAAGGCCGATTCGGTGCCCAGCGGCCGGTCGAGGTAGAGGTTGGTGCTGACGATCGGGGTGTAGCCCAGTTTATCTGCGGCGGCATAGATCTCGGGATGCTCGGGCAGGTCGTCGAGCAGTCCGGCGATCCGCGAGTTGGGCACCGCACAGATGACGGCGTCGGCCGGTATCTCGCAGCCATCGGCCAGCAGCACGCCGGTCACCGCGCCGTTCTCGATCCGCACCTTGCGTGCCACGGCGCGATAGCGCACGTCGACTCCGTACTCCTCGAAAACCCGGATGGCGCCCTGGATGTAGAGGGTGTCCAGGTCCACCGTCGGGTAGCCGATCGTGACGGGGATGCGGTGTTTGAGGCCCAACCGGATGCCGGTGCCCAGCACGTTGGCGAACACCTTCGCCGATTCCTGCGCCACCGGTTCGGCGGCGATACCCAGAGCCAGCCAGTCCCACAACGCCTCTCGGGCCGGCGCGGGCATGCCGACCCGGTCGAACCACTGCTCGGTGGTCAGATCGGCCAGGTCGTCGGGCTGGCGGACCGCCTGCCAACCCAGCAGCAGTGTCGCGCGCGCTGCCCGCAACTTGTCGGCCCAACTCGCATCGGGGTGCACTCCGAACAGCGTGCGGATGGCACCGAGTCCGGTGGTGTGCATGGTGACCTTGCGCCCGTCGGGCCAGCGCAGCGTCGACGATTTCGGGAAGGCGACATGCTCGCGGGTGCCGACGCTGGCCAGGTAGCGGTACAGATGGTGATAGCCGCTGGCGATGACGTGCTGCCCGTTGTCGGGCACATCGGCGGGCCCGCTGCTGCCGATCTCGGCGCGCATGGCGTGGGTGCGGCCGCCCAGGCTGCCGCGCCGTTCCAGCAGCGTGACGGTCTTGCCCGCCTCGGCCAGCCAGACCGCCGAGGCCAGACCCGCCAGTCCACCGCCGATCACCACGAACCGTCGCGCGTCCTGCACCATGGCCAGACGCTAACTTACAAAATGTTAGTTGAGCAAGATCGTCAGACCAGTCGGATCACCGGCGAGCGTCCGTGGGCGGCGCGCTCGGCGGCGCGCAGCAGGTCGTCACGGAACTGTGGGTGCGCGATGGCCGCCAGCGCCTCGCCGCGCTCCCGGACCGTCAGGCCCTCCAGCTCGGCGGTGCCGTACTCGGTGACGATGACGTCGACATGATGGCGCGGTGTCGTGATCACCGCACCGGGTCCGAACCACGGCACGATGCGCGATTGCAGTTGGCCGTCCTTCTCATACGTCGACGGCAGGCAGATCAGGGAGCGGTCGGACAGTTCGAGCCCGGCACCGGCCACGAAATCCTCGGCGCCGCCGATGCCACTGAACTGGCCGCCGTTGATGGTGTCGGCGACCACCTGACCGTGGATGTCGATGGCCAACGCACCGTTGATCGTCACCATCCGATGGTTGTCGGCGATCACCTCGGGTGAGTTGACCACCTCGACCGGAAGGAACGCGACATCCCGGTTGTCGTCCAGCCAGGCATACAGTTCCGGGGATCCGAAGGCGAACGTCGTGACGCTCCGGTGGGGGTACTGCCCCTTGTGTGCGTTGGTGATCTTGCCGGCGCGGTGCAGTTTCATGCAGCCGTCGGTGAACATCTCGCTGTGCAGGCCGTACTCGCCACCGTCGCCCTCGGCGAGCAGCGTCGCGATCTGGTTGGGGATGGAGCCGATCCCGGTCTGCAGGGTCACACCCGAGGGCATATGGGCAACGGCGTTCTTCGCGATGGCCCGGTCCACATCGGTGGGCTCGGCATCGCCGCCGGGCAGGGCCAGCGGCTCGGCATCCGAATGCACCAGGATGTCGATTTCGTCGAGATGCAGTGCATGGCGGTAGTTCTCACCGAGACCATGGGTGCGCGGGAAGTTCTGCGACACCTCGACGATCAGCAGCCGGTCGGGATCGGTTCCGGCACGGCGCAATTCGTCGACGGTGCCGCCGGCGTGCAGCGACAGCGAGCACCAGCCGTCGTCATCCGGGGCCGCCGCCACGGTGGTCATCACCCGCGGGGCCTGGCGCTGCAGCAGCGGTCCGAAGCGCCGGAAGTCGGCCGGGGCGAACTCGACATCGGCGCCGCTGTCGCGCAGGGCGCGCTCCAGCGGACCGAAGAACCCCGACACGTAATGCACGCCCGTGCGGGAGAACAACTCGGTGAGCACTGCCAGCAGCGCGCCGTAGACGCGTAGGTCGGTCCAGTCGTCGCGCTGCCCGAGGGCCTGCAGCAGCGTCGGCGGTTGCCCCGGACCCAGCGGGATTCCCAAGGTGTCGGCGGGCCGCAGGCGTGCGGCGGCCTGCTCGGCGGTGAGCTCTTCCGGCATACCCCCGACGCTACGTCCCCTTCCCGGCGACCGTGCGTGTCTGCGGGCGACACGCCGCACGTCCCGAAGAGTTCACGCACGCTCGCGGCGGGGACTAGACCCCTAGAGCTCCTTGACACCCCAGGGCGAGCCGTAGGCCGTCAGCAGTTCCAGGAACGGCACCGCATCGAAGGCCTCCGGGCCCAGCACGCCGGTGCCGGTCCAGGTGCCGTTGGCCAGAAGTTCCAGCGCCACAACGGGATTGATGGCCGTCTGCCAGACGACGCATTGATGCCCGTACTCGGCCATCGACCACTCGTTGTCCACCACGTGGTAGAGGTAGGTCGACCGGGGCGCCCCATCCTTGCCGGTGCCCGTCACCCACAGGCCCGCACAGGTCTTGCCCTTCATCTTCGGGCCGAGTTCGGCCGGATTCGGCAGGCAGGCGGCCACCACATCACGCGGGCTCACTTCCACCTGCCCCACCTTGACCTTCTCGGTGCGGTCCAGGCCGAGCTTGTGCAGCGTCTTGAGGACGTCGATGAACTCTTCGCCGAGGCCGTACTTGAAGGTTGCGCGTTTGCAGGAGACCCAGCGCGGCATCAACAGCACCTCTTCGTGCTCGACATTGACGCACTCCACGGGTCCGATGCCCTCGGGGAAGTCGAAAACCTCGGGCTCACTGAACGGTTCGGTGACGAACCAGCCCTTGTCGGCCTCCCAGATGACCGGCGGGTTCAGACATTCCTCGATGGTCGTCCAGATCGAGAACGACGGCGCGAAGTCGTATCCGTCGACGGTCAGGTTGGAGCCGTCGCGGGTGCCGAGTTCGTCGATCTCGGAGAACAGGTGGTCGGCGGCATAGCGGGCGAAGACGTCGGAGAGCCCGGGTTCGACGCCGATCCCGACGAGCGCCAACCGCCCGGCGTCGCGCCAGGACTGCTCGGCCTCGAACTGCTCGTCGCCGAGCTTGACCCCGGTCAGCTCGTACGGCTTGTCGGGGTGACGGGCCGACAGGCTCATCGCCATGTCCAGGTAGTCGGCGCCGCCGGCATGCGCGCCGTTGAAGATCGGCATCACGAAACGCGGGTCGACGGCGTTCATCACATGGGTGATGCCGTGCTCGCGCACCAACTCGGCGACGGCGTCGGCGGAGGTGGCGTCGACGCGGGCGGCGCTGAACCGGGCGTCGCCGACCGCCGCGGCGGCCTGCTCGGCGCGCCCCAGGTCGTAGTCGGAGACGACGATCCGCTCGAAGAAGTCACGTCGCGCCGCGATGGCACAGAAGGCCGCGCCGACACCGCCGGCACCCACCAGAAGAATTCGCATGACGGACACCATACGGTGCCGAGACTGACGAAATGGTGGATTCTTCTCGTAGTTTTACACCGATTTGATCGTTTGGGCGTCAAACGGCGACTGAAAGCGAAGCCAGGCCCCGCAGTGTCACGTTGGGTTTGTACACCGGTTCGGCGGCCGGTTTGGCGCTCGGGAACCGGGCGGTCAGCTTGCTCAACGCCATCCGGGCCTCCAACCGGGCCAGCGGCGCCCCGAGACAGAAATGCGGACCCATCCCGAAGGACAGGTGCCGTGTGGTCTCGCGCGACGGCAGGAACTCGTCGGGTCGGTCGTACATGGCCGGATCGCGCTGGGCGGCGGCCAGCAACAGCAGCATGGTGTCGCCGCGGGGCACGGTCAGCTCTCCGATGCGCATATCGGCACCGGCGATCCGCATCACCAGCTGCACCGGCGGGTCGAAACGCAATGTCTCCTCGACGATTCCGGTTGCCCGCTCGGGATCGGCGGCCAGGTCGGCCCACAGCTGCGGCTGGCGCAACATCTCCTGAGCGGCATTGGCGATCAGGTTGACCGTCGTCTCATGGCCGGCGATCAGCAGCAGGTTGCACGTCGCGACGATCTCGTCCGCGGTGAGCTGATCACCGTCCTCCTCGGCGGCGATCAGCGCCGAGATCATGTCCTCGCGAGGCTTTGCGCGGCGCGCCTCGACGAGTTCGCCCAGATAGCCGCGCAGCCAGTCACCGGCGTCGATGCGGGCCTGGGCCTGCGGATCGGGCGCACCGGTGATCGACATGATCGGGTCAAGCGACTGGGCCACCAGCGCGGCGGCGCTACTGAACTGCGGCTCGTCGGCGACCGGCACGCCGAGCATGCGGCAGATGACGGCGACCGGCAGCGGATAGGCCAGATCGGTGATCAGGTCGGCCGATCCCGCCTCGGCGATATCGTCGAGCAACCGGTCGACCATCGCGTCGATCTCGGATTCCAGCGCGCGCACCGCCCGCGGCGAGAAGGCCTGTTGGGCGAGCTTGCGCAGCCGGGTGTGATCGGGCGGGTCCAGGAAGAGGAAACCCGGCGTGGTGCCCCGCGGCGGGACCGCGCCGGATGCCAACTGTTGTTGCACCACCGAGGATTTCATGCTGTCGCTGCACGAATCGGGGTGACGCAGCACCGCTTCGCAGTCGGCGAACGAGGACAGCACCACCATGTGCGCCTCGGGCATCACCAGCGGACCGTGCGCGCGGATCTGGCCGAACAACGGGTAGGGGTCGGACCGGATCGCCGGGTCGAGCATCTGGACCAGCAGCATCTGGGCATCGGCCGTCATGCCCTTATTGTGCACACGTCTAAGAAGACCGCTGGTCGGCGCCGTAGTACCGGCCCAGCACCTCCTCGCGCAACTCGTCGAACTCACCGGCCGTGATCGCGGCCCGGATGCGATCGACCAGCCTGATGGTGAACCGCTCGTTGTGGATCGTGCACAACGTGGAGGCCAGTATCTCCTTGGCCTTGAACAGGTGGTGGATATAGGCGCGGGTGTAGTGCGCGCAGGTGTAGCAGTCACATTCGGCGTCGATGGGCGTGAAGTCCCGCTTGTACCGCGCGCCGGTGATGTTGTAGCGCCCGTTCACCGAGTACACCGCGGCGTTGCGGGCCACCCGCGACGGTGACACACAGTCGAAGGTGTCCGCACCGGCGGCGACCGCCGCGAACAGATCGTCGGGTTCGCTGATGCCCAGCAGGTGCCTCGGCTTGTCGGCCGGCAGCTCACTGGTCACCCATTCCACGATGGTGGCCAGGTTCTGCTTCTCCAGCGCACCGCCGATGCCGTACCCGTCGAAACCGCGACCGTCGGCATCCACGATGCCGACCAACCCACGGGCGGACTCGCGACGTAAATCCTCGTACTGCGCGCCCTGTACCACCCCGAACAGCGCCTGGTACGGCTTGTCATGGCGCACCTCGGTGAGGCGGCGGTGCTCGGCCAGACAGCGCACCGCCCACTCATGGGTGCGCTGCACCGACCGTTCCTGATAGCCGCGGGTGTTGACCAGGGTGGTCAGCTCGTCGAACGCGAAGATGATGTCCGCACCGAGCTGATGCTGGATCCCGATGGACACCTCGGGAGTGAACCGGTGGGTCGACCCGTCCAGGTGCGACCGGAACGTCACCCCGTCATCGTCGACGTGCGCCAGCCGTTCCTTGCCCTCGGCGATGATGTCATCGGCCTGCACCCGGGTGGCGTCCATGGACAGCACCTTCTTGAACCCCACGCCCAGCGACAGCACCTGGAACCCGCCGCTGTCGGTGTACGTCGGCCCGGGCCAGTTCATGAACGCGCCCAGGCCGCCGGCCTCGTCGACGACATCGGGGCCCGGCTGCAGATACAGGTGGTAGGCGTTGGCCAGAACGGCCTGCGCGCCAATCTCTTTCATGGTTTCGGGCAACACCGCCTTGACGGTGGCCTGGGTGCCGACCGCGATGAACGCGGGGGTCTGGATATCACCGTGCGGCGTATGGATGGTGCCGACCCGGCCGGGACGTCCGGGCAACTCCGCCTGCACGTCGAAGAACTGCTCACTCACGGGAGAACATTCAACCAAGCCGGTGTTGCCACCTGCGCCCCGCCGCTACATTCACTACCCATGAGGATTGTCGCGCTGGTCCTGTCCGCGGTGGCCGCCGCCTGTGCCGCATGTTCGTCCGAACCGGTCGCGGCGCCGGTGCCCGACGGAGGCCTGCCGGCCGGGACCGCCCACATCACCATCGACGGGCGCGACGGGGGCACCACCCATCAGGTGCGCTGCGCACCGATGGGTTTCTCCACCGATATCAATACCGGAACGGACACCTCGGGGGTGAACGCGCTGGTGTCCGGCGGCGGGGACCTGACCGCCCAGTCGGTGTCCATTCGCGATATCGCCGGCTTCACCGGCAGCTACAACGCCGGTCTGGGCGAACCGGATGCCGAGGTCAGCATGGTCGGGCCGACATTCGTCATCACCGGAACCGCGACCGGGTTCCGCACCGATGCCGCCAGTTTCACCGCCGACGGGAAGTTCACGCTGCGGGTCGCCTGCTGACCTGTCGCAGGCTGTCAAGATTTTCGCGCAAACCGTTTCCTCTATCCGAATTGCGCACCATACTGCTGGAGGATTATCGGGCGATCTTGATCGGTCGCACTACAGAATGGGGATCTGTCGTGAAGCGTGGGTTCGTAGTCGCCATCGGCGGCGCAGCTCTGGTCATCGCAGGCCTGTCCGGTTGCTCCTCGGGCGACAACTCGGCATCGGAATCGGCAACCTCGGAGACGAGCGCCGCGGCCACCTCGGCGGAGGAGACCACCACGGCCGCCTCCGAATCGCCCACCGCAGCCACCGGCTCGGGCACCACCAAGGTCACCATCGACGGCCAGGACCAGGCTGTCGATGGCAATGTGGTGTGCGCGTCCATGGGCGGCAACATGAACATCGCGATCGGCGACACCGCGACCGGCATCGCCGCCGTCGTCAGTGAGGACGGCACCACCGTCACCTCGGTCGGGCTCGGCAACGTCAACGGCGTGACACTGGGCTTCACCCAGGGCGCCGGCGGTGAGGCCACCGGCTCCAAGGACGGCAACACCTACACCATCAGCGGGACCGCGACCGGTGTCGACATGGCCAACCCGATGACGCCGGTGAACAAGCCCTTCGAACTCGTGGTCACCTGCCCCGCCTCCTAGGCACAACCACATCCGACGGCGGTGTCCCTGCGCGGGGCACCGCCGTTGTCGTGCCGCGGCGGCCTACCGACCGGTGTAGCCCGCCGCCGACTCGCGCAGCTGCCAGATCTGCGCCGGGCACAGTTCGTTGACGGCCTGGTTGATCAGATATCCGGCCTGGTAGTAGTCAGTGGTGCGGAAATCGCCCTTGAGCTGGTTGACCAGTTCGGCATAGGGCATCTTGGCGGCGACCCGGTCGCACACGGTGTTGCCGTAGGCGATCGCGGCGTCGGCATTCGGGAAGTTGTAGCCGGGCCGGACGTGGACGTTGACCAGGTAGGCCACCACATCGGCGCCGGCCGCCGGTGCCGCCGTGGCGGCCAGGCCCGTCAGCCCTGCCGAGACCATCCCCGCCGCGATCATGGCGCGCAACACCTTCATGCGCGCTGACTCTAATCCCCCGCCGATATGAACGTGGCAAATCCCCGTTGCGGCCGGCAATACCGGGGTACCGTCCACTTCGTCGAGGGGGCGAGATGGCGGGAACACAGTTCAGACGGCTCGGCACGGCGGTGTTCGCCTTCGGGTTGGCAATAGCGCTGATCTGCGGTCATGCCGTCGGTGCCACCGGATTCCGCCCGCTGATCGGACTGGTCAACACGGTCATCGGCATCGGCGGCAGCAGCGACCCCCTGTCGGAACGTCTGCCGCTCAAGCTCAACAACACCGTGGTGCCACCGGACTACGCGTATATCGCCACCGAATACCCGGCCTCACTCAATCTCGACCGGAGTGTGCGCATCGGCATGCCGGTATTGCATCAGCATCTGGTCACCACCTCGGGCAAGGTCCTCGTCGCCGGTTACTCCTTGGGCGCACTGCTGGTCGAGCAGCTCAAGCGCGATGTGGTGGCCTCGGCGGATCCGCCTGCGCCGCAGGATCTCAGCTTCCTGCAGATTGCGACGCCGTTCATTCCCAACGGCGGCATCTTCGCCCGCTTCCCCGGGTTCTTCATCCCTGATGTGGTGTCGGCGATGGGCCCTGGCCAGCCATCGCAGTACGACACCACCTATATCGTCAACGAATACGACCTGTGGGGTGACTTCCCCGCCTACGTCAACCCGATCTCGATCCTGAACGCCGTGCTCGGACACGAATACGCGCATGTGGATGCCTATTACGATCCGGTCGACCCGTCCGGTGAGACCAACCACGTCAAGGTGCTCACCAACTCCGCGGGCGGCACCGACACCTACATCCTCGTGCCGAACCAGCGTCTGCCCCTGCTCGGACCGCTGCGCGATATCGCCTACCACCTGGGCATCTCACCGCTGGCCGAACGGCTGCTGGGGGCGGTCGAGCCGCTGTTGAAGGTGATCGTCGACATGGGCTACACCGACCGGCTGAACCTCAATCCCGAGAAACGCCAAGCCCTCTCGTTGTTCACCCCACCGCACAAGATCGCCGAGGCGCTGCGCGCCATACCGGCTGCCATCGGCGAGGGACTGCACAATCTGGTGCACGGGCCGCGCACACCGGGCACCGCGTCGGCGGCCGCACCGGAGCCCGACGAGGCAGCCGATGTGCGTGCCGCCGCACACGAGACGCAGGACGGCGCATCCTTGCAGGAGCCCACAACCTCGCAACCCGCCGCCACCGCCGACCCGGTGCCCAGCGTCGACGCCGAGGAGCCGGATACCGAGTCAGATCCCGAGCAGGCTTCCGAGCCGGACGAGACCGCCGACACCGAACCCCTCAGGAAGGGTCCGCGCACCGTGCCGTCGGTGCGCAAACCCTCCTCGGTCCGCAGCGCGACCACCACGTCCGACGGACCCGCCCGCGCGGACGACAAGCCCAGCGACGGCGGTCAGGACGATCGCGACGCCGGCGCCGAGGCCGCCTGACGACGCTGGCGTCGCTTCAGCCTGGCCAGCAGCACCCGACGGTGCATCTCGAACGACAGCGACAGCGGGTCGCGCCACCCCGTCGCCTTTTTCACGTTGCTACGCATGATGATTCAACTGTGACACAGGTCGGCCGCCGCCCCCGAACCAGCGGAACAAACCCGCGGTGAACAACTCCGGATTTTCCGGCTAACCGGGTTCGACGGCTCGGCTGCGCGGATCGATGAGAATCTTGGCGTGTGCCTCCGGGTCACCGAGCGCCCGGAAGGCGGCGTCGACCCCGTCGAGTCCCACGGTCCCGGTCACCAGCGCCGACGCGTCAACCTTGCCGTCGGCCAGCAGGTACAGGGTGTCGCGGAACTCCAACGGGGTGTACCCGAAGACGAAGCGCAGATCGATCTCCTTGCCGGTACCCAGTGTCGGTCGAAAACGGTCCTCGCCCATGCAGACCCCGACCACCACCACCCGCGACTGCACCGGCGCCGCCGCCAGCACACCGTCGATCATGCCCGGGACGCCGACGCATTCGAAGATCACCGGCCGCTTCGGGCCGGCCGCGCCCAATGCCTCGGCGACCCGGTACAGATGGGCCCAGCCCGGCACCTTGCGCAGCTTCTCCATCGACCCGACGCCGAGTTCGTACAGCTGCGGCGCGGCGGTGATGACCCCCTTCTGATCGGTGAACTGCGCATAGGGAGACTCGAACCCCGGGTCCACCACGACATGCGCACCACATTCGGCGGCCAGGGCGCGACGCCCCGGCGAGAAGTCACTGGCGATGATGGTGCCGATGCCCTTGGCCTTCAGATGGCAGATGACGGCCAGGCCCACCGGCCCGCAACCGATGACCACCGCGGTGTCGCGGCGGCCGATCTCACTGCGCCGCACGGCGTGCAGCGCCACCGCCATCGGTTCGGTCAGGGCCGCGGTGTCGACATCGAGGCCGTTGGGAACCACGAAGCTCATCGAGGCCTCGGCGAGCACCTGCTCGGCGTAGCCGCCGGGCGCGAGCGGTGACAGCCCGGTCAGGTGGACCCCGCCGGCGGCGCGGACGAGAGGAAATGACACCACGGTGGTGCCGGTCTTGAATTCTTTGCCGGTGCCGCGGCCTTTTTCTGCGACCTCTCCGCAGAATTCATGGCCCAAAACCACCGGTGTCGAACTGCGCATGAAGTCCGGATACCCGACGTTGCGCATGACCTCGGTCAGCTCATCGGCGTGATCCTTGGCGTGCATATCCGACCCGCAGATACCGCACCGACGTACATCGAGCAGCAACTGTCCGGCGGCAGGTCGCGGAGCGGGCAGGTCGATCACCGACAGTTCGCCGGACAAACAACTGACAGCCTTCATCACTATTTCCCTTCGTCAGTATTCGAGTATGGCTGTCGGCCGAAATCGCCCGTTACGCTGTCGCCAGTGTCAATATTTGACGCGATTGTGCAGGAATAGGGTCAGGGGATTTCATGGAGCGGCTTGCGGCGTGGGTGAGTGCCGGCCTGTTATCGGCCGGGGTGTCGGCGGCGGTGCTCGCCGGCGCGGGCGTGGCGGTGGCCGACGAGGCGACGGCGGGTTCCGATTCCGGATCCTCGTCGAGTCCGGCATCCGACACCGCGTCGGACCCCAATCCGGACACCCAGCCCGACACCGCCCCCGAGGGCACGCCGGACATCGATGCCGAGACCGAGACCGAGACCGAGGACACCGCCGCCGAGCAGGAGCCCGAATTGCCGCTCGGCGATGACGCCGCGGAGCAACCCGCCGCGTCCGACAGGCCGCAGGCGCCCGAGAAGAAGAAGCGCTCCGCGGCCGCCGAGCTCACCGCGACCGAACCGGACACCGATCCCGAACCGCTCGTCGAGACCACCGAGCCCGCAGACGTGACCGAGACGGTGATCGACACCGCGCCCGCGACGCCGGTCGAGACCGCCGATACCCGCGCGCGCATCACCGCACAGCCCACCGTGTCGATGGCGATGGCCGTCGAGCAACCCGTCGTCGAAAAGGCCACCGCGCCGCGGATTCCCAACCTGTTGCGCTGGGTGCAGGGGGTCGCCGACAACATCGTCAAGGGCGTCGGGTCGCTGGTGATCAACACCATCCAGGCGTTGGAGGCCCTGTTGACCGGCCCGCCCGCGGTGCCCGCCAGCTATCCGGTGACGGTCCGGACGTCCTCGATCCTGCTGGCCAACGGTCAACGGGTGCAGGCGAACTGGTACTTCCCGGACGTCCCCGAGGGTGCCGAACCGCCGGACCGGCTGATCCTGCTGCAGCACGGCTTCTTCGCCCTCGGCCCGATGTACAGCTACACCGCGGCCGACCTGGCGATCAGCACCAACAGCATCGTGGTGACCCCGACCCTGTCGTCGAACTTCTTTGCCGCCGATGACGCCTGGCTCAACGGTGCGGGCATGTGGAGCAATATCGCCGATCTGTTCGTCGGTGACCGCGCGGCGTTGAACGACAGTGCCCGCGCGGCCGGCTTCGTCGGTGCGCTGCCCGAGAAATTCGGTCTGGCCGGTCATTCGGCCGGTGGTCAGCTGGTCGCCGGCACCGCCGGCTATCTGGTCGACAACGGGGCCGTCGAGGATCTGGTCGGGGTGATCACCCTCGACGGTGTGCCGACCGGATCCGTGATGTCGGTGACGCTGGCCAAACTGCAGGCCTACCAGGACGACACCGACCGCTACATCCCCGTCCGCGAGATCGGGGCACCGAACAATGCCTTCAACTCGATCAGCAACGTCAAGCAGGCGCTCAACGCCGCGCGGCCGGGCCGCTTCAACGGTGTGGTGCTCACCGGCGGTCAGCACATGGACTCGATGCGCGGCGGCAACCCGCTGATCCAGTTCCTGGCCTCCGCGCTGGCCGGATTCCCGAAACCGCAGAACCAGCAGGCGGTGGCGCTGCTGAGCGCGCAGTGGTTCAACGAGTGGTTCGAAGGTGACACCGACAACGGTGACGAGCTGGCACCCGGGTCCACCATCTCGATCCCCACGTCGAACGGGACCGCGACCGGCATCGTGGTCGGGTCGGCGCCGGCCCTGCGCACGGTCACGCTCGCGGTCTGAGACGCAATGTCGGGCTGACACGCGCGTCATCCCGTATACGGCGACATCGACGCTGTCAGGCCGACATTGTGTGCGGCATAACCCAGAAACCGCCCGTACCTGACGAGCAGGCGGGCGGTTCTGTTGGCGGTGGCGGAGGGATTTGAACCCTCGGACGGGGGTTACCCGTCACACGCTTTCGAGGCGTGCTCCTTAGGCCGCTCGGACACGCCACCGGCGGAGAGCTTACCGGCAGCGGGCCCCGAGCCCTAATCGCGTCAACGCTGCCGCGCGAAGAACTCCTCCAGCGGCGCCGCGCACTCGTCGGCGAGCACCCCGCCGCGCACCTGCGGGCGGTGTGTGAGCCGCCGGTCGCGCACCACATCCCACAGCGAGCCGACCGCCCCCGTCTTGGGTTCCCACGCCCCGAACACCAACCGGCCGATCCGCGCCATCACCAACGCGCCGGCGCACATGGTGCACGGCTCGACGGTGACGGCCAGCGTGCAGTCCGCCAATCGCCAGCCGTCACCCAGGACCGCGGTCGCCGCGCGCATGGCGAGGATCTCGGCGTGCGCGGTGGGGTCACCGAGCACCTCGCGGGCGTTGGCGGCGCGGGCCAGCTCGGCGCCGTCGGGCCCGAACACCACCGCACCGATCGGGACATCGTCGGGGCCGGCCAGCCGCGACGCCTCCAACGCCAGCCGGATCAGGTCGGCGTCGGATCTCACCGACCGAGTTTGTCGAGCACCGAGGACAGCTCGTTGTCGAAGCCCATCCGCTCGGCGATCGCGGCGATCTGCTCGTCGATCTCGCATTCGTCGTCGGCGATGATCACCCCGAGCACGCCCTCGGGCAGGCCGATATCGGCCAGTAGGCCGAGATCGCCCTCCTCGAACGGATCGGTGTCCTCCAGATCCTCGTCGTCGATATCGGAGTCCAGCTTGTCGAGCACCTCGGCGGCGATGTCGTAGTCCAGCGCCGCGGTGGCATCCGAGAGCAGCAACCGGGTGCCCGCCGGCGCGGGCCGCAGGATCACCAGGAACTCCTCGTCGACATTCAACAGGCCGAACACCGCACCGGCACTGCGCAGTTCGCGCAGCTCCGTCTCGGCGGTGGTCAGACTGTTCAGTGCGGCCTTGCGCATCGCGGTACAGCGCCATTTACCGTCCTCGCGGACGACCGCGACGCCGAACCCGCCGGGCAGGTCGGCAGCCTCGGGCGCCGTAGCACGCTGTGCTCCCATGGGCGTTAACGCTAGTCGCACGCAGGGGGCTTGACCAGCGGTCACGGACAGCGTCCGCGATGTGCCAACCTATAACGGTGACCGACACACCGGTGTGCGTGCTGGGGCTGGGACTGATCGGCGGTTCGGTGGTGCGGGCCGCCGCCGCGGCGGGCCGGACCGTGTTCGGGTACAACCGCTCGGTCGACGGCGTGCACGCCGCGCTGGCCGACGGATTCGACGCCACCACCGAACTCGACGAGGCGCTGACGCGGGCCGCCGCGGCCGACGCGCTGATCGTGCTGGCGGTCCCGATGCCGGCGCTGGCGACCATGCTGGGACACATCCGCGCCATCGCACCGCAGTGCGCGCTGACCGATGTGATCAGCGTCAAGGGCGCGGTGCTGGGTGAGGTGCAGAAGTTCGGGCTGCGGCCGCGCTTCGTCGGGGGCCACCCGATGACCGGGACGGCGTTCTCCGGGTGGAGCGCCGGCGATGCCCGTCTGTTCGTGGGCGCGCCGTGGGTCATCAGCGTCGACGATGACGTCGACGCCGATGTGTGGAACCGGGTGCTGCACCTGGCCCTGGACTGTGGGTCAGTGGTGGTGCCCGCCCGCTCGGATGAGCACGACGCGGCCGCCGCCGCCATCTCGCACCTGCCGCACATGCTGGCCGAGGCGCTCGCGGTCACCGCGGCCGATGTCCCGCTCGCCTTCGCGCTGGCGGCCGGTTCGTTCCGGGACGGCACCCGGGTCGCGGCCACCGCCCCCGATCTGGTGCGCGCCATGTGCGAGGCCAACGCCGATCAACTGGTCACGGGTCTGGACCGCACCATCGAACTCCTCACCCAGGCCCGCGCGCATCTGGCCACGCACGCCTCGGTGGCCGACCTGGTCGACGCCGGACACGCCGCGCGCATCCGTTACGACAGCTTCAGCCGGCCCGACATCCTGCACGTCACGATCGGCGCGCCGCAGTGGCGCGAGGAGTTGGCCGCGGCCGGACGGGCGGGCGGCGTGATCAGATCCGCGCTGCCAGTCCTGGGTAGTCGAGGATGAATCCGTCGTCGTCGACGGTGACGATGGTCTCGGCCACCGGCGACTTCAGTCCGATACCGCCGGCCTGCGGGGTGTAGGAGATCGTCTCCGGATTCACGGTCAGATCCGGCAGCCGCACGTAGACCACGGGCAGCGTCAACGACTCGGCACCGCCCTGGTGCAGCCCGGTCCGCCGGATCGGCAGCGCGTTGAAGAACGGGCTGAACACCACGTCGACATCCAGTGCCCCGTCGAACGCCTCCCGGCTGGTCTGGTTCTGGTGATCACGCACCAGCCACATGCCCTCTTCGTCGCGGGCGATGGACAGCTGGCGTTCGCGTTCGGCCAGCGTCATGGTCAGCGACAGCCGTTTGGTCGCCCCGGACTCGTCGGTGACCAGGTCGTACGACGCGCTGAAGGCGGGATCGGTGGACGTCGCCGCCGACACGATGCGGCCGTAGGCCTTGATCCGTTTGCCGGACAGCTGTACCCGAACCGACTCCATCCGCGGCACGTCATGTGCCCGCCAGGTCAGGATCGCCGGCCACGCTTCAGCTGGTTCAGTCACCCTTCTACCGTATGCGACGGTCCGCCGGCTGCGTAGCCGCGTTGGTCGATTCCAGCGCGACCTCGTCACTGAGCAGCGGTTGCGGTAATCCGGCCGTGCGGCCGAACCGGTCGGCGCCGGGCTGCGACAGCCACACCGCCGTCGCCAGCAGACCGTCGAGGATCAGCGCCAGCAGCGTGACCATCAGCGCGCCGACGAGCGCGATGTAGAACTCGCGGATCTTGATGCCGTCGATCAGGTAGCGGCCGAGCCCGCCGAGACTGGCGTAGGCCGCGACGGTGGCGGTCGCGACGACCTGCAGCGTCGCGGTGCGCAGACCGCCGAGGATCAGCGGCAGCGCATTGGGCACCTCGACGCGCAGCAGCACCTGCCGCTCGGTCATCCCCATCGCCCGGGCGGCGTCGACGACGGCGGGTTCGACGGCCGCGATGCCGGAATAGGTGCCGGCCAGCAGCGGCGGGATGCCCAGCAGCATCAGCGCGACCGTGGGAGGGATCAGGCCCAGTCCCCACAACAGCACACCGAGCAGCAGCACGCCCAGCGTCGGCAGCGCGCGCAGCGCATTGACCCCGGTGACCACCAGGAACGTCCCCCGCCCGGTGTGCCCGATGATCAGCCCGACCGGGATGGCGACCAACGCGGACAGCAGCACCGCGATCGCGGTGTACTGCAGGTGCTCGATGATCCGGATGCCCAGACCGGCCGGGCCCGACCAGTTCTCCGCGGTGAAGATGAAGCTCAGCGCCTGCTGCAGAAAGTTCATGTCGCACCCGCCTGTGCCCTGGTCCACGGTGTGATGGCCTTACCGGCCAACAGGATCAGCCCGTCGACGACCACCGCGACGATGAAGATGGCGATGATGCCCGCGATGATCTGACCGCTCTTGTTCGCCTGATACCCCTCGGTGAACCAGGTTCCCAGCCCACCGATGCCGATCACCGAGCCCACCGACACCATCGAGATGTTGGTGACCGCGACGACCCGCAGGCTGGCCACCAGGATCGGGATGGACAGCGGCAGTTCGACTTTCACAACCCGGGTGAACGGCCGGTAACCGACGGCGGTGGCCGCGTCGCGAACCGCGGGCGGAACGGCGTCCAGCGCCTCGGGCACCGCGCGCACCAGCAACGCGGTGGTGTACAGCGTCAGCGCGATGATGACGTTGGCCTCGTCCAGGATCCGGGTCGGGATCACCAGCGGCAGCACCACGAACAGTGCCAGCGACGGAATCGTGAAGATGATGCTCGCGGTCACGGTGCTGACCCGGCGCAGCACCGTGGTCCGCTGCACCAGGGCGCCGATCGGCACCGCGATCAGCAGCCCAAGCACGATGGGTACCAGCGACAACCGCAGGTGGATCAGCGTCAGCGTCCACGCGTCGTCGAGGTGGGTCAGCAGATAATCCATCTATCCGGTCCGCCGATTGCGCTGATCCTCGATGGCGGTCAGCACATCGGTGGCCCGGATCCCGCCGAGCACCTGCTCGTTCTCGTCGACCGCGACGCCGAGGCCGGCCGGTGAGGACAGGGCGGCGTCCAAGGCCTGGCGCAGCGTGGCGTCCGGCCGGAACAGCGAACCGCCTGCGGTGGTGCTGTCGTAGAGCGAACTGCCGCCCCGGTGCAGGGCCACCCCGTCGACATCGATCCAGCCGTACGGTGTCCCATCGGGTTTGGTGACCAGAACCCACTGCCCCGGCGCCAGATCCAGGGCGTCGATACCCTCCTCGCCGATGTGGTGGATATCGTGCAGCGGCAATCCGGTGTCGCGCAGGAACTGCAACCCGCGATATCCCCGATCGGCGCCGACGAATCCGGCGACGAAATCGTTGGCGGGATTGGACAGCAGCCGCTGGGGCGCGTCGAACTGCTGCAGCACGCCGCCGCGGCCGAACACCGCGACCACATCGGCGAGTTTCACCGCTTCGTCGATATCGTGCGTGACGAACACGATCGTCTTGCGCAGTTCGCTCTGCAGCCGCAGGATCTCGGTCTGCAATTCCTCGCGCACCACCGGGTCGACGGCGCTGAACGGCTCGTCCATCAGCAGGATCGGGGGGTCGGCGGCCAGCGCCCTGGCCACCCCGACGCGTTGTTGCTGACCACCCGAGAGCTGGGCCGGATACCGTTGTGCCAGTTTGGGATCCAAGCCGACACGTTCCAGCACGCTCAGGGCCGCCTTGCGCGCCTCCCGGCGCGACTGCCCCTTGAGCACCGGGACGGTGGCGACGTTGTCGACCACCCGCTGGTGCGGCATCAGCCCGGCGCTCTGGATGACATAGCCGATGCCGAGTCGCAGTTTCACCGGGTCGACCTTGGTGACGTCCGCGCCGTCGACGGTCAGGGTGCCCGAGGTGGGGTCGATCATCCGGTTGATCATCCGCATCGACGTCGTCTTGCCGCAGCCCGAGGGGCCGACGAAGGCGGCCAGCTTGCCCTCCGGGATGTCCAGCGTCAGATCGTCGACGGCGACGGTGCCGTCGGGATAGGTCTTGGTGACATTGCTGAAGGTGATCATCGGCCCACTCACTTACTCGGCAGGGGTTGGTCGAATCCGTTGTCGGCGATCCACTTCTGGGCCGCCTCGTCGGGATCGACACCCTGGTTGCCCTCGACCGAACTGTTCAGCGCGATCAGCCCGTCGGTGGTCAACTTGGCACTGACCGCGTCGAGCACCGTCTTGAGTTCGGTGGACATCTTCTGCGAGGCCACCAGCGGAACCACGTTGGCGGCCAGGAAGACGTTCTCGGGGTCCTCGAGGACGACGAGATTGTCCTTCTCGATGGCCGGGGAAGTGCTGAAGATGTTGGCGGCGGTGACGGCACCGCTGGTCAGTGCCTGCACGGTGGCGGGGCCACCGCCATCGCTGATCGCGATGAAATTGGCCGGCGCGATCTTGAGTCCGTACTTCTGTTCCAACCCGACCAGGCCGGTCTGGCGGGTCTGGAACTCCGACGGGCCACCGACTTTCACCTCCGGTGATCGCGCGGCGAGGTCGGCGATGGTCTTGAGGTTCCACTGCCGCGCAATGGTCTCCGACACCGCCAGGGTGTCCTTGTCCTCGGCCGGCGAGGGATACAGGATCGACAGGTCGCCGGGCAGCACCTTGAGCAGCCCCAGCAGCACCTCGTCCGACGTGGTGGCGCTGGCGTCTTTGTCGAAGTACTGCAGCAGATTTCCGGTGTACTCGGGAATCAGGTCGATCGAATGATCCTGTACCGCGGGGATGTAGGTTTCGCGGCTGCCGATGCCGAACTGACGCCTGATATCGAACCCGTTGGCCTCCAACGCCTGCGCGTAGATTTCGGCGATGATCTTCGACTCGGTGAAATCGGCCGAGCCGACCGCGATCGTCTTCAGATCACCGGATATCTCACCGCCGCCCAGTGGGTTGACGCTGCCGCACCCGGTGCCGACCAGGGCGAGAAAGGCCGCGATCACGGCAATCCATCTGTGACTCCCGCGCATACCGTCCCCTCGGCGTGTGGCTCGTGCTGCCTGGCAATTCTGTCGACAGTAACCGGAGTCGCCGTGTCCTGCCCGGATTTGATTCACCGTGCGGGGGTTTGCAAACGCCCCGGAACGGGCAAAATGAACGCCATGACGACCGACCCGCACGCGGCGCCCTTCGAGCCGGAGCAGCCGTACGAACCCTTGGGTACGTCGGAGCCTGCACCGCCGCCGGAAGACAACGTGAAGTTCACCAGGGCCGCAGCACTGTGGTCCTCGCTGATCATCGGCTTCCTGGTGCTGATCGTGCTGCTGATCTTCATTGCCCAGAACACCGACCCGGGCACCTTCCACTTCCTGGGCTGGAACTGGACGCTGCCCCTGGGCGTGGCGCTGCTGCTGGCCGCCGTCGGCGGTGGCCTGCTGACGGTGCTCGTCGGCGCGGCGCGCATCGTGCAGTTGCGCATCGCCGCACGCAAGAACCTCAAGGCCGCCCGGCGGTCGGGGCTCTAGACCAGCTTGAGTCCCTCGGCGAGCAGCGGTGCCACCGCCGCACCGACCCGTGCCGGTGAATCGCCGCCCTCGCGGCCGCGGAAGTCGATGCCCGCGGCGATGATGGCCAGCTTGAAATAGGCCAGCGCCATGTAGAAGTCCCAGTTCTGCAGTTCCTGCCCGCTGGCCACGGCGTAGCGCTGGGCCAGCTCATCGGCGCCGGGCAGCAGTTCGGACGTCCACGCCGCGCGCATACCCAGGACATCGTCGAAATTCGGGTTGCGGTACACACACATCAGCGCGGCATCCGAGAGCGGATCGCCGAGGGTGGACAGCTCCCAGTCCAGTACGGCCAGCACCACGGTCGGGTCGGCGGCGTCCAGGATGGTGTTGTCGATGCGGTAGTCGCCGTGCACGATCGAGGCGCGCGGGCTTGCCGGTATCCGTTCGGCCAGCGCCGAATGCAACCGCTTGACGTCACCGTCGCGGGTGTCCTCGGGCAACCGGACGTGGTCCCACTGCGAACCCCAGCGACGCACCTGCCGCTCCAGATAGCCCTCCGCGCGGCCGAAATCGCCGAGGCCGACGGCCTGCGGGTCCACCGCGTGCAGATCCGCGAGCACCTGGATCAACGACGTGACGCACCCGTCGATCACCTCCTGACCGCCGAGCGCCTCGAGTTCGTCCGCGCTGCGGATCACGCTGCCCTCGACGTTGGCGACCATCTGGAACGGTGCCCCGAGCACCGAGTCGTCATCGCGCATGGTGATCGCGCGGGCCACCGGCACGGCGGTGCCGGCCAGCGCGGCCACCACCTTGTATTCGCGGGCCATATCGTGCGCGGACGGGGTCAGCCCGTGCAGCGGCGGACGGCGCAGCACCCACGCCGACGCGTCGTCGGACACCCGGAACGTCAGGTTCGAACGTCCGCCGGAGAGCAGTTCGGCACGCAGCTCACCGCTGCGGGCCACCCCCTCGGCACGCAGGTGGCGGTCCAGGGCGTCCAGGTCGAGGCCGTCCAGATGGGTCACGCGATTCGTCACGCGAATTGTTTACCACTGCGCGTTTCGCGGCAGCAGGTCCCATACGTGTTCGGTGCCGTTGATCGCCGCCACCGACACTCGGCCGCTGCGCGAGGACAGCACCCGGGTGATGCCCGCGTAGTCGACCTGGACGCACAGCAGCCGCTGCGTCTGCATCACCCGGTGCACCACCGCGTTGATCACCCCGCCGTGGCTGAACACCGCCACGGTGTCATCGTGGTCGGCGTCGGCGACGATATCGTCGATCCCCGCCCAGATCCTGGCCTGGAAGGCGTCGGGGTCGACATCACCGGGCAGGTGACCGTCGATGAGCCGCTGCAGGTCCTCCTTGGAGACCTCCTCGATCGGCGTGTAGTGGGACAGGCCATAGTCGTATTCGGCCAGCCGCTCGTCGATGTCCACGCCGAGGCCCAGCGCGTCGGCCACCGGCTGCGCGGTCTGCCGGGCGCGCCGTTGCGGGCTGCTGACCAGGCGGGTGATCGGGAAGCGCTTGAGCGCATCGGGCAGCCGCGCGGCCTGCGCGACGCCGTCGGCGGACAGGTGCGGATCAGATCCCTCACCGGGTTCGCTGCGCAAGGGCAGCGCATGTCGGACCAGAAGCAGTTGCACCGTGACACCATATGGCTCGTGCCGCAGCGCTCGTATCCCGAGGAACTGTTCGATCTGACCGACCGGGTGGTGTTGATCACCGGAGGCAGCCGTGGCCTGGGCCGCGAGATGGCGTTCGCGGCGGCGCGGTGCGGTGCCGATGCGGTGATCGCCAGCCGCAATCTGGACTCCTGTGTCGCCACCGCCGAGGCCATCACCGCCGAGACCGGACGGGCCGCGTTGGCCCATGCGGTCCACGTCGGGCGCTGGGATCAGCTCGAGCCGCTGGTCGATGCCGCCTACGCCCACTTCGGCAAGGTCGACGTGCTGGTGAACAACGCCGGCATGTCACCGCTGTACGACTCGCTGGGATCGGTGACCGAGCAGTTGTTCGACGCGGTGGTGAACCTGAACTTCAAGGGCCCGTTCCGGTTGACCGCGCTGGTCGGTGAACGGATGTTCGCCGCGGGCGGCGGGTCCATCATCAACGTCAGCTCGTCCGGATCGCTGCGCCCGGATGCCCACATGCTGCCCTACGCGGCCGCCAAGGCCGGACTCAACACCCTCACCGAGGGATTCGCCAAGGCGTTCGGGCCCACGGTGCGGGTCAACACCCTGATGGCCGGGCCGTTCCTCACCGATATCAGCAAGGCCTGGAACTTCGCCGAGGCGAACCCGTTTGCCCACTTCCCGCTGCAGCGGGCCGGCGATCCACCCGAAATCGTCGGCGCCGCACTCTTTCTGATGTCGGATGCGTCGAGCTTCACCACCGGGTCCATCATCCGCGCCGACGGCGGCCTGCCTTAGGGAGTGACGATGGCGAAGTCGGGGTCGGGCCGGTCGAGCGCCCCGAGCAGGGTGGCCAGGGCACCCGAGTCGCCGGTGAACTCGACCCCCGGCGAGTCGCGGTCACCGGTGGCGAACGCCAGCAGCCGTGCCTTGGTCGCGAAGGTGACCGTCGCCGTCGCGGTCGCCGGATCCGCCGCCACCTTGCGGTGCACCAGCACTCCGTTGCGCAGGGTCAGCCGGTAGTCGGCCCCCACGTCGACGAAGGTGACGTCGATGGTCAGGTCCAGATCCCAGGCGGCCGGGCCGTCGATGCTGATGGCGAAGGTGTCGAACATCTGCTCGGGGGTCAGCTGGGCCAGCATCGTCGGCGACGCGGTCTGGGTCGGAGTGCCGAATTTGCCGTCGCGCAGTTCGGTGGCGCCGGACAGGAAGAAGTTGCGCCACACCGCGTTCTCGGCGCCGTAGGCCAACTGCTCGAGGGTGTCGGCATAGAGTTCGCGGGCGCCGCCATGGTTCTCATCGGTGAAGATCACATGGTCCAGCAGCGTTGCCGCCCAGCGGTAATCACCGTCGTCGAAGGCACTGCGAGCCAGCGCCACGACCTTGTCCGGCCCACCCATCGCCGCGACGTACCGCGGCCCGATGGCCTCCGGCGGATGCTGCCACAGCCGGCCGGGATTTCCGTCGAACCAGCCCATGTAGCGCTGGTACACGGCCTTGACGTTGTGGCTGACCGAACCGTAGTAGCCGTGGGTATGCCAGGCCTTCTCCAGCGCAGGCGGCATCGCGAAGTTCTCGGCGATCTCGATCCCGGTGTAACCCTGGTTGAGCAGACGCAGGGTCTGGTCGTGCAGATAGGCGTACAGATCCCGTTGCACCGACAGGTATTCGACGATGTTGTCGCGGCCCCACGTCGGCCAGTGGTGCGAGGCGAACACCACGTCGGTGCGGTCGGCGAACGCGTCGATGGCTTCGGTGAGGTAACCGGCCCAGCCGTGCGGATCGCGGACCAGCGCCCCGCGCAACGTCAACAGGTTGTGCAGATTGTGCGTGGCGTTCTCGGCCATGCACAGCGCCTTGAACTTCGGGAAATAGAAATGCATCTCGGCAGGCGCCTCGGTGCCCGGCGCCATCTGGAACTCGATCTCGACGCCGTCGATGGTGTGCGTCTCACCGGTGCTGCGCACATCGATGGTCGGCACGATCAGCGCCACCTCGCCGAGTGAGGGCGACTGTCCCAGGCCACAACCCACCTGTCCCTGCGGTCCACGGGCCAGCACCGCGCCGTACATGTAGGCGGCCCGGCGGGCCATCGCGGTGCCGGCGTAGACGTTCTCCTGCACGGCATGCTCGGTGAAGCCCTCGGGGGCGATGACGGCCACCGTGCCGGCGTCGACCTCCTCCTGCGAGGTCACCCCGAGCACGCCGCCGAAGTGATCGACATGGCTGTGGGTGTAGATGACGGCGGCGACGGGCCGGTCGCCGCGGTGCGCGCGGTACAACGCGAGCGCCGCAGCGGCCGTCTCGGTGGACACCAGCGGGTCGATGACGATGATCCCGGTGTCCCCCTCGATGAAGCTGATGTTGGACAGGTCCAGGCCGCGCACCTGGTAGATACCCTGGACCACCTCGTAGAGGCCCTGTTTCGCGCTCAGCTGGGACTGCCGCCACAGGCTGGGGTGGACGCTGTCGGGCGCTTCGGCGGCCAGGAACGCATAGGAATCGTTGTCCCACACCGTCCTTCCATCGGCAGCGGTCACCACGCAGGGATCCAGAGCGCCGAGGAAACCGCGGTCGGCATCGGCGAAATCCCGGGTGTCCTCGAACGGCAGCGCGTTGCGGTGAGCCCGGTTGGCGGCGGCGATGGTGGCGGTGGGCTGCTTCTGCTCCATACCCACGACCCTGCCACGGGGAGCCGATCAGCGCAGCGGTATCACGGTGCCAGCACACTGATCTCCCGCGCACCGTGTCCGGCGGCGATCGCCTCATCGACCGTGCGCGCAAAGGCCTCAAGCGCACCGGTATCCAGGCCTGCGTCCCGCGATGTGGCGATCAGGTGTCGCAGCGACGTCGCCACCGATGACACCGGTGCGCCGGCGTCATCGTGCCGGCCGGTCTCAACCCGTTCGACGATCTCGGTGAGGACCGGGGTGAGGATGTCGACGATGCCGGTGGCATGCGGCAGCAACTCCGCGATCCCGATACCGTGCGCCTCGGCGATCCCGGCGGCGTGCAGGAAACCCGCGACAGAACTCCAGAACAGGTCGAGCAGCGCCATGTCATGGGCCGCGGCGCGGCCGTGGTCGGCGCCCAGCCAGGTCGGCGCGCCCAGCGCCTCGAACACCGCACGGCCGGCGTCGAAGACGCCGCGCGGTCCGGCGAAGAGGATGCGGGCGTCCGGCGTTCCGATGGTCGTCGTCGGCGTCATGATGGCGCCGTCGAGGTAGCGCCCACCCAGTCCGTCGACCAGCGCGGCGGTCCGGCGGGCACGTTCGGGAGTGTCCGAACTCAGACCCACCACGCACTTTGCGGCGATGGCGGCACCGGCGGCGGTGAGCACCGCGTCGACCGCGTCATGGTCGACGACGTTGACCAGCACCAGGTCGGCTGCCGCCGCGGCCGTGGCCGGGTCGGGGGCCACCACCGCACCGCGGGCCGCCAATGCCTCACCCCGGCCTGCGGTGCGGTTCCACACCGTGACGGGATACCCGGCATCGAGCAAGGCCCCGGAAAGCGCCTGTCCCATCGGGCCGAGCCCGAGCACCGAGACGTTCATGCCGCCACCTTCAGACCCTCGATGATCCGGGCGAATCCCTCACTGCCGTGGCCGGCGTCGATCTGGCGGTGGATCAGTCGCTGCACCACGTCGACGATCTCGGTGCTGACGCCCAGTTCGCGGCTTGCCTCCACGATCTCGCTGATATCGGAGAACAGCAGGCTCTGCTGGCCGGGGGCCGCGTAGTCACCGCCGTCGATCACGGTGGCGAACTCCGGTAGCGCCGCGGCGGTCGCCTGCAGCCAGGGCACGGCCATGGCGGCGAACTCTTGTGCACCCACCCCCACCCGACTCAGCATCGCCGCGCCGTGGAAGAAACCGGCGAACATCACGTACATGGCCGACAGCAGCGCCAGGTCGTACAACGAGGCCATTCCCGCGTCGGGGCCGAAATACTCTGCCGCACCCCAAAGTTCGAGTAGCTGCCGGTGATCGTCGAGCACCTGCCCGGCACCGCTGTAGAAAATCCGGGAATGCGGGGTGCCGATCATCTCGGGGGTCGCCAGGATGCCGCCGTCGAGGTAGACCGCACCGAGGTCGGCCGCCCAGTCCGCCAATTCGCGTGCACCGGCCGGCGAGGTGGTGGTCAGATTGAGCATCCGCACGCCGGCCAGGTGCTCGGCCACCGGATCCAGCACCTCGTGCACCGAGCGGTGGTCGAACAGGCACACCACCACCAGATCCGCCTCGAGGGCATCGCCGACGGTGCCGGCCACCCGCTCGAATCCGGCCGTCCTGGCTGCGTTGCGGTTCCATACGGTGACGCGGTGGCCGGCGTCGGCGGCGGTCCGGGCCAGCACCGAACCCATTTCTCCCAGTCCCAGAAAGCTGATGTTCATGGCACCATCGTTGGTGCGACGCGGAGTTCTGGACAAGTACCCACTTTGAAGTGCGGTACGCACTTTTTGGTAAGTAATGCCGTCGAACAGGAGGGATGCCGTGACCGGGTTGGGAGGGTTCACCTGCGGACTGGATGCCGCCTTCGCCGTCGTGGACGGTAAATGGAAACCGTTGATCCTGTGGGAGTTACAGGGCGGTGCCAAACGCTTCAACGCCCTGCACCGCAGCCTGCCCGGCGTTTCCCAGAAGATGCTGACCCAGCACCTCAAGGAATTGCAGAGCCACGGAGTGGTGCATCGCGAGAGCTACCACGAGGTGCCGCCCCGGGTCGAATACTCGATGACCCCGGCGGGTGTGAAACTGCTGCAGGCGCTGGAACCGTTGAGCGATTGGGCCGAACAGCACATCGACCAGATCTGCGCCGACAAGGCGGGTTAGACCCCTGCCCGCGGGATCCGGTGCAGTTGCACCGGACTCAATGCGCCGTCGGCCACCTCGGTCGTCATGTAGGTGCAGTGCGGCTGCCGCCGGCGGTCGGTCGGCGAGCCGGGATTGAGCAGCCGCAGTCCGGTCGAGGCGGTGGCGTCCCACGGGATGTGACTGTGCCCGAAGACCAGGACATCGGTGTCCGGGTACAGCCGGGCCATCCGCTCGTCGCGTCCGGCGGCCGCGCCGGTCTCGTGGGTGACGGTGAATCGCAGGCCCTCCAGGGCGACGTCGGCGCGTTCGGGCAGTCGCGCCCGCAGATCGTCACCGTCGTTGTTGCCCCAGCACGCGATCAGCCGGTGCGCCCGCTGCTCCAGGCGGTCCAGCAGATCGACGTGCACCCAATCACCGGCGTGCACCACCACATCGGCCGCCTCCACGGCCGCCCACACCTGCGCAGGCATGTCCCGCGCCCGGGTCGGCAGATGGGTATCGGAGATCAACAGCAGACGCATCGCAGACAAGGTTATCGCAGCCTTCTGTGACGGGCGTTGCTGGATGGACTGGGCGCATTCGCTGTTGCCGCGTCGGACACGCCCACTAAGCTGCATGTGATGCGCATGATCAGGCCGAACGTCAGCTATGCCACCGGCATGGCGGTTTACCTGCTGTTCGTTTGCTGGTTGATCTTCGGCTGGGGTGGCACGCAGGTGACGACGATCGTCGGATCGGTCGGCTTCGTTGCGTTCAGCGCGGGCGCGTGCGCGTGCGCGGTTGCCGCCGCCGTGGCCGCACGCGGCAGCATCCGCATCGGCTGGAGCGCGCTGGCGGTCGGCTTCTTCGGCTGGGTGGCCGGCAGCGCGATCTCGGCCTACCACGCGGTGATCCGACAGTCCGCGCCGCCGTTGTTCTCCGTCGCCGATATCGGCTATCTGGCGCTGCCTGCGGCGGTCACCGCGGTCTGGGTGATGCGCACCGCAACCGGCAGGCTGTCGGGATTCCGGCAGCTGATGGACGGCCTGGTGATCGCCTCGGCGCTGTTTCTGTTGGTCTGGGCCGCCGTGCTCGACGACCTCTTCTTCGACAACGGTCACGACCCGCAGACCGCGGCACTGACCGCGCTCTACCCCATCACCGCACTGGCCATGGTGACGATGTCGACGCTGGTCCTGACCATGGTGCCGCCGGGGCGGCGACCGATCCTGGGGCTGGTCACCGCGGGCCTGACCGCCATCGCGATGGGCGATGTGGCGGCCGTGTACGTCCAGCTGCACGACGACTGGGCGGCCAGCCCCTTCCCCGTCATCGCCAAGGTCACCGGGCTGGTGATGATCGCTGCCGGCGCGCAGTTGTCCAGGATCATGCGTACCGCGGGCACCGAGGACGATCGACCGCTACCGACCACCATCATGTGGCTGCCGTACACGCCGATGCCCTTGGCGGTCATCGCGTCGGTGGCGCATCTGTGGTCGGACGTGGACATCCGACCGGTGCTGGTGGGCGCCGCGACCCTGGTGATCGCCGCCTTGATCCGCCAGCTCACGGTGTTGGTGGAGAACCGGCGCCTGCTCGACGAGGTGGCCGCGCACGCCTTCCAGGATTCCCTGACCGGGCTGGCCAACCGGCTGCTGTTCACCGACCGCCTCGAGCACGCCATCGAGCTGCAGCACCGCGACGGCCGGCCGTTGGCGGTGCTCTCGTTGGACCTCAACGATTTCAAGCTGGTCAACGACAACCTCGGTCACCACTGGGGTGACGAACTGCTGCGCGATATCGCAGCCCGGTTGGTGCACACCGTGCCGGCCGGTCACACCGTTGCGCGTCTGGGCGGCGACGAATTCGCGATTATCATCGAGTCCGGTATCGAGCCGCCCGAGGACATCGCCGAACGGGTCGTCCGCGCCTTCGACGAGGCGTTCATCCTCGACGGCGAGGACGTCTACATCCGCCCCAGCATCGGGCTGGCCATCGCGCCCGGGCCGTGGGGCGCCCCGATCGGCACCGAGGAGCTGCTCAAGCACGCCGATGTCGCGATGTACGTGGCCAAGCGGTCCGACACCGGTGGCGTGCAGGTCTTCGCGCCCGGCATGCAGATCGGCGACACCGATACGGTGTGGGACGACGGCGCGGCACCCGTCGCGCCGGTACCGGAGATCAAGCTGCTGGGCCAGCTGCGACGCGTCGTCGACGGCGGGGACCTCCGGCTGGCCTATCAACCGCAGATTTCGCTGGCCACCGGCGAGGTGGTCGGCGTCGAGGCGCTGGTGCGCTGGCCGCACCCCGAACTGGGTGTGCTGACGCCGAACCAGTTCCTGCCGTTGATCCGGCGCAGCGGGTTGATGGGGGCCGTCACCGATCTGGTGGTCGAGCAGGCGGTGCGCGACGCGGCCACCTGGTACCGGCGCGGCGGCCGGGAGATCCCGGTCGCCATCAACCTTTTCGCGCCGTCCTTCAACGATGCGACGCTGCCCGCACGCATCGGTGCGGTGCTGGCCGATCACGGGCTGCCCCCGACCGCGGTCACCATCGAGATCACCGAGCACTATCTGCTGGCCAACGTGCTGCAGGCCCGCCAAGTCATCGAACAGTTGCGCGCGGCCGGATTCCGGGTATCCATCGACGATTTCGGCAGCGGTTACGCGACCATGAGCTATCTGCGCGATCTGCCGATCGACGAGTTGAAACTCGACCGGCATTTCGTGGCGCCGATGTTGACCGATCCGCGCGCGGCGGCCATCGTGCACGCGGTCATCAAGCTGGCCCACACGCTGGGCGTCACCAGCGTCGCCGAGGGCGTCGAGGACGCCGACACCGCGGAACTGCTGCGCGGGTACGGGTGCTCGGTGGCCCAGGGCAACTATTTCGGTGAGCCGGTCTTCGCCGATGAGCTGAGCTTCACCGGCACCGGGGTCACGGGGCCCCGAGCAGTTCCGCCATCCGCGGTATGACGGCCTGCAGCCCCTTGAACGGTCTGATCATCACCTTGAAGGAGGTGATCTGGCCCTCGGCATTCCAGTGGATCATGTCGATACCGTCGACCGTGACACCGTCCAGCGTGGCCTGGAACTCCAGGATCGCCGAGTTGTCGCCCTCCCACCGCTCGACATAGTGGAAATCGGTGCCGCCGAACAGTTTCGCGGCGGCATTGAGGTACATCGCGGTCTTGGCCTTGCCCTCCTGCGGGGTGAACACCGCCGGGGAGTAGAACACCACATCGTCGGCGAGCATCGCGTCGAGTGCGGCCGGGTCATGGGTGCCGATGAAATCGATCCAACGCTGGATGTGCGGTGAAGTCATGGGCTCATAGTGCACCAACGGCCCGCGACGGAGATGTCGGGTCGCAAATTTGGTGTGGATCGGCGTGCCGCAGTGTCCGGACCGGAAGCCGAATCCGCAGGTGGTGGTTAAGGAGAATCTGTGCCAAGCGCCGAACCTTATGCAGCACACAGCATCTGGGACGGATCTTAACCTTCGCTCACACTGGCGGGTGCTACACAGTGATATCGACAGATCAAGATCGTCCAGTACCCGGGAGGTGAAGCGATGTCGCTGCAGAAGGTGATCGATCTCTACTCAAGTGCCTTTACCGGCCCCACCTACGCGATTCTGGGCGCCGCGGCGGCGACCACGGTCTTTGCGGTGGTGTGGCGCCACCTGCCGGTATCGCGCCCGCCGGCGAAGGCCGGCGCGCTCAGTGCCACCGAACTGGCCTATCTGCGATCCGATGCCGCGCCGGTGGTGGCCGCGCTGGCGGCGCTGCGGGCCGGCGGCCGGATCACCACCGACGGCCGAGTCGATCCCTCGGTGCCGGCCGGACCGGATACCGACTGGTTCACCGAGCGCGTTTTCAGGCGGGTCGCCGCCGAACCGGGATGCACTGTGCGGCACCTGATCATCGCGTCGCGGGGTGACCTGCCGGTCCTGGAGAAGGCACTGTGTGCGCGCGGTCTGATGCGACCGGCGGCCGAACGTACCCGGATCCGGCTGGGTGCGCTGCCCACGCTGGTGGCCGTGCTGCTGGGGATCGGTTTCTGCGTGCACCAGCTGACGCAGCTACCGGCGCGAGAAAGCGGAAAGACATGGGTGCCCGTGATAATCCTGGCCACCTTCGCGGCGGTGGTGCTGCCCGCCCTGTTCAGCGTGGATCGGCGGACCCGCGCGGGCCGCAAGCTGCTCAAGGGGCAACAGCGCAAGCAGGAGTTTCTGCGGCCCGCCCGACGACCGGCCTTTGCGACATATGGTCCGGCCGCGGCAGCCACCTCGGTGGCGCTGTTCGGCACCGCCGCGCTATGGCTGGTGGACCCCGACTATGCGGAGGCCGTCGAACTCAACGGCGATGCCGACGGCGGCGGCGACGGTGCGGGCTGCGGGGGATCGTCCTGCGGTGGCGACGGCGGCGGCGGTGGTGGCGGCGGCGGGTGTGGCGGCTGCGGCGGTGGCGGCGGTGGCGGAGGGGGCGAGTGAGCGCCGGCCGCGTCGCGCCCGCGCTGGGCGATGTGGGCATCGGCTGGCGCGGCGAGATCGCCGGGGTGATCGCCGACCTTGCGCCGGGGTTCTGCGAGGTGATCGCCGAGTCGGTACCCCTGCGCCGCGGTCGGGCACGGCCGGATCCCGCACTGACGGCGCTGGCGACCGCGGGGGTGCCGGTGATACCGCACGGGGTCGCGCTCTCCCTCGGTGGCGCCGAACCGGTGCAACGCGACCGGGTGCGGCGGCTGGCGGCCTGCGCCGAGGCGCTGGGCGCACCACTGGTCAGCGAGCATGTCGCGTTCGTCCGGGCCGGCGGTATCGAGGCAGGCCATCTGCTGCCCGTCCCGCGGACCCGCGAAGCCCTGGACGCGCTCGCCGCCAACATCGAGCGCACGCGGTCCGAGCTCGCGGTGCCGTTGGCCGTCGAGAACATCGCGTCGTTCCTGGAATGGCCGGAATCGGATCTCACCGAATCGGAGTTCCTCACCGAACTGGTCGAACGCACCGGGGTCTTGTTGGTGCTCGACGTCGCGAACGTGTTCGCCAATGCCCGCAATCGCGGCCGGGATCCGCACCGTGAGCTGGCACGGTTGCCGGTGCAGCAGGTGGCCTACAGCCACGTCGCCGGTGGACATCAAGACGGCGACTTCTACCACGACACGCACACCGCGGCGACGCCGCCGCAGGTGCTCGAACTGATCACCGCGCTGCGCGAGCGGGTCGACACGCCGTTCATGCTGGAGCGCGACGGCGGGTACCCGCCGGCCGCCGAACTGTTCGACGAATTGGATGCCATCGCGGCGGCCGCCGGCGCGGCGCCGATCACCGCGACCGCGCGAAAGGTCTGGGCATGACCAACGACAAGACTTTGGCCCAGCGGCAGCAGGCGCTGGTGCGGGCGCTGGTCGCCGGCGGACCGGTTCCCCAGGGCTTCGATCCGGCCGCGATCGCCGCCGCCGGACAGGTGTGCCGGCACAAACGGGATGCGCATGCGGCCGAGAACCGGCCCACAAAGAGGAGATGGTGCGCCCGAAGGGATTCGAACCCCTAACCTTCTGATCCGTAGTCAGATGCTCTATCCGTTGAGCTACGGGCGCCTGGTCGTGCTATTCACTTGGTACTGCTGGTCACACTCGGCGGAGGCGAGAGGATTTGAACCTCCGGTCCCCGGTAAGGGGGACAACTCATTAGCAGTGAGTCCCATTCGGCCGCTCTGGCACGCCTCCTGAACGATCTGAGGGTACCGGACCCCCGGAACCGCCGAGCGCACAGATTACACAGGCTCCACGGCGGAAGGCAAAGCGCGGGTGACCGCACCCCTAGAATGGCCGGGTGACCGCCCGTTTGCGACCCGAGTTGGCCGACCTTCCCGCCTACACCCCCGGCCGCACGGTGCCCGGCGCGATCAAGATCGCCAGCAACGAGACCGTCGACGCTCCCCTGCCCAGCGTGCTGGAGGCCATCACCACCGCCGCGGCCGGCATCAACCGCTACCCGGACAACGGCTATCTGGACCTTCGCGAGCGGTTGGCCAAGCATGTGAACTTCGCACCGGAGAACATCGCGGTGGGCGCCGGGTCGGTGAGCCTGTGCCAGCAGCTCATCCAGATCACCTCCACCATCGGCGACGAGGTGGTGTTCGGCTGGCGCAGCTTCGAGATCTATCCGCTGCAGGTGCGCACCGCAGGCGCCACCGCAGTGCCGGTGCCGCTGAAGGATGAGGCCCACGACCTCGACGCGATGGCAGCAGCGGTCACCGACCGCACCCGGCTCATCTTCGTGTGCAACCCGAACAACCCGACCTCGACCGTCGTCGACCCCGCCGCCCTGGAGGCCTTCGTCGCCGCCGTCCGCTCGGACATCCTGGTCGTCATCGACGAGGCCTACGTCGAGTACATCCGCGACGGTCTGCTGCCCGACAGCCTGGGCCTGGTCCGCAGGTACCCGAATGTGGTTGTGCTGCGCACCTTCTCGAAGGCCTACGGGCTGGCCGGTCTGCGCGTCGGATATGCCGTCGCCGACCCGGACATCATCACCGCACTGGGCAAGGTCTACGTGCCGTTCACCGCGACCACCGTCTCGCAGGCCGCCGCGATCGCGTCGCTGGATGCCGCCGACGAGTTGCTGGCCCGCACCGACGCCGTCGTCGCCGAACGCGCCCGGGTCAGCGCCGCGCTGACCGCCATGGGCTATCAGCTGCCCGCCTCCCAGGCCAATTTCGTCTGGCTGGTGCTGCCGGGCCGCACCGACGAGTTCACCAATGCCGCCGCCGACAACCGGCTGCTGGTGCGGCCCTACGGCCAGGACGGTGTGCGGGTGACCGTCGCCGCCCCGCACGAGAACGACGCATTCCTGGCATTTGCCGAGAAGTGGATCGCACAACAGACGGGTGACCGATGACCGCCGCACGGATCACCCTGACCGGCCTGGTCGCACTCGCCGTGCTGACCGGCTGCGCCCGCAGCACCGACGGTTCGGTGGCCATGACCACCGAACCCGGCCCGCCGCTGACCACCGAGACGACCACCCGCCCGCCCGTCATCCCTGGGCTGCCGGAGATCCCGGGGCTGCCCGATATCACCATCCCCGGCTTCCCGACGCAGGGTTCGGATGTGCCCGACGTGCCGCCCCCACCGGATGCGCTGACGATGACCTGCGCGGACTACAACCAGCTCGACGAAGCGACCCAGAAGGCCGTCGTCAACGCGATCCTCGAAGGGGAACAGTCGATCCTGGGCCCGGACAACATCGAGATCGCCAAGTCGCTGGCCGACGCGGTGTGCCAGTTCCTGACCGACAGCACGGTCAGCGAGGTACTGCTGGGTGGTCCGGTCCCCTAGGTTTCTTGACACCCGTTAGCCTGCACCCATGGCTTACGAATCCGTGACGGTGGACATCGCCGATCAGGTCGCCCGGGTGACGCTGATCGGCCCCGGCAAGGGCAACGCGATGGGCCCCGCCTTCTGGGCCGAACTGCCCGAGGTGTTCGGTGCGCTGGACGCCGATCCGGACGTCCGCGCCATCGTGCTGACAGGGTCGGGCAAGAACTTCAGCTACGGCCTGGACCTGGCCGCGATGGGCGCCACCATGCCCGGGCTGGACGCCGGCGCCAAGGACCGGCTGGGCTTCCATCAGAAGCTGACCGCGATGCAGGGTGCGATCAATGCCGTCGCCGACTGCCGCACCCCGACCATCGCCTCGGTGCACGGCTGGTGCATCGGCGGCGGGGTGGACCTGATCAGCGCGGTCGACATCCGTTATGCCAGTGCCGATGCCAAATTCTCGGTGCGTGAGGTCAAGCTGGCCATCGTCGCCGATGTCGGCTCGCTGGCCCGGCTGCCACTGATCCTGTCCGACGGGCATCTGCGCGAACTGACGTTGACGGGCAAGGACATCGACGCGGCCCGCGCCGAGAAGATCAATCTGGTCAACGACGTCTACCCCGACGCCGAGGCGTCACTGGCCGCCGCGCATGCCACCGCGGCCGAGATCGCGGCGAACCCGCCGCTGACCGTCCACGGCGTCAAGGACGTCCTGGACCAGCAGCGCATCGGCCGGGTCTCGGAGAGTCTGCGCTATGTGGCGGCGTGGAATTCGGCGTTTCTGCCCTCGAAGGACCTCGGCGAGGCGGTCACCGCGATGTTCCAGAAGCGCCCGCCGCAATTCACCGGGGAGTAGTCCCCTTCAGCTGCTCCAGCAGCTGCAGCGACAGGAACGTCATCGGGCCCTCGTCCTCGAAGCGGTCCGAGACGTTGCCCGCGATACCGCCCTGCACCGCGAGCCGGCCGATCAGATCCAACTTGAGCTGCGGGGTGCCTGCGGTGAAATCGAGGTCGGCCAGATCCACCCAGACGATGTTAGGACGGGTGGTCGACTCGTAGACGTAGCGCTTGTTGGTCAGGTCCAGTACCACCTGCCAGATGGTCTGGGAGGCATCCGGCTTGCCCGGGTCGGGCACCCGAAACGGTTGTGCCGCATTGCGGATCACCGAGAACATCCCGGCGATCGCCTCGACCTGACCGGTGGGTTGTGGCAGCCTGCCGGCGTAGTAGGTGGCCCGCGCGTAGCGGGCGGCGGCCTCGGTGGAGCCCGGCAGCGGCTCGGACCCGCCGAGACCGGTGAAGGACTTCACCAGTTCCAGTTGCTGATCGAAGGTCGGCGAATTGGTCATCACCCGGTGGCTTCGGTCGTGGTAGACCTTGGCCTTGCCGTCGATGTACTCGATGATCGCCGAGTCCCCGGAGGCGTCGTCGAGAGCGAGGTGGATGGCCGGCGGTTTACCGCCGGTCGGGTCCTGCATCTGCACGACCTGGACGTCGGTCTGCTCGATCCACGCCACGGCTTGGGCCACAGTCGCGAAATTGTCCAGGAAGTACTGCAGCCAGATGGCCTGACTGAGCTGGACGCGGTCGGCATCCGGTGTGCCGAAGGTGGATTCGGCCAGCCACAGCACATGCCCGGCCAGGCCCGCCTCGTTGAGGCCGTCGACGGAGATGATGTCGAACGCAGTCGCGATGACACTGCCGTACGTCGACGTCCAGGTGAGCCTGCCGGTCACGCCGTCGTCACGCGTGACGCCGCGCGACTGCTTCCACAGGTTGGTCATCAAATCCTTGTGGAAGTCCATGTTTCGTCCCACCAGGACAGCGTCGCCGGCATCCGGCCACATCACTCGGGTGCACACGCGGTGGCGGAGGGATTTGAACCCCCGGACGGTGTTAGCCGTCTCTCGCTTTCAAGGCGAGTGCATTAGGCCGCTCTGCCACGCCACCGCTGAACAGCCTAAACGGTCTACACCCGACCGAGCTTCGCGGGCCGCCCATCTGCCTGCAGACCGGCGCTGATGCGTCGGCAGTTCTCACCCATCGCCGTGATCTGCGCCCGCGACAGCCGGCCCAGATAGTGTGCACGCACCTCGGCGCCGTAGGTCTGCATCGCATCGGCCAGCAGGGCGCGGCCCTGATCGGTGATGGTGGCCAACACGCCCCGGCGGTCATCCGGGCTGGCGACCCGCGTCACCAGGTTCAGCTTCTCCAACCGGTGGATCTGCCGGGTCACCCGGGACGGCAACGACATCAGCCCCTCGGCGAGGTCCCCCATCCTCGCCGAGCCGCTGTCGGAGCTGTCCAGGATGTCGAGCAACCGGACATCGTTGAGTGCCAGACCGTGGTTGTCGACCAGCGACCTGTTCAGTGTTGCGTAGATGCGTAGAGCCGAGTCCAGAAAGTTTTGCCATGATTTCTGCTCGGCGATATCGAGACCCGGCATGGTGCTCGCCGTCCGTCCCCCCATGAGTGCTTCCATCGGATAATCGTACTTTCGGCAGGCGGAGTAGCCTAGCTCCAATGAGAGCCATCGTTGCGGTTTCAACCGAACGTATGACATGGCAAGAAGCGCCTGACGTCGCAGCTCACGAGGGTGAAGTGGTGATCCGGGTGGCCGCCGCCGGGGTCAATCGGGCCGACCTGCTACAGGCCGCCGGTAGCTACCCGCCGCCACCGGGCGCCAGCGAGATCATGGGCCTGGAAGTGTCGGGCACCATTGTCGAGGTCGGCGCCGGCGTGCACGGCTGGTCCGTGGGCCAACCGGTCTGCGCTTTGCTGGCAGGTGGCGGCTACGCCGAATACACCGCGGTCCCCGCCGCCCAGGTGCTGCCCGTTCCCGACGGTGTCGATTTGCACACGGCGGCCGCGCTGCCGGAGGTCGCCTGCACCGTCTGGTCGAATCTGATGATGACGGCGCGGCTGCAGCCGGGCGCGTTTCTGCTCGTCCACGGCGGTGGCAGCGGTATCGGCACCCATGCCATCCAGGTGGCGCGGGAGCTGGGCGTGCGGACCGCCGTGACCGCCGGATCGGCCGAGAAGCTGGCCCTGTGCGCCGAACTGGGCGCCGATCTCACCATCAACTACCGCGACGAGGATTTCGTCGAGCGGGTGCGCGAGGCCGGCGGAGCCGATGTCATATTCGACATCATGGGCGCCAAATACCTCGACCGGAACATCGACGCCCTGGCCGACGGCGGCCGACTGGTCATCATCGGCATGCAGGGCGGTATCAAGGCCGAACTCAACATCGCCAAGCTGCTCGGCAAACGCGCCGGGGTGATCGCCACCGCGCTGCGGTCGCGCCCCGTCGACGGGCCGGACGGCAAGGGCGCCATCGTCGAACAGGTGCTGCAGAATGTCTGGCCGCTGGTCTCCGCGGGCAAGGTGCGACCGCTGGTCGGCGCCGAACTGCCCGTCACCGATGCCGCCGCGGCGCACAAGCTGCTGACCGACGGAAGCGTGACCGGCAAGGTGCTGTTGCGGGTCAGCTAGCCCAACGAGGCCAGCACCCGCACCAACTGGTCGACCTCGGCCGCGGTGCTGTAATGCGACAGCCCGATGGTCACCGCCCCGCCGATGTCGTTGACGCCCAGGGCATCCAGCACCCGCGAATGCGCACTTGAGCTCACCAGCACACCGTTGTCGGCCAGTCGCTGGATGACCCGCTCGGCGGGCACCCCGTCCACGGCCAGGCTCAGCACCGGGATCCGTTCGGCCGGGCTGCCCAACACGATCACCCGCGGCAGCGACCGCAGCGAGGACAGCAGATAGCCGAACAGCCGATCCATGTACGCGGCCGACGATTCCATCGACACCGCCAGCCGTTCCCGGCGCGACCCGGTGGCCGACTCGTCGAGATTGGCCAGGTACTCGATGCTGGCCACCACCCCGCCGAGCAGTCCGTACTGGTGGATACCGGTCTCCAGCCGGGCCGGCCCGGTCGCGTGCGGATCCAGCGACACAGAGCTGAACTGGTCGATGACGGCCGGATCGCGGAACACCAGCGCGCCGATCGGCGGACCGCCCCACGCCACGGCGTTAAGCGCCACCACATCGGCGTCGATGTCGTCGATATCGATCATCCGGTACGGCGCGGCTGCGGAATGGTCGACGATCACCAGGCCGCTGTTCTCGTGCACCAGCTTGGTCACCGGGGTCAGATCGGTGACGGTGCCCAGCGTCGCCGACGCCGAGGTGATGGCCACCAGCCGGGTGGGGCCGGTGATCAGGCTCTCCCACTGATAGGTGGGCAACTCACCGGTCTCGATGTCGACCTCGGCCCATTTGACCTTGGCGCCGTAGCGGTTGGCCGCGCGCAGCCACGGGGCGATGTTGGCCTCGTCGTCGAGCCGGGAAAGAACGATCTCGTAGCCGAGCCCGACTCGGACCGATGCAGCATCGGCCAGCGAGGTCAGCAGGACGGCCCGATCGGCGCCGAGCACGACACCGGACGGGTCGGCCCCGACGAAGTCGGCGATGGCCTGCCGGGCCGCGGCCAGCACGGTGGCGCTGCGGCGCGCGGAGGGATGCGGACCGGTGGCGACGGGCTTGGAACCGCGGAACGCCGTGGACACCGTGGTGGCCACCGAATCCGGCAGCAACATCCCGTTCGGCGCGTCCAGATGCACCCAGCCGTCGCCCAACGACGGATGCAATCCACGCACCCGGGCAACGTCGTACACCATGTCAGCCACCTTAGAACGTCTGTGAATCGCACAGACGGACACACATCGGGTTGCAGATCCTGCCGCGCTGCAGGACCCGGCCCGGATCACTTCGACGGTCATACTAATGCAGGCCCCTCGGCGTCAGGGGGCTGATCACCGGTGTTGTTGCTGGTGCTCGTGGGAGCAACGGGGGGCGGATATCCGGTGCTGACCTGGACCGTCGCCACAGCTCGGAGACACCACGACCGGGGGGACTAGTGTCGCTAGGCATGACGATCAACCCCGACGACGACAACGTCGAAATTCTGACCGGCGACGCGGCAGCCGCCGACGCCGACGACGACAAGGCGTTGACCGACCTGATCGAGCAGCCGGCCAAGGTGATGCGGATCGGCACCATGATCAAACAGCTGCTCGAAGAGGTGCGCGCCGCACCGCTCGACGAAGCCAGCCGCAGCAAGCTGGCCCAGATCCACAGCAGCAGCATCCGCGAACTGGAGGAGGGGCTAGCCCCGGAACTGCGCGAGGAATTGCAGCGTCTGACGCTGCCGTTCAGCGATGACGCCGTGCCCAGCGACGGTGAGCTGCGCATCGCCCAGGCCCAGTTGGTCGGCTGGCTGGAGGGCCTCTTCCACGGCATCCAGACCGCACTGTTCGCCCAGCAGATGGCCGCGCGTGCGCAGCTGGAGCAGATGCGTCAGCTGCCGCCGGGCATGGCACCCGGGCAGCGCGGTCCGTCGCACCCGGGCACCGGGCAGTACCTGTAGCCGCCCGTGTCGGACAGCCCGTTCATCTCCACCGACAACGCGTGGGTGGAGTTCCCGATCTTCGATGCCAAGTCCCGGTCGCTGAAGAAGGCGTTCCTCGGCAAGGCCGGTGGCACCATCGGCCGCAACGAATCCAACGTGGTGGTCATCGAGGCACTGCGCGATATCACCATGACCTTGCAGATGGGCGACCGCGTCGGACTGGTGGGGCACAACGGCGCCGGCAAGTCGACCCTGCTGCGGTTGCTGTCGGGCATCTACGAACCCACCCGCGGGTCGGCGACGGTGCGCGGCCGGGTGGCCCCGGTGTTCGATCTGGGCGTCGGCATGGACCCGGAGATCTCCGGATTCGAGAACATCATCATCCGCGGGCTGTTCCTCGGCCAGACCCGTAAACAGATGCTGGCCAAGGTCGACGAGATCGCCGACTTCACCGAACTGGGCGACTACCTGTCCATGCCGCTACGCACCTACTCCACCGGTATGCGGGTGCGCCTGGCGATGGGTGTGGTCACCAGCATCGACCCCGAGATCCTGCTGCTCGACGAAGGCATCGGCGCCGTCGACGCCGAATTCATGAAGAAGGCCCGCACCCGGCTGCAGGATCTGGTGGCCCGCTCGGGAATCCTGGTGTTCGCCAGCCATTCCAACGAGTTCCTGGCCCAACTGTGCACATCGGCCATGTGGATCGATCACGGCACCATCCGGATGACCGGCGGGATCGAGGAAGTGGTCGGCGCCTACGAGGGTCCGGATGCGGCCCGGCACGTACGCGAAGTGCTCGAAGAGAACTCGCGCGCCGATGGCTGACACGGTTGTCGCGGTGATCGTCACGCACCGCCGGGTCGAGGCGCTCTCGGTGTCGTTGGACGCCGTGTGCACCCAGACCCGTCCGCCCGACCATCTGATCGTCGTCGACAACGACGACGACGCCGCGGTCGCCGAACTGGTGGCCGCCCAGCCGGTGCCGACCACCTACCTGGGCTCGCGCCGAAACCTCGGCGGTGCAGGCGGTTTCGCGCTCGGCATGTTGCACGCCCTGGCACTGGGTGCGGACTGGGTGTGGCTGGCCGACGATGACGGGCGGCCCGCGGACGACTCGGTCCTGGCCACGCTGCTGGGGTGTGCGGCCCGGCATTCGCTGGCCGAGGTGTCGCCGATGGTGTGCGATCTCGACGATCCGAGCCGACTGGCCTTCCCGCTGCGCCGCGGTGTCGCCTGGCGCAGGCAGGTGTCGGAGCTGAGGGTCGACGGGTCGGACGACCTGCTGCCCGGGATCGCCTCGTTGTTCAACGGCGCGCTGTTCGCCGCGACCACGCTGGAGGCGGTCGGCGTCCCGGATCTTCGGCTGTTCATCCGCGGCGACGAGACCGACGTGCACCGCCGACTCGTGTTGTCCGGCTTGCCGTTCGGCACCTGCCTGGACGCGGCCTACCTGCACCCGCACGGCGCCGACGAGTTCAAGCCGATCTTGGGCGGGCGGATGCACACCCAGTATCCCGATGACGCCGCCAAGCGCTTCTTCACCTACCGCAATCGCGGCTATCTGCAGGCGCAGCGCGGACTGCGCCGGTTGATCCCGCAGGAATGGGTGCGCTTCGGCTGGTTCTTCCTGGTGACCCGGCGGGACCCGGCCGGACTGCGCGAGTGGCTACGGCTGCGCAAGATGGGCCGGCAGGAGAAGTTCGAGAGGTACAACAGGTGACAGTGATCGACGCCGCCGCCCAGTCCAAGACGATGGCCCGCGCCTGGGGTGACATGGCGGCCGGGTTCGGCAAGCGCGAACTGTGGTTGCACCTGGGCTGGCAGGACATCAAACAGCGTTACCGGCGCTCGGTGCTCGGCCCGTTCTGGATCACTATCGCCACCGGCACCATGGCCGTGGCACTCGGCGGGTTGTACTCCAAATTGTTCAAACTCGAACTGTCCGAGCACCTGCCGTATGTGACGCTCGGCCTGATCATCTGGAATCTGATCAGCGCGGCCATCCTCGAGGGTGCCGACGTGTTCGTCGCCAACGAGGGACTGATCAAGCAACTCCCGACGCCGCTGAGTGTGCACGTCTACCGACTGGTGTGGCGGCAGGTGCTGCTGTTCGCGCACAACATCATCATCTTCGTGGTGATCGCGATCATCTTCCCGCAACCGTGGAAGTGGACCGACCTGGCCTTCATCCCGGCGCTGCTGCTGATCGTGCTCAATTGTGTCTGGGTGGCACTGGTTTTCGGCATCCTGGCCACCCGGTACCGCGATATCAGCCCGCTGTTGTTCAGCCTGGTGCAGTTGCTGTTCTACATGACCCCGATCATCTGGAACGACGAGACGCTGCGCACCCAGGGCGCCGGCGGTTGGGCCAAGATCATCGAGTTCAATCCGCTGCTGCACTACGTCGACATCGTGCGGGCACCGCTGCTGGGCGCCGACCAGGAGCTCCGGCACTGGATCGTCGTGCTGGTGTGCACGGTGCTCGGCTGGATCTGTGCGGCCTTCGCGATGCGTCAGTACCGCGCGCGCGTGGCGTATTGGGTGTAAGCACTTCCACCTCTGCGGGATTCGTCGGCGTCATCCGGCGGTCATCTGTATGCCATCGGCGATTCGGTTGCGCGGCGTTCAATGGCTTTCCATGACCGACACCGTCACTCCCGAGAACACCGCGAACACCGCAGCTCCTGCTGCCGACAACTTCATCGACGCCGAGATCGTCCCGGCTTCCGACATCGAAGCCGTTCTCGACCACCGGGCCGTCGCCCTGCGTGCCGCGCTGGGACGCCAACTCGACGCCGGCCAGGACCTGACCGGCCAGCTGGTGGAGGCGGCCACCGACGCGGCCGCGGCGGTCGTCGAATCACCGGCGGCAGTGGTCGCCGCCATCCGCAGCGGTGCCACCCTGCCCGCGGCGCTGGGCGAGACGAACGAAGCGGTCCAGGACGCCGTGCTGGTCGCGGGCGGTCGCATCCGCACCGCCGTCGGCGCCTACGCCAACCGGCAGTCGCCGCTGCCCAATGCGGTGATCACCGGCGCCGCCGAGGTGGCCGGCGCCGTGGTCCGGGCGCAGGGTGAACTGGTGTCGAGCGCCGTCGACGGCGTGTTCGAAGTGGCGACCACCGCCAGCCGGCGGGGCGATCTGCGTGATGCCATCGACCGCGAGTGGAGCGAGTTCAACGCCTCCGTGGTGTCCGCCCGCGAGGCGGTCGAAGCTCGTGTCGCGGTGGCGCGCCGGTCGATCCGGGACGCCATTTCCTGAACAATCGCTGCCCGTGAGCATCTCTGTGGCAGCACCCGATGGCACCGAACTCGTCGCCGAGGTGACGGGTTCGGGGCCGCCGGTGGTCTTCGTGCACGGGTCCAACGGCGGCCTGGAATCCTGGGCGGATATCGGCGCCCGCCTCGGCGGCTACCAGATCATCCGGTACGCGCGCCGCAATCATCTGCCCAGCGGCGTCGGCCCGGCGCCCAACAGCTTTGCCGCCGAGGCCGATGATCTGCAGTCGGTGTTGGGCGCCGTCGGCCGCGCGCATGTGGTGGGGGCGTCCTACGGCGCGACGGTGGCGCTGCACGCCGCGCTTTCCGACAGCAGCCGGATCGCCTCGCTGGCATTGTTCGAGCCGCCGCTGCTGCTGACGGGCGCGCATCTACTGCCGGTCATCGACGAGTACCAGAGGCTGTTCACCACGGTGCGATACGCCGACGCGTTGGAGCTTTTCCTGCGCGAAGCCGCCCGCATCCCCGCCGATGTGCTGGCCGCCGGTCCGTCGATTCCCGACGATCCGGTGGCGGCGATGAGCGCGCTGGCCGACCTGGAGGCGATGGCCGGTGACGACGGTGGCCCCGAGCGCTGGGCCGCCGTCGATGTGCCGGTGCTGCTGATGGAGGGCGGCCAGAGCTGGTCGCCGCTGCCCGAAGGCATCGACGAATTGGCTGCGGTGTTGCCGGCGGCCCGGCGGGTGCGCTGGGCCGAGCACTCGCATTTCGCGATGGCGACGGCGCCGGAGTCGGTGGCCGAGGCGTTGCAGGAGTTCCTGGACGGGCCGGCTGCCGGCTGACTCAGTTGGCGGCTGCGTCGGGGTTCAGGATGTAGAGCCCGGCAATTGTCCGGTCGTCACGGAAGGTGATGCGCGCGACGAAGTCACCGGCCTCGAAGTTCAACGGCGTGTCGGTGGTGGTGAAGTCGCCGGCCCGGGTGGCCGCGGTTTCGCCGTGGCGTTCGTAGGCTCCGGCCAATCCCACGATGTGCGCCCAGCCCTCGGCCAGGCCCTCGTCGGTGAGCCGGTCGGACATCGTGGAGTCGAACCGAGCGCTCACCTCGGCCCACCTGGCCTGCACCAGATCGTCGATGACGGTGCGGGCCAGCTCGTCGGCCCCGGGGAGTGCAGTCGTGTTCATGGCTTCTCCTGTTCGTGGATCGATCGGTTTGCCGTACCGCTGGAAGGCGGCCTGTCGGGACACACCCAGCACGTCGCCGACCTCCTGCCAGGTGCGACCCGCTGCGCGCGCCTGCTGTACCGCCGCGCTCATCAGCGCCTCGGCCTCGTCACGGATCTCGTCGGCGGCACGCACCAGGTCGAGCGGATCGTCGTCGGCATCCAGCAGCGGCGCGGCGAGGATCCGGCCGAGTTGACGGTGGAGCCGCTGCCCTGCTGCCGTAAACGTATCGGGCATATGTCAATATATGCTTGACGTTGATAGATCTGTCAAGGAGTGCTTGACGTCGATCGAATTGTCACATGTTATGTCTCAAGACATCGGTGACAGTTCTGCATCAGGACATCGGTGGCACTTTGAGGGGTCTCGGTGGTGACACTTCTGCCTCGAGGCTTGGGTGGTGGCTGTCAATGAACCCATCGACCCTCGTGTCCGCCTGGCGATCGCCCAGTGGCCCGACGACGCGCCTCGCGGAGCGGTCTCGACGTTCTGTTCCGAGCATGGCATATCTCGAAAGTCGTTCTACGAGTTACGTAAACGGGCCATGGCGGACGGGCCGGCCGCGGTGCT